>NZ_JBHTDO010000009.1:66291-233694 GCF_042666575.1 Actinoplanes sp. GCM10030250 | reverse complement strand
GACCTTGCCGATCCCGAGGTTCGGATCTTAGGAGCGGTGCGTCGCCAGGTGTCCGGTGATTCCTTCCGCTGGGATCTCCGTCGAGTCGCCGCCGGCGCTGCCTGGGGCCTGGACGTGACCTGCGATCTGGCTGGCGAGCGCGACGAGGCGGTCGGTGTTCTGCTGCGCGGTCTGACGACGCAGATGCGGCAGCAGGGACTGATTCCCGTCACCGTCGACCGGTTCCGCTAGTGCGTTGTCCATGAACATTCGCCGGGTCTGAGCGGTCTCAGGCGGCCTTGAGCCGAGGTCGGCCCCAGCGTTGCTGGCGTTCGCTGCGGATCCGGGCTCGTTCGCGGCGTTGGGCGGCCAGGACGTCGGGGTGGCGGGCGTTGGCGTTGCGCCAGCGCAGGTATTTCTGCAGTTTGTGGGCCAGGACGGTGTGGTTCGGGTGGTTCGAGTTCGCCATGGTGAACATCCGCAGCGGCCCGAACTGTGCCTCGATCGGGTTCGCCCATGACGCGCTGGTCGGGGTGAGACACAGCTCGACCTTGTGGCGGGCCGCCCAGGCCCGGATGGCCGGGGTCTTGTTCGCCGACAGGTTGTCCAGGATGACGTAGATCGGCGCGCCGTCCGGCCGTGCTTTCCGGATCGTTTTCAGCGCGGACAGGGTGTGATCTGCGCCTTTGCGTCGCCGGTTGACGCCCCAGAGCTGGTCGTCGCCGGCTGTAACAGCCGTGGAAGTAGCGGATGCCGTGCGTGCGGTGGTAGGTCGCCGGCAGCCGGTCCGGATGCGACTGCGCTGCCCAGCCACGGCCGTGGTGCGGGCGGATCGACAGCGGCCCGAACTGGTCGAACGCGAAACACCGGTGCGGGAACTTGGTGGTGACTTCCTCGATCCGGTCGAGTTTGGTGTCGAAGTCCGGGTCGTTGGACTCCTTCCAAGTGCGGGTCCGCTGCCAGCTGGCCTCGTTACGGCGCAGATTCTGCCGCAGCCGTTCCCGGCCCACGTCCACCGTCCGGTCGGCGTCGGTGGCCAGGTGGTCGGCGAGTTTGCGCAGGCTCCAGCAGGTGAAGGGCCGCCCGAGCGTGCTCGGGCGGGCCTTGGCCGTCGCGACGATGAACGCTTCATCGTCGTGGTTGATCCGGCGGGGACGGCCTCTCGCCCATTGAGGGTCCAGCGCGCGTAAGCCGATCTCGTTGAACGAGTGGATCACGTCGCGGACGGTGTCCTCGTGCCCGGCGATCAGGTTCGCGATCGCCGGGACCGGTGTCCCGGACGCCGACGCCATGATGATCAACGCCCGGCGCACCCGGACTGAATCGTGCTTGCGTCTACGCACAAGTTGTTGCAGCTTGCGGCCTTCTTCTTGCGTCAACCGCCGCGCCCTGACCGGCTCAGCCAACCGCCACCCACTCTCAACGCCCGAAATCACCGCCGTTGAGAGTGAGCCCTCGACAACGACTAGCGGCGGACGCGTCTCGGTGTGTCGCCGACCCGGTGAACGTTGGTGGTCAACGCAGGGGGTGGGGGTGCCGGTGGCGGAGGCGATCCGGTGCAGCGTGTCCGCGAGGCTCGACCCGCCGTTGGGTCTGATCTTGTGGTCGACGCGTTGCATCAGCGGGCGTCGGTGCCATCCGCTTCGCCTTCTACGGGCGGATCTCGACCAGCGAGTATCAGGATCCGGTGTCGTCGCGGGCGTGGCAGATCGAGTCAGCGCAACGGCTGATCGCCGGCAGGGGCCGGATCGTGGCGGAGTTCTTCGATCCCGGCGCGTCCGGCAATCTGCCTTGGCTCAGACGTCCGCAGGCGGCCGCGTTGTTGGCCGCTGCCGCCAGCCCAGACCGTCTGTTTGACGCCGTGGTCGTGGGGGAGTTCGAGAGGGCGTTCGCCGGCGGTGAGGCACAACGGGTGATCGAGACGCTGCAGCGCTTGGACGTGCAGGTGTGGTTGCCGGAGGCGCAGGGCCCGGTCGACCTCGGCGATGCCGAGCATCGGGCGTTGTTGATGATGCTGGGTCATCAGTCGCAGCGGGAGGTGCTGCTTAGCCGGTTCCGGGTGCGTTCGGCGATGGCGGCGCAGGTACGTGAGCAGGGCCGTCACCTCGGTGGCCGTCCGCCGTACGGTTACCAGCTCGTTGACGCGGGCCCGCACCCGAACAAAGTTTATGCGAGCTGGGGCCGGCGCCAGCACCGCCTGGAGATGGATCCGATTACGGCTTCGAATGTGCGGTGGATCTTCGCTCGCAGGCTGGAGGGCATGAGCACGGCGGGGATCGCGCGGGTGTTGAACGAGCGGCGGGTCCTGTCGCCGGCCGCGTTTGACCGGGCCCGGAACCCGCATCGTGAGGGTGCGGTGCGGACGGTGGCGGCGATTTTGGCGAATCCGCGGTTCACCGGCCGTGAGGTGTGGAATCGGCAGTTCACCGATCACCGCGAGGCGGTGCCGGGGACCGGCGCACGAGCCTTGGCCCGGTACGGGTTTGGAACCCGCGAGAGGAATGGGTGGTCTCCCCGGAACGGATGCATCCCGCACTGGTCAGTGATGAGGACTTCACCGCGGCGCAGGCGATCACCGCCCGGGCGATGCCGGAGGACGGGCGGGCCCGCCGGTACGCGCTGACCGGGTTGCTGGTGTGCGGGGTTTGTGGGCGGCGGATGTCGGGACATTGGCTGCGGCGGGCCGCATACCGGTGCCGGCACGGGCACACCAGTGCGCACTTGCCAAGTACGGACCGGACGCGGGCGGTGTACTGGCAGGAAGCCCGCCTGGCTCAGGACCTGATCACCGCGAATGCCAGCCTTGCGCACCTGGACGGCCCCGAGGATGTGGCGTCTTACCTGCGGACGCGGTGCTCGTCTGCGGATTCGGCACTCTCACGATCGAGGCCGCGCCGGTCGTGCCGGTGCAGGAACTCTTCGCCGAGCCTGTCCAGCCGGCGATGGCCAATCCCGCCATGCAGGTAGAAGACACCGACGCGTCCGACGAGGCCCTCGAGTGTGTCGAGGCAGTGGCGGAAGCCGAGCCCGTGCACGAGGATAGTGAGGAAGTGATCGAGCCGCCGGTCACGAAGCCAGTGCCCCCTGGCTGGCGACGGCCGCATCGTCGACCACCAGCGCGACGAGTATGGGCTGCCAAAAGGGCGCGGAATGCACAAAACCCCACCAGGCACCACGTAAAACGTGAATGACCTGCGTGGGGTTTAACGTGTCCGAGGGGGGACTTGAACCCCCACGCCCGATAAAGGGCACTAGCACCTCAAGCTAGCGCGTCTGCCATTCCGCCACCCGGACCTGCCCATACAGCTTACCGGGGCCATCCTCCCTGGCTTTCACCTGGGTCTCCGGCGGCTCCGTGGGCCGTACAGGGGAAGACTGTACACGCCGCCGATTCGCGCTCAAAGCAGGGGTGGGCGCCGGACAATCCGTCACATAAAGCCGGGCAATGAGACCCGGCCTGGCGGGCGGGGGAGGAAGCGGGCAGCATGGCGGGCGTGTCCCAGTCCTCCCCGCTGACTCCGGCCCTGCAACGGGCGCAGGCCCTCGTCGCTGCGGGGGATCTGGGTGGTGCGCTGGTGTTGCTGGAGCGGGCGGTGGAGCTCGGGCGGGAGAACCTGGCCGAGGATCATCTGGATGTGCTCACCGCGCAGCGTGAGCTGGCCGGGGTGCTGCTTCAGGTGGAGGAGCCGGTGGGTGCTCGGCGGGCGCTCGAGGAGGCTTACGCCGCGGGTCAGTGGCGGCTCGGGGACAGTGATCCGCTGATGCTGCGGATTTCGCATGATCTGGGCGTTGTCGCTGAGGAGCTGGGCAACCGGCATGAGGCGCGCAAGGCGTTCGGGCGGGTTGTCGATCTTGGGCCGGCGGTGCTGGGGGAGCAACACCCGGTGGTCGCGCGGGCGCGGGCCTATCTCGGTCAAGACCAAGATCAGGCAGAGGTACGGGACGCAGCTCCGACCCCGGAAACCCCGCTGACGGTTCGGGCGGTCCCGAGCATGCCTCCGGCTCCGGTTGCCCCTCCGCCGCAGCCGGACCCGATGAACGCGCCGACCGGCGTCTTTCCCACCGTGCCGGCTCCGGTCGCCGCGGACCAGACCCTGGCCGCGGGACCGTGGAACGGACCACCCGGGCAGGTGGCACCCCGGCAGGCGCCACCCCGGCAGGCGCCACCCCGGCAGGAGCCACCCGTCCAGGAACAGCAACCGGCCCCGCCCCAGTGGCACGGACAGCCGCCGGCACCGAATCAATGGCAGGAACAACGGCCCGTACAGAACGCCTGGCAGAACGGTGCCACCGTTCAGCCTCCGCCCGCCGACCTCACCCCGTGGACCGGGGACGACCACCACGGGCGCAACGTGCCCGGTGGGGTCACCATCTGGCAGGGGGCGCCCCCTGCCCACCCCCAACCCCCGACAGTCATCCACACCGCCGCGAGCATCGCTCACTCGTACCCGATGGTCTCTGATGTGCAACCGGCGCAGCGCGCCCCGGAAAGCGGCCGCCGCCGCGGCATGGCGGTCTTCGCGGTGATTGCGGCGACGCTGTCCGCTGTGGTGGCTGTCGCGGCGCTGGTGTTCGTGCTCGCTGATCGGGTGGGGGACAACGGTGGCGGGGTGGTCCCTACGGGTGAGGTGACCGAGCCGGGTGTGCCAACTCAGGATGAGGTGCCGCCCGGTGAGATCAGTCTTGACGACCAGGGGGCGACGGTCGAGGTGCGGTGGACCGACCCGGCTCAGGGGCGGGTGCCGTTCATGGTCACGATGGCCCGGCCGGGGGAGACGCTGCGGCCGGTTTCCTCGGTCGGACCTGGGGAGACGTCGTTCCGGATGGGTGGGCTCAACAAGAAGCTGAACTACTGTTTCGCGGTGGTCGCGGTGTACGCCACGGATCGGTTCAAGAGTTCCGATCAGGTCTGTACGGACCGCTAGTAGCGGTATCCACAGGCTTGGAAGCCGGGTATCGACGACTGCCTCCCTTTCCCTATGATGGCTCGGTCCTGGCGGGGTGTGACGAGGGGATCACGGTAGTGAGCAGCTCAGACGGCACCAAGACGCGGCGTGGTCACCTGGTCACGCTCGGCGTTGTGCTGGTTCTCGCCGCCGGGCTGGGGCTCACCGCGCGCGGGCTGGGCGCGGCCGATGAGGCGCTGGCGAGTTTCGACGCCGCGTCGTGGGTGTGGAGCCGCAACAAGGGTGAGATCGCCCGGCTGAACGGTGTGACGGCCAAGGTGGACACCCGGGTCGACGTGGGGCCGGCGCGCGGGCACGAGCTGGAGGTCGTGCAGAGCGACCGGTTCGTGCTGCTGCGCGATGTGCACACCGGCGCGATCGGCACGATGGACCTCACCGACCTGCGGGCCTTCTGGAACGGGCAGTCCGCACCGGGGCGCGGGATCAGTGTGGCGCTGCACGAGGCGGCGGCGTTCGTGGTGGACGCGGTGCAGGGCAGGGTGCAGCAGGTCGATCCGAAGTCGTTGCAGTCGCTGGGTGATCCATTGAGCTTCCCGCCGGGGATCACCGGCGGCACCTTCGACGGCAAGGGGCGGCTGTGGGTCGCCTCGCCGAGCGAGGGAACCGTTACCGCGATCGCGCCGGCGGCGGTGGCCTCCGAGGGCACCACCGGGGCGGGGCCGCAGCGTGAGCGCACCGAGTCGGTCGCCGATCCGAGTCACGACCTGGCACTGACCACTCTGGCCGACGGCGCGGCGGTGCTCGACCGCACCACCAACATGTTCACCCGGCTCGGCGCCACCAAGACCACCACCGAGTTGCCGCTGTCCGGGCCGGGCCTGCTGCCGCCGCACACCGTGGGCAGCACGGTCGCGGTGACCGTCCCGGCCGACCGCAAGGTCTACGCGGTGGACGAGAGTGGCGGGGTGCGCACCGAGGTCACCGTGCCGGGCGAGGGCAGCGAGTTGCCGGCGGCGGTGGCCTGGGAGGGCTTCCTCTACGTCGCCGACGGTGGCACCGTGCACGTCTTCGACGGCGGCGGCAAGCCGCAGAGGCAGATCAGCGTGCCGCGCCCGGGTGGCAGCCTGGAGCTCGACATCCGGGAGAACTACCTGTTCATCAACGCGCCGGGCACCTCGACGGCCCGGGTGGTCGACAACGCGCACACGGTCCGGGTGGTCGACAAGTACGCCGACGACGTCCTCGGCGGTGACCCGCCGCCGGTGACGGAGAACCCGCCGCCCCCGCCGCCGAAGCGCAAGCCGCCGAAGCCGGTCGTCAAGGAGCCGGGCGCGCCCCGCAACGTGCGCGCCGCCGCCGGGAACGCGGAGGCCCGCGTCACCTGGCAGGCCGCCGCCGACAACGGTGCCGCGATCAGCAAGTACGTGGTGGCCGGCGCCGGGCGGACCTTCCAGGTCGGTGCCGAGCAGCGGTCGCTGGTGGTCACCGGGCTGACCAACGGCGAGACGTACAAGTTCCAGGTGCACGCGGTCAACCGCAAGGGCGACGGGCCGGCCAAGAGCAGCAACGCGATCCGGCCCACTTCCGAGGTGCCGGACGCGCCCGGCGCTCCGGTCGCCGAGGCCAAAGCCGACGGCACGGTCACCGTCACCTGGCCGGCGGCGAACGCGCAGGGCCGCACCATCCAGCGCTACACGGTCACCGCGGTCTCCGAGGGCGGTTCGGCCCCGGCCGGCGACGCCACCGAGACCTCGTTCACCATCGCCGACGGCCGCCTGGACTACGGCAAGCAATATGCGTTCACCGTCGTCGCGGTCAACGACATCGGTGCCGGTTCGCAGGCGTCCGCGGTCAGCAACAGCGTGGTGCCCTACGCCAAGCCGGGCCGCCCCGACAGCGCCGAGGCGGCGACCGCCGGCGACCAGGCCGGTGCCGTCCGGGTCACCTGGGCCGCGGCCGCCGAGAACGGCCGGCCCATCACGAAGTATGTGGTGACGGCCGGTGGCAGGAGCACCGACGTCACCAACGCGACGACCACCACGCTGACCGGTCTCGGCGACGGTCAGACCGTGCAGGTCTCGGTGGCCGCGGTCAACGAGGCCGGGACGGGCGAGGCGGCGAGCACGACCGCGCGTACCGTCGCGGCGCCGACGGTCACGGTCACGGCGGTGAACCCGACCTTCAACACGGCGGCGGTGACGTTCGCCGTGGACGGTGGCGGCGGCACTCCCACCTGCACGCTCACGGTCTCGGGCGGTGGCAAGGGCTCGTCGGGCAGCTGCTCCAGCCTCAACGCCACCGGGCTCAAGCCCAGCACCGACTACACGTTCACGGTCACCGCCAAGAACGCCGCCGGCACCACCACCAAGGCATCGGCCAAGGCCACCGACGCCCTCTTCGGGACGGCGACCTGCATCAACGGCACCGGTGACGCCGCCCAGCGGGTCTACTGCAACGCCGACGTGGACGGCCGCAACGGCAACGAGATCTTCACGGGCACCAAGCAGAGCGACCCGCAGCAGGCCGGCTGGGTCAAGAACGGCACCAAGCTCAAGGCGTTCTGCAAGAAGACCGGCGACGAGGTCTATGCCTTCGTCTACAACAACGACAAGCGCAGCACGTGGTGGATCCAGGTGGAGTACGAGGGGAAGACCTACATCCCCTGGGCCTGGCTGAACCTGGACGGCGGCGACAACCTGGAGGATCTGCCGACGTGCTGAACCCCGCACACGTGACCGGATTCGCCCAGGTCGCCGAGAAACTGGCCGAGCGGATCGGGTCGGTGGTGCTCGGCAAGCCCGAGGTGATCCGGCTCGCCCTCACCGCGCTGTTCGCCGAGGGACACGTGTTGCTGGAGGACGTGCCGGGCGTCGGCAAGACCACCCTTGCCCGGGCCATCGCCTCGTCGATCCACGGGGTGTGGCGGCGTATCCAGTTCACCCCGGACCTGCTGCCCTCCGACGTCTCCGGCGTGACGATCTTCAACCAGGCCAGCCGCGGGTTCGAGTTCCACCCGGGGCCGGTCTTCGCGAACATCGTGATCGCCGACGAGATCAACCGGGCGTCGCCGAAGACCCAGTCGTCGCTGCTCGAGGTGATGGAGGAGCGGCGGGTCACCGTCGACGGCGTACCGCACCCGGTGCCGCAGCCGTTCCTCGTCGTCGCGACGCAGAACCCGGTCGAGATGGACGGGACCTACCGGCTGCCCGAGGCGCAACTCGACCGGTTCCTGGTCAAGCTGTCGGTGGGCTATCCCGACGAGCAGGTCGAGATCGAGGTGCTGCGGGGTGCGGCGGGACGGTCACCCGACGGTTTGGAGCCGGTCACCGACACGGCGACGATCGGCGAGATGGTGCGTATGGCGCAGGCGGTGCACGTCGCGGACCCGCTCTATGCGTACGCCGTACGCCTCGCCGCCGCCACCCGCAACCACCCTCAGGTCCGGGTCGGCGTCAGCCCCCGCGGCGTGATCGCGCTGACCCGGGCCGCCAGTGCGTACGCGCTGATCAACGCCCGCGGCTACGTGCTGCCCGAAGACTTCAAGGACCTGATCACACCGGTGTTCGCGCACCGGGTGCTGCTGTCGGCGGACGCCCAACTGCGCGGTGTGACAGCCGCCGACGTCCTCGCCGACGCCGTGCGCTCGGTTGCCGTACCCCTGCCCGACCAGCGCGTACCCGCCACACCGTGACCGCTCGCGGCATCGCCCTGCTCGTCTGCGCCGTCCTGCTGCTCGCCGCCGGCTTCCGATTCGGCTACCCCGACCTCGCCCTGCTCGGAGCGGCCGCCGGGCTCGCCGTCCTCGCCGCCGCCGGGTTCGCGGCCTGGCGCCCCCGCCTCGGCGTCGACCGCGTCGCCGAACCCGACCGGGTCGCCCGCGGCGAACCGGCCGCCATCAACCTCACCATCCGCAACAGCAGCCGGATGCGGGCCGCCACCATGATCGCGGTGGACCGGTGCGGGCCGTCGACCGTCGACGTGCCGCTGCTGCGGCTGCGCCCGGGCCACGACACCACCACTGCATACCCGGTGCCGACGCATCGCCGCGGGCTCGTCCCGATCGGGCCGCTCGGCGTCACCCGCCGTGACCCGCTCGGGCTGCTGACCCTGACCCGCACCTACGGCGGCACCACGATCGTCCGCGTACACCCGCGCATCCACCTGCTCCGCGCGCTGCCCGCCGGGCTGACCCGCAGCCTCGACGGCGGCGCCGACAAGGTGCCGCAGGGAACCATCACGTTCGACTCGCTGCGCGACTACGTCCCGGGCGACGAGCTGCGCCGCATCCACTGGCGCAGCAGCGCCAAGGTCGGCGAGCTGATGGTCCGCGAACAGCTCGACACCTCCGAGCCGACCCTGGTGGTGCTGCTCGACGACCGTGCGGTGGCACACCCCGGCGACGGGGAGTCGTTCGAGCACGCCTGCGAGGCGGCCGCGTCCGTGGTCACCGCCGCCGCCCGTGAGGCGCTGCCGGTGAGCCTGCACCTGGTGTCGGCGGCGTCCGAGGGGCCGTTCCTCGACGTGCTGACCGAGGTGACGCCCGGTGACGGCGACCTCGAGGCGACCTTGCGGCGGCTGCGGGCGCAGCGGCTCGGCGACACGCTGATCTTCCTGACCGGGCCCGGTGGGCGCGACGACATCGGTGCGGTCAGCGGGCTGCGCGGGGCGTACCCGGTGGTGATCGCCGGGCTGTTCGGTGACCGCGACGCCGCACCCGAGTCCAGCGCCGACCGCATGATCGTCATCGAGGCCGCCGACGGAGCCGAGTTCGCCACCGCCTGGGACGGGGTGCGCGGATGGTGAGACGGCTTCGAGCCGCCGGCGTACCCCTCGCCCTTGCCGGTCTTCTGCTCCTGGCCGGTGCCGCCCTCGGGCGGATCTACTCCGACGATTTGTTCGTGCAGCTCATCGCCGGTGCCGCGGCAGGCTCCGTCGGCACCGGCGTCGCCACCCGCCGCCTGCCCTCCTGGACCGCCGCACCGGTCTCCGCCGTCCTGCTCGCCGGCTACACCGTCCTCGCCCTGCACCTCGCCGCCCCCGCCGGGCTCACCGGCGCCATCCTCCGCGACGCCCTCGCCAACGGCATCCCGCGCCTGCTCACCGCCATGATCCCGGTCGAGTCCACGCCGGACACCGTGGTCGCGCCGGTCGTCGCGGTCTGGCTCGCCGGCCTCGCCGCCACCGAGATCGGCGTGCGCGGGCGCCGCGTACTGCTCAGCTGCCTGCCGCCGGTGCTGCTCTACGCGGGCGCGCTCTACGTGGTCGGCCCGAACGCCCCCTCCGCCACCGGCCTCACCCTCGCCTTCGCCGCGCTGGTCATGGCCGCCCTGCTCGCCGGCGCACCGGCCTCGCCCGCGGCTTCGGCACTGCCGGCCAGGGCGCGGGTGCGTGCGCTGGGTGCGGCCGCCGCCGGCCTGGTGGCCCTTCTCGGCGTGATCGCCCTGGCCGGGCCGTGGGTCGGCAGCCAGGTCTCCGCGACACCGGTCGACCCCCGGCGGTACGTGGAACCACCTCGCGTCGACAACCTGGACGAGAGTCCCCTGAACCGGATCTCCGGATGGGCGCTGACACCGGCCCAGCCGCTGCTGGAGTACCAGCCCGGCTCGGCCGCCGATCCCGCGGCCGCGGTCCGGCTGCGGCTGGCGGTGCTCTCCGACTACGACGGGGTCACCTGGAAGGTCGGCGGCGTCTACCGCAACGCCGGCCGGGTGCTCCCCGAACAGCCCGCGCTGCCGGGCGCCACGATCACCGAGGCCGACCAGGAAATCACCGTCACCGGGCTGACCGGGCGGCTGCTCCCGGCGATCCCGGCGCCGTCGAGCATCTCCGGTGCCCGGGTGGCGTACGACGCGGGCACCGGCACGCTGATCCGTCCCGAAGGGCTCATCCCCGGGCTGCGCTACACGGCCACCTCCCGCGTGCAGACCCCCGACCTCAACCTGCTGCCGACCGCCGACGCGCCCTCCGGTGACCCGGTGGTCCGCTACCTGACTGTCGGCACCGGGGTACCCGAGCAGGTCCAGCGGCTCGCCGAGCACCTGGCCGACGGTAACGGCGGCGCCTACGACCGGGCGATCGCGATCGAGGAGTTCCTGGCCGAGCACTACAAGACGGTGGCTGACGCGCCGAGCGGGCACGCCTACCCCAACATCGACCACTTCCTGTTCGGCCGCACCGAACAGGGTGGGCGCGTCGGCACCTCGGAGCAGTTCGCTGCCGCGTACGCCCTCCTCGCCCGCCTGACCGGCCTGCCCAGCCGCATCGTCGTCGGTTTCACCGCGCCCGCCGCGGGCGGCGCCGTCACGGGCGGTGACGCGCTCGCCTGGCCCGAGGTGCTCTTCGACGGGCTCGGCTGGGTGGCCTTCGACCCGATGCCCAAGAGCGACGACCCGCGCCCGGTCGAGGAGGACTTCGCCCCTAAACCGACCACGCCGCCGCCGGCGCCGTCCGAGCCGCCGCCCACGTCTGAGGCTCCTTCCGCGGAGCCGTCGGCGACCGCGATCGCCGCGCCGCGGGCCGCGGGTCTTTCCGGTGTGGTCGTTGCCGGTGGTGCGTCCGGATCTGTGCTGGTCGTGGCCGTGATCGGGGCGCTGGCGGTCATGCAGATGCGGCGAGCGCAGCGGCGGCGGAGACTGTCCACCGGCGGGCCGGGGGAGCGGGTGGCCGGAGCGTGGCTGGAACTGACCGACGCGTTGCGGCTGGCGGGACGTCCTGTTCCGGTTCACCTGTCGGCAACGGAAGCGGCAGAGTTCGCCACCGCGCCGCCGACGGTGGTTCGCCGCTCGGGTCTGCTGCGCCGCGCGGTGCCGCCGCCGCCCGGCCCGCTTCCTCCCTTGGACGGGCTTGTTTCCGCTGTCAACACCGCCGGGTTCGCTCCGGAGGCGGTCAGCGCTGATCAGGCGGCGCAGGCGGCAGCCGACGTGCTCACCTATTCCACGGCTCTGCACAAGCAGCGCCCGTGGTGGGCGCGGCTGTGGTGGAACGTCCGGCCCGGGCCGCTGCGCTGGCACCGCAACCGCTGACCCGGCCCCTGTTCAGGCGGGAAACCGTACGGTGATCGCCAGGCCCCCTCCGGGCCGTGCGCGGGTGGTCAAAGTCGCCTGGTGTGCCTGGACGACGGCGTCGGCGATGGCGAGGCCGAGACCGTAGCCGTCGCGGCGACCGCGCCGGTCGGGCGCCAGCCGCTGGAAGGGCCGGAAGAGCCGCTCGATCTGGTCCTCGGCGATGACCGGCCCACTGTTGACGACCGTGAGAATCGCCTGCGTGCCGGAGGTCCCGGTGGCGATCTCCACGTGCCCGTCCGGGTGGTTGTGGCGGACGGCGTTGCCGATCAGGTTGGCGACCAGGCTTTCGATCAGTCCCGGGTCACCGGTCGTCGCCGAGGGCGCCACGTGTTCGATGAGGCGGACACCCCGCTGTGCTGCCAGGTCGCGGAGCGCGTCGAGCACCCCTGACACGATCCGGGCGAGGTCGACGGTGTCCCTGCGGGCGAGGCCGCGCTCGCTGGTGGCCAGGGTCAGCAGGGCCTCGACGAGCCGTTCCTGGTGGCCGCCGAGAGCAAGGGCTTCGTGGCATGCCGAGCGCAGTGCGCCGGCGTCGGCGTCCGGGTCGGCCAGGACTACTTCGAGGAGCGTACGCAGGCCGGCCAGGGGTGTGCGCAGCTCGTGGGAGGCGTTGGCGACGAAGTGCCGCTGCGCGTCGAAGGCGGCATCGAGGCGGGCGAACAGGTCGTCGAGAATGCGGCCCAGCTCGGTCAGCTCGCCGGTGGGCTCGCCGAGGTTGAGCCGCTGGTGCAGGTTCCCGGCGGAGATGGCCCTGGCGGTGACGGTGATGGCTCGCAACGGCCTGAGGAAGCGGCCGGCGACGAACCAGCCGGCGGCGAGGGCGACGGGGATCAGGACGACGACGGCGATGGCGGCGCCGGCGAAAAGCTGGTGCGGGCCGATTCCACCGCCGGTCCCGGCGATCGCGGGCGCGGCACCGCTGCCGACCGGCACGGTCGACTGGAGTCCGGCCAGAGGAAGCAGGACGACGGCGAGCACCACGATCCCGGCGGCGAAGATGCCCGCGGCGTAGAACAGCGCCAGCCGGGCCTGCAAGGATCGCCGGGGCCCCTCGGGACCGGTCATGACGGCCCGATCCGGTAACCGCCCTCGCGGACGGTCTCGATCACCGGCGGATCGCCGAGCTTGGCCCGCAACCGGTGCATGGTGTGCTTGACCGCGGACGTGAAGGGATCGGCTGCCTCGTCCCAGACGCGTTCGAGCAGTTCCTCGGCGGGCAGGACCAGGCCGGGCGAGCCCAGCAGGCATTCGAGGAGCGCGAACTCCTTCGGGCTGAGCTCGAGCCGCCGGCCGCCGCGCGACGCCACCCGGCGAGCCGGGTCCAGGATGATGTCCCCGCACGACAGGGTGGGCGGAAGCGGCGGCGTGGCCCGGCGAGCCAGCGCCCGGACCCGGGCGACAAGCTCGGCGAACGCGAACGGCTTGGGCAGGTAGTCGTCCGCGCCGAGGCTGAGCCCTTCGACGCGATCCTCGATCGTGCCGGCCGCGGTCAGCATCAGCACGCGGGTGTCGCAGCGGTCGCCGGCCAGTCGCCGGCAGATCTCGTCGCCGTGGACACCGGGTAGGTCACGGTCGAGGATCACCACCTCGTAGCGGGTGACGGCAAGGCGGTCGAGGGCCTCGGTCCCGTCCAGGACGACGTCGACGGCCATTCCCTCGCGGCGCAGCCCGGTGCCGATGGCGCGGGCCAGAACCTCGAAGTCCTCGGCGACAAGGACCCTCACTGTGGCTCACGGCCGGTTGTCCTGCGGGTGGGGCGTCGGGGTGCCATTGCCCCACCGTGCCAGATCGAGGGTCGCAGCCGGGTCGCGAGCGCTGCGACCGTGCTGGAACCGGGTGCTGCGTACAACTGCCGGGATGAGTCATCTCGAGATCGTCGTCACCGGACTGCGCAAACGGTACGGGACCACCCTGGCCCTCGACGGCATGTCCTTCACCGTCCGGCCGGGCGTGGTGACCGGCTTCGCCGGGCCGAACGGGGCCGGCAAGTCCACCACGATGCGGGTGATCCTCGGCCTGGACGCGGTCGAGGCGGGCACCGCGCTCATCGGGGGCAAGCCCTACCGTAGCCTCCGGTACCCGCTCCGCCACGTCGGTTCCCTGCTGGACGCGGCGGCGCCGCACCCCGGCCGCAGTGCCCGCAACCACCTGCTCTGGCTGGCACATTCGCAGGGCCTGACCGCACGGCGGGTGGACCGGGTGATCGAGCTGGCCGGCCTGACCGGGGTGGCCCGGCGCAAGGCCGGCGGCTACTCGCTCGGCATGCGCCAGCGACTCGGCATCGCAGCCGCCCTGCTGGGCGACCCGCCGATCGTGATGCTCGACGAGCCGTTCAACGGCATGGACCCCGACGGCATCATCTGGATGCGCGGCCTCCTGCGGTCGCTGGCCGCTGAGGGCCGCGCCGTCCTCGTGTCCAGCCACCTGATGAGCGAGGTGCAGGGCACCGCCGATCATCTCGTCGTGGCCGGGCGCGGCAGGGCCGTCGCCGATGCCCCCGTAGCCGGCCTGATCGCGGCCGCCTCCTCGGGCCGGGTAGCCGTGCGGACCACGGCCGGCACGCGGGCGACGACAGTGCTCGCGCACGCCGGCGCCACCGTCACCGCGGCCGTCAGCGACGTCATCACCGTCGCCGGGCTGCCCGCTGAGCGGATCGTGACGCTGCTCAACGCGAGCGCGGTGCCGTTCTCCGAGGTGTCAGCACACCGCGCCACCCTGGAGGAGGTCTACCTGGAACTCACCCGCGACGCCGTCGAGTTCCGTGCCGCGACACCCGCCGGGGTGGCCCGATGAGACTCGGCTTCCTCCAGGTGCTGCACGCGGAATGGACCAAGTTCCGGACGGTTGCGGGCTGGGTGACCGGCATGGTGGCGGCGGCGCTGATGGTGGTGCTCGTCGCCCTGCTCGCCGGGGTCAGCAGCAATCAGAAGGGCTCACCACCGGTGCCGGTCGGGCCGGGCGGCCAGCCGGTAACGGACAGCTTCTCCTTCGTGCACCGGCCGCTCACCGGCGACGGCAGCATCACCGTCTCCGTGTCCGCGCTGACGAGCAGCATCCCCACCGGTCCCGCGGACCTGCAACCCGGCATCGTGCCGTGGGCGAAGGCCGGGATCATCCTCAAGCAGAGCACCCGCCAGGGCTCGCCCTACGTGGCGATCATGGTCACCGGCAGCCACGGCGTGCGGATGCAGCACAACTATCTTCACGACACCGCCGGACCACCCGGCCCGGTCCCGGCCGCCTCCGTACGCCGGCTGCGGCTGGACCGCTCGGGCGACACGATCACCGGCTACGCCTCGCCCGGCGGCACGCACTGGACCGAGATCGGCACCGTACATCTGGAGCTCGGACCGGCCGCGCGGGGCGGGCTGTTCGTCGCGTCGCCGCCTTCCGTGGACGGCCTGGGCACCCTGGGGAGCGTGTCTACCGCCGTGTTCGGCGACCTTCGTACCCGGGGGCGCTGGGCCGGCGGCTCCTGGATCGGCGATCAGGTGGGACCCGAATCCCCGACCTTCGCCGGCTACCCGCAGAACAAGTCCGGCTCGTTCACCGTATCGGGCGGCACGTTCACGGTGACCGGCGCCGGCGACATCGCGCCCGCCGTCCGTGAGACCCTGCCGACCGGTGGCACCCTGAAAGACATCCTGACCGGTACGTTCGCCGCGCTGATCGCTGTGATCGTCGTGGCTTCGCAGTACATCACCACGGAATACCGGAAGAACCTGATCCACGTCACCCTGGCCGCCGGCCCCGGGCGGGGCCGGGTGCTGGTGGCCAAGGCGATCGTGCTGGGAGTTGTCACCTTCGTCGCCGGGCTTGCCGGAGCGGTCGTCGCGGCGCCGCTCGGTGAGCGGCTCGCCCGGGCGAACGGCGTCTACATCTTCCCTGCCACGTTCTCGACGGAACTACGGGTGGTGCTGGGAACCGCGGCGCTGCTCGCGATCGCCTCGATCCTGGCTCTCGCCGTCGGCGCCATCGCCCGGACCGGCACCGGCGCGGTAACCACCGTTCTCGTGGCGGTCGTGCTGCCGTACCTCCTGATCGCCAACCCGTTCATGCCGGTGAGTGCGGCGAACTGGCTGACCCGGGTGACGCCGGCGGCGGCTTTCGCGGTCCAGCAGACGCTGGTGCCATATCCCCAGGTCACCATCATCTACAAGCCGTACAACGGCTACTACCCGCTGCCGCCGTGGGCCGGTCTCGCCGTCCTGGCCGGCTACGCCGCGGTCAGCCTGATCATGGCAGTCGCCGTCATCCGCCGGAGGGACGCATGAGACCGGTTCTGCACGCGGAATGGACCAAGATGCGGACCGTGGCCGGCCCGCCGTGGCTGCTGCTCGGCATGATCGCGGCGACAGTGGCCCTGAGCGCCGGGGCGGCCTCGACAGCGAGCTGCGGGTTCGCCGGCTGCGGGGGAGACATGACCAGGCTCAGCCTCGGCGGCGTCCAGCTCGGCCAGGCCCTGGCGGCCGTCCTCGCCGTACGGGTGATCAGCGGCGAGCACAGCACCGGCATGATCCGCACGACCTTGATGGCGATGCCGCGCCGGGTGACCGTCCTCGCGGCCAAGGCCGTCACACTCGCCGGCGCCGTGGCCGTAGCCGGAGCCATCGCGGTCCCCGGGTCGCTGCTGGCCGGCGGCCTCATCCTGCTTCGTAACGGCTTCACCGCCGCCCACGGCCACCCGGCCCTGTCCCTCGCGGACGGGCCGACGCTGCGCGCGACCGCCGGATCCATCCTCTACCTGGTCCTGATCGCCCTGCTCAGCCTCGGCATCGCCGCCGTCGTGCGTGACTCCGCGACCAGTATCGGGATCGTTCTCGGCCTGCTCTACCTGCTCCCGATGCTGACCCAGGTGATCGGTGACCCGCACTGGCGGCGCCTGCTCCAGCAGATCGGCCCGATGAGCGCCGGGCTCACCATCCAGGTCACCACCGATCTGCCCAGCCTGCCTCTCAGCCCCTGGGCCGGTCTCGGTGTCACCGCCGGGTGGGCCGCCGCCGCCCTCATGGCCGGCGGCCTACTGCTCCGCTCGCGCGATGCCTAGAGCACCCGGGGCGTCAGCCGAGGACTGCTGGTTCAGCGAGGCCGGGACCTGCCGAATTAGAACGCCGATCCTAAAAGAGAGCACTGCTCTTGACGGGCCTGCGCCGATGCGGTTCACTGTTCTCAACAGAGAGCACTGATCTCATCAACGAGGAGACGACATGCGATACCTGGCTCCCCAGCGCGCCACCAACGCCTTCAACGAGACCGCCAAATGGCTCACCGCGCGCGGGATCAGCCTGATGGGCAGCCGCGTCCTGGCGGTGCGCGGCCGCAAGAGCGGCGAGGTCCGCACCACCGTGGTCAACCTTTTCTCGTACGAGGGGGAGCGCTACCTTCTCGCACCGCGTGGCCACACCCAGTGGGTGCGCAACCTACGCGCCGCCGGTGAGGGTGAACTGCGGCTCGGCCGCCGCACCGAGCGCTTCACCGCTGTCGAGATCGCCGACGCGGACAAGGAGCCGCTGATCCGCCTCTACCTGCGCAAGTGGGCGTGGGAGACCGGCGCGTTCTTCGAGGGCCTCAAGGCTGACGCGCCGCGGGCCGAGATCGACGCCGCGGCTCCCGGCCTCCCCGTCTTCCGCATCGTCAGCTGAGGCGCTCTTGCAGGAACCGCCGCTCCGCCTCGGTCGGTGCCAGATCCAGCGCGGCGCGATAACTCTCCGCCGCCTCCGCCCCGCGCCCGGCCCGCCGCAACAGGTCCGCCCTCGTCGCGTGCAGCAGGTGATAACCGTCCAGCCGTCCGGCCGCCGCGATCGTGTCCACCAGAACCAGCGCCGCCTCCGGCCCGTCCACCATGCTGACCGCGACCGCCCGGTTCAGATCCACGACCGGGCCGGGCGCGACACGGGCGAGGTGGCCGTACAGCCCGGCGATCTGCGGCCAGTCCGTCTCCTCCGCCGTGGACGCCGACGCGTGACAGGCAGCGATCGCCGCCTGTAACTGGAACGGCCCCGCCCGGCCCCGCCGCAGCGCCCGCTCACAGATGGCGGCACCCTCCTCGATCTGCCGCCGATCCCAGAGCGACCGATCCTGATCAGCCATGACGATCAGCTCACCCGCCGTGCCGAACCGCGCCGAGCGCCGGGCGTCGTGCAGCAGCATCAGCGCGAGCAGGCCCTGCGCCTCCGGCTCGTCCGGCATCAACGCCGTCAGCAACCGGGCCAGACGGATCGCCTCCTGGCACAGCACCGCCTTCTCCGGCTTGCCGTAGCCCTCGTTGAACAGCAGATACAGCACGTGCAGCAGGGCCGGGAGCCGCTCCGGCAGCAGGTGCGCGGCCGGCACCCGGAACGGGATGCCCGCATGCTGGATCTTCTGTTTGGCGCGGAACAGGCGCTGGCCCATGGTCCGCTCCGGTAGCAGGAAGGCCCGTGCGATCTCGGCGGTGCTCAGCCCGGCGAGACTGCGAAGGATCAGCGCCACCTGGGATTCGGTGTTCAGCGCAGGATGGCAGCAGGTGAACATCAGCTCCAGGCGCTCGTCCGGGATCTCACTGTCCGTCGTGTAGGGCGGTGGCGCCGGATCCATCGAGATCATCTCCCGCAGCTTGGTCCGCTCGGCCGAGGCCCGGCGGATCCGGTCGATCGCCCGGTTGCGCGCCGTCGTGGTCACCCAGGCCAGAGGCTGATCCGGTACGCCGGACGCGGGCCACGTCCGCATCGCCTGAGTGAACGCGTCCTGCACGCACTCCTCGGCGAGGTCCCAGTCGCCGCCGGTGAACCGGATCATCGTGGCGACGATCCGGCTCCACCCGTCGGCGTAGACCTCAGCGAGGCGAGCCCCAACGAGATCCGTCACGCCTCTTCGAACGGCCAGAAGGGGCGCAACTCGATCACGCCGCCCCACGCCATCGGATGCCGCGACGCCACCTCGATCGCCTCGTCGAGGTCGGCGCACTCCAGCACGTCGAAGCCGGCAATCACGTCCTTGGTCTCCGCGTACGGCCCGTCGGTCAGCAGCACCTCACCACCGCGCACGCGCACCGTGGTCGAGTCGCTCCCCGGCCGGATCCGGTCGCCCATCAGCCGGATGCCCTTGCCGTCCATCTCGCGAACCCAGTCCTCGCCGGACGGAGCGCCCGCGTCCTGGCCCGGCGTGAGGTCGGGGTCCGTGCACACCAGCATCAGATACTTCATCGTGTTGCTCCCGTCGTGATCGTGGAACCATCTTCGCCGTCATGACGAACGGGGATGGACCCCTACTACCGCGGGATCGAAAATATTCACGTGAGTTTCCGGCGGCGTCGCAGCGAGGCGTCGAGCAGGGCCGGCGGCGTGTCGAACTTCTCGTCCGGGGCGAGGTCGACCCCCGGCGCTACAACCGCGTCGATGGCGTCCAGGACATCGGCGGAGAGCACGGTGTCCGCCGCGGCGAGCTGCGACTGCAGGTGCTCCACGGTGCGCGGCCCGATGATCGCGCTGGTCACGCCCGGGTGCGCCGTCACGAAGCCGAGCGCCAGCTGGATCAGCGTCAGGCCCGCCTCGCCGGCGACCGCGGCCAGCCGTTCGACGGCGTCGAGGCGGGCGCGGTTGGACGGGATCGTCAGGTCGAAGCGCTGCGGGAGGACACCCGAGCGGTGGGTGGTGATCTCCCGGCCCTCGCGTACCGCCCCGGACAGCCAGCCGGAGGCAAGCGGACTCCACGCCAGGACGCCGAGACCGTACTCCTCGGTGGTGGGCAGGACGTGTGCCTCGATCCCGCGTTGCAGCATCGAGTAACTGGGCTGCTCGGTGACGTACCGGCCCAGCCTGTTCTCCCGGGCGGCCCACTGTGCCTGCACGATGCGGTACGCCGGGAACGTCGACGACCCGAAGTAGCGGATCTTCCCGGCGCGCTGCAGATCGGTCAGCGCCGACAGCGTCTCCTCGTCGGAGGTCCGTGGATCCCATCGGTGCACCTGGTAGAGGTCGACGTGGTCGACACCGAGCCGGCGCAGGCTGTCGTCGAGCGCGGTGACCAGCCAGCGGCGCGAACTGCCCTGGTGGTTGCGCTCTTCGCTCATCGGCATGTTCGCCTTCGTGGCGAGCACGATGTCGTCACGGCGCCCGGCGATGGCCTTGCCGACCATCTCCTCCGAGCCGCCGGTGCTGTACATGTCGGCGGTGTCGATCATGTTGATGCCCGCGTCCAGCGCGGCGTCGACGATGGCGGTGGCCTCGTCCTGGCTGGTGCGGCCGATGGCGCCGAAGTTCATGGCGCCGAGCACGAGCGTGCTGACCTGCACACCGGTGCGGCCCAAGGTGCGGTACTGCATGGCTGTTGCTCCCCCTGTTGATGAGTTGCTCGTCGAGAGCCGAAGCGGCATCCTGTACAAACGGAACCGCGTTCCGCTAAACCATAACCGGAACACGGCTCCGTTTACCAGGTGGATTTCTCAGGGGGGCCGGTGGAGACGCGCAAACGCGCCGATGCGCGACGCAACGAGAAGAGCCTGCTGGAGGCGGCGGCGGCGGCTTTCATCGCCTCCGGCGTGGAGGTTCCGGTACGGGAGATCGCCGCCAAAGCCGGCGTAGGAGTGGGCACCATCTACCGCCACTTCCCGACCCGCGCCGATCTTGTCGTGGCCGTGTACCGGCACCAGGTCGAAGCCTGCGCCGAAGCCGGCCCGGCACTACTCGCCGACAGCCCGACGCCGTATGCCGCCCTGGCCGGCTGGATCGACCAGTTCGTCGACTTCCTGATCACCAAACACGGTCTGGCCGAGGCACTGCAGTCCGGCGACGCCACGTTCGAGACGCTGCACGCCTACTTCCTCGAGCGCCTCGTCCCCGTCTGCGCCCAGCTCCTCACCGCCGCCTCCGCCGAGATCGTCCCCGGCATCGAACCGGTAGGCCTGATGCGCGCAGTCGGCAACCTCTGCATCGGCGCCGGCAAGGACCCCCGCTACGACGCCCGCCGCATGGTCGCCCTCCTCATCGCCGGCCTCGCCAAACCCTGACCCGGCTGGCTCCCAGGGGTGCTTCAGCGGCGCGGAGGCACCGCTCACGCCCAGCCGGTTGGTCGCGACGGGCGGGTGGCAGTGCTCGGAGCCGGCTGGGGAAGGGGTCAGACGGCCATGGCGGGTGGGTAGGGCAGGCGGTTCGGGCGGGCGTCGTAGTCGTGCCAGGCCGTGGCGAGCCGCCGTACCGCCTCGGTGAGATCGGTGGGCTCGGCGAGGAAGTGCAGCCGGATGTGGCCCGCGCCGGCGCCGCTCGGGTCCAGGCCGGAGCCGGGTAGTACCGCCACACCGTGTCGCAGGGCCTGCTGCGCGAACGACTGGCCGTCGCCGTGCGGGAGGCGTATCCACAGGGTCTGACCTCCGCGGACGGCCGGCGCGTGCCAGGACGGCAACGACCGGGCGAGCTCGGCGCGCAGATGGTCGTGGCGGGAGCGACGTTCGGCGGCGGAGCGTTGCAGGAGCGGGGCCAGCCGGGGGAGCAGGTCGGCGGCGGCCAGCTGGGCGGGCACGTTGCCGCCCAGGTCAAGGACTGTGCGCATCCGGGCGAGACGCGCGATGAACGGGGCCGGGGCACGGAGCCAGCCGACCCGCAGGCCGCCCCACACGATCTTGCTGAGCGAGCCGATGGTGATCACCCGATCGTCGTGGACGGCCAGCGGCGGCGGGACCGGTTCGCCGGGAAAGCCCAGGTCGCTGAGGACCTCGTCGTCGATCAGCGGCACGCCGGCCGCGCCGGCTTCGGCCACGATCCGTTGCCGGGCCGGGGAGGGGATCACCGTCCCGGTCGGATTGTGGAAAGAGCTCATCGCGTACGCGAAAACGGGTTTGATCTGTGAAAGAGCGCCAGCAAAGCCACTCAGCGTGACCGGTGCCGTGTGCAGCGCGGCGCCCTCCTCGCGGAACGCCTCGAGCGCGCCGAAGTACGTCGGTGCCTGCACCAGCACCCGGTCACCCGGCCTGATCAAGGCTCTGGCCAGCAACGTCAGCGCCTGCTGCCCGCCCGTGGTGATCAGGATGCGATCGGGTCCGGTCGATAGTCCCCGAGCCGTGTACCGCTCGGCGATCGCCTCACGCAGGGTGACATGGCCCATGGGGTGGTAACCGATGTCGCCGGCGATCTCCGCCAATCGCGGCACCGTGTGCGCGTAGGCCTCCACCAGCTCCGGCGGCGGCGAATCCGGCGCCGCGCAGGCCAGCATGATCACGCCGTCGCGGGGTTCGAGCAGGTGGAGGAAGGCGGGCGCCTCGGTGGTGGGCCGGGCGGCGGCGGACGGCGGACCGGCGACCCGCGTGCCGCTGCCCTGACGCCGCACGATGCGGCCCTCCCCGCACAGCAGGTCGTAGGCGGCGACCACCGTGCTGCGGCCGACTGCCAGAGCGGCGGCGAGCGTGCGATCCGGCGGCAGCGGCGCGCCCGGTGGAAGCTCGCCGTCGTCGATCAGGGTGCGGATGCGGACGGCGAGCAGCAGGTACAGCGCGCCGCGCCCGGACGACCAGCGGCCGAGACGCTCCACGAATCCGATTGGCTCCATCAGCAGACCAATCTAGCGGCTTTGGCCCTCCCACGCCGCATCGAGTTTCGCCACCATGAGGAAATGACCGACTTCGCTCCGAGTGCCATGACCGCTCTGATCGACGGGCACGTCCGCTACGACCTGGCCGAGAGCACCAGCCCGCCGGTGTCTCTCGGTGACCTCGCCGATCCGGCTGAGCTGGCGGCCGTCCCCCTCGGGTATGGCACCACCCGCGGCGACGCCGGGTTGCGGGAGCTCATCGCGGGTGGCACCGGGGTCGGCGCTGACCAGGTGCTGGTCACTGTCGGTGCGATCGAGGCGATGTTCCTGCTGGCCCAGGCGACGTGTGGACCGGGTGACCGGGTGCTGCTGGTGACGCCGTGCTTCCCTCCGGCGCGGACGGTCCCGGAAGGGCTCGGGGCGCAGCTCGACCTGGTGAAAGCCTCCTTCGACGACGGTTACCGCCTTCCTTTGGGCGAGATCGTCGCGGCGCTCGGACCGCGTACCCGTCTGGTGTCGCTGGCCTCGCCCCAGAATCCCTCCGGCGTTCGGTGCACGGAGGGTGAGCTGCGGGAGCTGCTCGATGCGGTGCGCGAGCGAGCGCCGCAGGCGGTGGTGCTGGTGGACGAGACCTATCGGGAGTCGACGTACGCCGAAGCACCCACCCCGCCCTCGGCCGCCACCCTGTCACCGGCCGTGGTCACCTGCTCCTCGGTGTCCAAGGCTCACGGTGCGCCCGGCCTGCGACTCGGATGGCTCACCGTGACCGACCCTGATCTCTACGCCCGCCTGCGTGAAGCCAAGTTCGTCACTACGATCGCCTGCTCCGGAGTGGACGAGTTCCTCGCCGCCCGGGTGCTGGAGCGCCGGTCCGACATCCTCGCGCCGCGCACCAAGTTCCTCGGGGAACAGCTCACCGAGTTGCGCCACTGGGCCGCCGACCAGCCGGTTGATCTCGTAGTTCCGGACGGGGGACCGATGTGCTGCCTGCGCCTGCGCCCTGAGGTGAATGTCGACGTTTTCTACGCTCGCCTGGCGGAGCGGGAGGTGCGTGTCGCTCCCGGATCCTGGTTCGGCGAAGACGATCGCGTGTTCCGGCTGGGGTTCGGGCACCTGCCGCCCGCCGACTTCTCCGAAGCCCTGACACGAGTAGCCGAGGCGCTCCGCCCACGCCGACAGCGATAGCCGTCAGCGGGACAGGTCGTGCTTGCGGTGCGTCAGCTTCTCCACCAACCCGGCCGGAACCACCCGGCGCAGGGTAAACACCAGCGGCGCGTTGCTACCCACCGCATACCGCGCCTTCGGCTTGCCGGCCTCGATCGCGCTGACGATCGTCGCGGCGACCCTCTCGGCGCTGATCCCGGCCTTCTCGTTGCGATCCAGCGCGGCCAGCATCGTCTCGAAGTCGCGCCGGTACGGCGAATCGGGTGCCACATACTTCGTGCGCCGTTCGCTGATACCGGTGCTGATCGAGCCCGGTTCAACGGTGGTCATCCACACCCCGAACGGCGAAAGCTCATGCCGGGCCCCGTTGCTGAACCCCTTCAGCGCCGCTTTCGCCGCCACATAGGACGACCGGTACGCGAGCGGGAACGACGCGAGCATCGAACCGACCATGACAACCCGGCCGTAACCCCGCTCCCGCATCCCGGGCAGCGCCAGCTGAGCCAGCCGGACCGGGCCGAAAACGTTCACCTGGAACAACCGTTGCAGCGCGTCGGCCGGCAACTCCTCGAACGGGCCGGACTGGCTCTCGCCCGCGTTGTTGACCAGCACGTCCACCTGGGCGAGCGGGCCGGCCAGCGCCTCGATCGAATCCTCCGAGGTGAGGTCGAGCTCCACGAACTCGACCCCGGGCACCTGCTGCTGATCCGGTTTACGGCTGGTGCCCAGCACCCGGTAACCCCGTGCGGCGAGGGCTGCCGCCGTCGCTCTGCCGATGCCTGACGAAGCCCCGGTGACGAGGGCGGTGCGCTTCATCGGTGCACCATACCGGCAGGTGAGCCGGCCGCGCCCAGCAGCGAGCGCGTGATCGACTCGCTGTCGGCGAGCATCTCGTCGAGGGCGCTCGCCAGGTCGGCGTCGCCCGCTTCGCGACCGGCCTCGGCGGCGCCGGCTTCGCGACCGGCCTCGCCGTCGCCCGCTTCGTGACCGGCCTCGGCGGCGATCAGCACCGCCCGGCGGACCAGTTCCTTCGCGAACGACGCGGTGATCCCCGCCGACCGCTCGGCCGCCCGGTCGAGGGCCCCGGTCGTGAACGGCAGGTCCCGCGCGTACAGCGTGATCAACCGGCGGCGGGCCGCGGCGTCGGGCAGCGGAACCTGCACCGCCAGGTCGACCCGGCCCGGACGCTGGGCGAGCGCCGGCTCCAGCACGTCGACCCGGTTGGTGGTCAGCAGGAACGCGACGTCGGCGTCGTCGCTGAGACCGTCGAGCGCCTCCAGCACGGCGAACAGCAGCGGCTGCGGCCCGCCGTGATGGTCACGGCTCTCGGCCACCAGATCACAATCCTCGAGGACCACCAGCGCGGGCTGCAGCGCTCGCGCCATCTGGGCGGCCTCCGAGACGTACGCAATGGACGGCCCCGCCATCAGGATGACCGTGACCTCCGGCAATGCCCCGAGAAGGTAGCGAACCGTGTGCGTCTTCCCGGTCCCCGGCGGCCCGTACAGCAGCAGCCCTCGCTTCAGGTGCTGCCCCGCCGCCCGCAGCCGCTCCCGGTGCACCGCAACGCCCGCCACGTGCCGCACGATCCGGTCCAGCACGCCCGGCGGCAGGATGATCTGATCCGGGGCGAGCGCCGGGCGCCGGTGGAAGACGATCCCGCCCACCCCCGGCTCGTAGTCGGAACCACCCAGCGACAGCACCTGCCCGCGCAGCACCGACCGCCGCAGCATCAGCTCACGCACCGCGGTGATCAGCCGCCCGGCGACCCCCTCGGCCGGGGTGAGGATCTCCATGAGCGCCTTGACGTGCCCGAAGCGCGGCTCGGCGGTGCGCTGCAGCACCGCCACCGGTGCGCCCTCCCACGTGAACAGCCGCAGACCGAAAGAGATCGCCTGGCGTGCACTGTCGGGCCCGGTCGCGATACTGCGGTAGTCGACCGCCCCGACCGGAAACTGGCCGTGCCGCCCGGCGTGCTCAAGGATCTCGCTGAGCGAGTTGTGCCGCCGCTGCTCCCCACCACCGACACCAAGCAGCCGGCTCTGCCCGTCCGCACTCCGCGGGCTCGCCTCCTGCACCTCGGCAAGCGCGATATCGAGGTCGACGAACAGGTGCGCCGGAATTTCCTCGGTGACCACCGGCAGGCGTCGCGGGTCGGACCCGAGGTGCCCGGTCAGCTCGTCGATCAGGCTCGGCTCGCCGGCACGGTTGCGCCGCTGATCGAAGACCACCTCGTCCAGGAACGCCTGGAAGCTGGTGATGAAGCTGTCGGCCCGCTCGTCCATGCCCCTATTTTCCCCGATCAGCAGGCCGCCCGGGGCCCCGTCGCGGGGGTTGTCTTGTGTGGCTCTATTGCGGCTGTCTCGGCGGGTGACAGCGCGGCGCCGACGAGTGTGGACCGTGCGCATCGACCGAAAGAGATCAACGGCCGTGGCCCGGATCGATGTCGCGAGAATTTCCGGGGTCTTGATTGAAGGGCGTGACCTGCGCTTTTGTACGGCAGCCCAACACCCATCCGAGACCTTGTGCCGAATTGTGTTGAACCGCCCGCCGCCCGCCGCCCGTATTGGCCCCCGACCGGGCACATCGACATCCACGACGAGGAGTGAGCATGAGGGCGCGTTCCTACCGGCGCAACCAGAGCAGCAGCAGTCGGCGGAAGACGATCGGCGCGCTGGCCGTCGCGGGGGTGTTGCTGGCGACCGGGATCACCGGCGTGCAGCTCGCCTCGGCCGGCACCGATACGAAGGCAGTGGATCTGGTCAACGTCGACGGTCAGCAGTTCGACGTGTCGCAGTGCGCGGACCTTCAGATCAACGGCGGCACGGTGGTGTGCGACGGCGAAGAACTGGCCCCGGTCGAGGCTCAGCAGCCCGACGATGCGGCGGCGGCTGCGGCGCAGGCCCTGGAGGCTTCGTGCGACCAGTTCGCGGCGGACATCGCGGCGATCGAGGGCGGTGCCGGCGAAGAAGGTGCTGAGCAGGGCGCCGAGGAGGGTGCCGAGCAGGGTGCCGAAGAGGGCGCCGAGCAAGGTGCCGCCGGCGACGAGCAGAGCGCTGCCGAGGAGAAGGCTCAGCGGAAGGCCCTCGCCAAGAAGTGGGCCAAGACGATGAAGAAGGCCGAGAAGGGCAACGCGGGCAAGGGCAAGGGCGCGGAGAAGGGTGGCGCCGAGAAGGGTGGCGCCGCTGAAGAGGGCGCTGCCGAGGAAGGCGCCGCTGAAGAGGGCGCCGGCGAGGAAGGCGCGGCCGAGGACGCCGCCGCGGCTGTGACCGCTGCCCAGGCTGTCCTGCTCCAGTCCTGCCTGGCTCTGGTGGACGCCAAGGCCGCCCTGGCCGAGGCCGGCGGCGACGCCGGTGGCGCGGAAGAGGGCCAGGAAGAGGCCGGCCAGGAAGAGGGCGGCGCCGAGGAAGCCGGCCAGGACGAGGCGGGCGCCGAGGAAGCCGGCCAGGAAGAAGCCGGTCAGGCCGAGGAAGCCGCCACGACCCGGAAGTAATCACCGCTGACGGTGCGGGACCACGGTCCCGCACCGTCGCCGTTTCCGGCCGGCTTTCAGCGTTGCCGCAAGCCGGCCGAGACAGCAGCGAGGATGGCATCGGTGGAAAGCAGATTCACCCCGATACCGGCCAGGTCCGCCAGCCGCTCCGGACTGGCCTGGGACACCGCGTCGTGCGCGAGCACCGTACGAAAGTCCCGCTCACTCGCCTCGAACAACGTCACCCGCGGACAGTTCGGCAGGTTGCACCCCGCGACCACCACCGTGTCCACCCCGCGCTCCCGCAACCACCCCTGGAGCCCGGTCCGGTAGAACGCCCCCCACCGCGGCTTGTACAACACGATCTCGTTCTTCCCCACCTCTTGAGGCACCCCGCTGAGCACCAGCTCCGCGTCAACCTCGACCGGCCCGCCGGCTCCCGCCAGCCCCGCGATCACAGCGGAACCCGGCGTCCCCGGCGCCACCGCCACCCCGCCCGCCTCGACGAATTCCCGGCGCGGCGGATCCACATCACCCGACCCGGGCGGGTAGAGCCGAACGATGTGCACGACAGGCAGCCCGGCTCGCCGGAACCCGTCCGCCAGCCGCCCCACGTTCGGCGTGACAGCTGCCGTCCCCGGCACCGCGAGCGCCCCGCCCTCGGTGAAGTCCACCTGCATGTCGATCACGACCAGCCCCGACGTGGCCCAGTGCGGCTCGGTGTACATGCACGTCACCCTAACCCCGGCGCCTTGGCCCGACTGTCTACAGTGATCACCATGCAGAACCCCACCGAGAACAAGGACGCCCAGCTCGTCGAACTCGCCTCACCCAGTGAGGTCGGCCTGCTCGCCCTGGCCGTCGGCGCCCTCACCGCCGCCCTCTTCGCCCGGCGCCGCCGCCGCAAAGCCGCCGGCCGCTGAGACCGCAAAGCCGCCGGCCGCTGAGACCGCAGGGCCGCCGCTCGCAAAACCGGCCGCTGAAGCAAGACTCCGGCGATACCGGATCTCAGTAAGAGGGGCTCCGCGAGACTCGTCCACCCGGGACACCCCGTCCGGCACCCACCCACCGGCCTCGTAGAATCTGCGCGCCCGCTCGTTGCTCCCCAGCATCCACAGCACAGACTCCCGGAATCCGGCCCGGGTCAGATGATCCACGGCGAAGCTCATCAGCTGCCGCCCGGCTCCCTGACCCCAGTGCTCCGGGGCCAGGTAGATCGCGTTGATCTCCCCGGTGCCGGGTTCCGGGCCCGCCGACACCGTGACGAACCCCGCCACCGTCCCACCGTCGTCCAGCACGAAGATGCCCGCCGGCGGCCGCACCTCCCGAATCCACTGCTCCCACCCCGGCACACGCGCCACCGGATCCATCCGGTCGAGATGAGCCTGCGGAACCAGCCCTCGATAGGCCACCCGCCACGCACGCACATGCACATCCGCCAGCCCCACCGCGTCGCCCCCGGCGGCCGGCCGGATCAGCATCAGCCCGCCAGCCGGTAGACCGACACGTGCGAGCGTGACTCCGCCGTGAACTCCCCGCCGCTGAAGTCCGCGTGCCGGCTCTCCAGCTCGAACCCGGCCAGCTGCCCCATCAGGTCCAGCTCGGCCGGCCAGATGTAGCGGTGCGGACTGCGCCCCAGTTCGGCCTCCGCCCCGGCACCGAAGCGGAAGTGGTGCGAGACCACGTGCTGGTTCAGCGTGTCGTACGTGTCCAGCCCGATATATCCCGCCTCCACCGCCCAGACCGTCGCCTCCTGCCCCGGCGGCAGTTTGCGCAGCTCAGGCACCCACAGCTCGATCAGGAACCGGCCACCCGGCTCCAGGTGCCGCGCCGCGTTGCGAAAGCACGCCACCTGCCCGGCCTGCGTCGTCAGGTTCGAGATCGTGTTGTACACCAGGTAGACCAGCGAGAACCGCCCCGGCGCCGTGGCCGTCGACATGTCACCGACAACCACCGGAATCCGCTCCGGCCCGGCCTTCGTGCGCAGCCGCGCGAGCATCGGCTCCGACAGCTCGATCCCGGCGACCGGCACCCCACGCTCCGCCAGCGGCACACCGACCCGCCCGGTCCCGATCGCGAACTCCAGCGCCCGCCCGTCTCCGGCCAGCGCGACCAGGCGATCCACCGCCGGCCCGAGCACCTCCGGCGCGAACATCCCACTGCCCGGAGTGTCATATCGCCGAGCCGTACCGTCGCCCCAGATCTCGTCCTGCCACATGCCGCCAACCCTTGTCGCCCCACCGGATGACGTCCACCGATTTACAGCGAATCAGCAGCGTACGTACAGGTCAGGCTGGACGGGGCTGGCTACCATGGAGCGTCAGAGGCCGAACTGACAAGGAGTCGATGCGTGAGCGGCATGATGAAGCGGTTCGTTCTCTCCATGGTCGCCTCAAGGCTCCAGCGCATGTCCCACAAGCGCCACAACCCCGCCGTCGACAGCCTCCTGCGCGAGGTCAACCACCGCATCGCCCGCAGCCAGGGCTACGGTCACGGCCACCCGGGCGCTTACGGCGGCCACCCGGGCGCCTACGGTCACCCCGGCGCATATGGACATCACGGTCACTACCGTCATCACGGCCACTATCGCCATCACGGTCACTACCGCCGCCGCAGATGGTTCTGACCCGCCAAACCCCACCGGTCCAGGCTTGACCTCGCCTCACCCTCCTTTTTTCGTACGGTGAACGAAGTCCCCAAAACCAACTACGGGGTACCGCCTCCACCACGCGGCCCAGCTGCGCCCACCAGACCGTTGCGCGCGCTCCGGGCTGACCTGCCCACCTCCAGCCGCCCCGCCCCGCCGCCCGTCACGCCCCACCGAGCGGGCCCGCGAGCGAGCGAGGGGAGCGGGCGAGCGGCGTGGGCGGCGGATCAAGATTGTCGGTTCTTGGACTGTGTTCGGGGCTGCCGGGATCGCGCGCCCGGAGGACTCTGGGAAGGGAGTGAGGAAGGACGATCCATGGCCGCTATCGCGATCTCCGGACTGACCAAGTTGTTCGGCCGGACCACAGCGCTCGACGGGCTCGACCTGACCGTTGAGGAGGGGGAGGTGCACGGCTTCCTCGGCCCCAACGGCAGCGGCAAGACCACCACCATCCGCGTCCTGCTCGGCCTGCTGAGAGCGGACGCCGGGACCGTGCGCATGCTCGGCGGCGACCCATGGGCGGATGCCGTCGCCCTGCACCGGCGCCTGGCCTACGTGCCGGGCGACGTGATCCTCTGGCCGGGCATCACCGGCGGCGAGGTGATCGACCTGATCGGCCGGTTGCGGGGTGACCTGGACCGTAAGCGCCGCGACGAGCTGCTGGAGCGGTTCGACCTGGACCCGTCGAAGAAGGCCCGCGCCTACTCCAAGGGCAACCGCCAGAAGGTCGCCCTGATCGCCGCCCTCGCCTCCGGCGCGGAGCTGCTGCTGCTCGACGAGCCGACCAGCGGGCTCGACCCGCTGATGGAGTCCGAGTTCCAGCGATGTGTGCAGCAGCTCAAGCACGAGGGCCGCACCGTTCTGCTCTCCAGCCACATCCTGGCCGAGGTGGAGGCGCTCTGCGACCGGGTCAGCATCATCCGGCTGGGGCGCACCGTCGAGTCGGGCACGCTGAGCGAGTTGCGGCACCTGACCCGTACGTCGATCTCGGTGGAAACCGCCAAGCCGGTGACCGGCATCGATCGGCTGCCAGGGGTGCACGACGCCGTGGTCAACGAGCACCACGCCCGCTTCGACGTCGACACGCAGGGCCTGGAACCGGTGATGCGCGAACTCGCGGCGCTGGGCGTCCGCAGCATCACCAGCACCCCGCCGACGCTGGAGGAGATGTTCCTGCGCCACTACGGTGAGGGCGAGGAGCAATGAGCGGGACCCGCACGCTGCTCAGGTTCAGCCTGCGCCAGGAACGTGTCCGTCTCCCGCTCTGGATCGGCGGCGCCGGCCTGCTCGTCCTGGTCCAGTCCACCCAGAGCCAGAGCCTCTACGGCACCGCCGAGGAGCTGGCGAAACTGCGCGCCACCCTGGGCGGCAACACGGCGGTCATCGCCATGAGCGGCCCGGTCGGCCTGCTCGACTCGATCGGCGGCGAGATCGTCTTCGAGATCTTCGCCTTCACCTCGATCGTGATCGCCCTGATGAACATGTTCCTGGTCGGCCGGCACACCCGCGCCGACGAGGAGGCCGGCCGGGCCGAGCTGATCCGGTCCGCCCGGGTGGGGCGGCGGGCGCCGGTCTTCGCCGCGCTCTGGCTGGCCGCGCTGGCCGACCTCACGGTCGGCGTGCTGGTCTTCGCGGTGGCCACCGGTACCGGCCTGCCGGTCGCCGGGTCGGCGCTGTTCGCCGCGGCGCTCGCCGGCGTCGGCCTGCTGTTCGCCACGCTGACAGCGGTCGCGGCGCAGGTGTTCGAGCACGCGAGGGGGGTCTACGGCGCGGTCGGCCTGGCGATCGGTGCGGCCTTCATGCTGCGCGCCGCCGGCGACGCCGGCAACACCGCGTTGAGCTGGGCGTCGCCGATCGGCTGGGGTCAGCGCACTTTTCCGTACGGGCAGGAACGCTGGTGGCCGGTGCTGCTCCTGATCGGTACGGCGGTCGCGGCAACCGGGATCGCGCTGGTGGCCCTGGACCGGCGGGACTTCGGCGCCGGGCTGGTCAGGTCACGTCCCGGCCGCCCGCGCGCGTCCCGGGCGCTGGGCACCCCGATCGGGCTGGCGTGGCGGCTGCAACGGGGCTCCGTGATCGGCTGGGTCGCCGGTGTCGGCGTGCTCGGCCTGGCGTACGGCTCGCTCGGCGACAGCATCGAGCAGTACATCGCCGACAACCCCGAGGTGGCCGAGTTCCTCCCCGGCGGGGCGTCGGACGTGGTCGACGCGTACCTCGCCCTCACCGTGACCACGGGTGCCCTGCTCGCCTGCGCCTTCGGCGTGGCCGCCGCCCTGCGGGCCCGGTCCGAGGAGACCGGCGGGCGCGCCGAGCCGCTGCTGGCCACCGCGGTCAGCCGCGCCGCCTGGCTGGGCAGCCATCTCAGCGTCGCCCTGGCCGGGAGCGCCCTGGTGCTGCTCGCCGCCGGGTTCGGCGAGGGCCTCGCGTACGGGCTGACCGTCGGCGAACCCGGCCAGGCCCTCCGGATGACCGGCGTGGCCCTGGTCTACCTGCCCGCGGTGTGGGCGGTGGTGGCCGTGGCGGTGCTGAGCCTGGGCTGGCAGGCGCGGGCCGCCGTGGCGGTCGGCTGGGTGGCGGTCGGCTACTGCGCGGTCGTCCAGCTGTTCGCCGACTCGTTCCGCCTGCCCGACTGGTCGCAACAGGCGTCCCCGTTCGTCCACCTGCCTCAGGCACCCCTGGAGACGGTGACCGCCGCACCCCTGGCCGTACTCACCGCCGTGGCCGCCGTGCTGCTCGCCGCCGGCCTCGCCGGTTTCCGCCGCCGCGACGTCGGCTACTGACGGAAGGGCGTTGCCGGTAAGGGGTGCGAGCCGGGTGCCGAACAGGTGTAGGTGGGTACCACTGTCGAACGGGAGCAGCAGCGGCTTGCCGCGCTGCACGAGTACCAGCTGCTCGACACCCCGCCGCAGGCCGAGCTGGAGGCGGTGGTCCGGGTCGCGGCCGCCGTGGCCGGTGTGCCCGCCGCCGCCCTCAACCTGATCGACGACCGGCGGCAGTGCCAGCTCACCACCGTCGGTTTCATCGGCCGCGACTGCGACCGGGAAGACGCCATGTGTTCGGTACGCCTGGAAGAGGGCAGGTTCGTCCACCTCCCCGACGCCCGCCTGGATCCGGACTACCGATCCAACCGCTGGGTCACCGGTGAGCTGGGCAACCTCGTCTTCTACGCCTCCGCCCCGCTCATCGCACCGTCCGGCTACGTCCTCGGCACCCTCTGCGTCTACGACCTCGTGCCGCACGAGCTCACCACCGAGCAGATCAGCCGCCTCGAGGACCTCGCCGGGATCATCGTGGCGTTCTTCGAGCGGCGCCGGCTCGCCCGGCTCACCGCCGAGATGGCCGCCGACGTGGAGGCCCGTACGCAGTGGACCGAGACGGTCCTGGACACCATCGACGTCGCCGTGATCGCTGTCGACCGGATCGGCGGCGTCACCATGTTCAACCCGGCCGCCCGCGCCCGGCACGCCCCGGACATCGACCTGGAGGCGCCGGCCGTCGACGTCGCGGCCCGCTACGCCCTGTACGAGCCGGACGGGCGCACCCTGGTACCGGAGGATCAGGTGCCGCTGATGCTCGTACTGGGCGGGAGCGACCCGGTGATCGGCCGGGAGCTGATGGTCCGGCCGCCCGGGCGCGAGCCGGTGCGGTTGCGGGCCAACGCCCGGGCGCTGACCGCGGCAGACCGCACGATCACCGGCGCCGTGGTCGCGCTGCACGACATCACCAGCGACCACACCCGCCGCCGGATCATCGAGGAGGCGAAGGAGCGACTGGGCGCGGCGAACGCGGACCTGCGCCGGTCCAACGCCGACCTGACCAACTTCGCCGGCGCGGTGAGCCACGACCTGGTGGCGCCGCTGGCCGCGGTCGGCGGCTACCTGGAGCTGATCGGCGACGACCTGGACGGCCGGCCCCGGCAGTGGGTCGACGCGGCGGGACGTGCCGTGATCAGGATGCGGGACCTGATCGACTCCCTCCTCGGGTACGCCCGCGCGGGCAGTGCCCCGGTACGCCGTGTTCGCGTACCCCTGAAGAAGTTGATCGATCAGGTTTTGACCGACCTGCGTGCCGAGATCGCGTCCTGCGGTGCGCGCGTCAGTGTGCCCGGCGCCCTGCCCGAAGTGTCCTGCGACCCGGTGCTGGTCCGGCAGCTGCTGCAGAATCTGATCGCCAACTCGGTGAAGTACCGGCATCCGGAGCGGCCGTGCCTGATCACCGTGACCGCCGGCAGCGAGGCTGTGCGGGTGGCCGACAACGGCATCGGCATTCCCGCCGAGCACCGCTACCGAGTGTTCGAGATGTTCACCCGGCTGGACCCGCGCGCCGACGGCGGTCAGGGCATCGGACTGTCGAGTTGCCTGCGCATCGTCGACCGGCACGGCGGCACGATCCGGATGGAGGAGAACGGGGACGGCGGGGTGACAGTCGTCTTCACGCTGCCCGCGCCCACCGGGTCAGATAGCCGATGAGCCTGCCGATAGGCCAGGAGTGGATCTCGTCGAGTCGCTGGGACAGCGGGAACGGCTGAGGCTCGCCGCCCTGCACGAGTACCGCCTGCTCGACTCGCCCGCCGGCGACGAACTCGAAGCGGTGGTCCGGGTGGCCGCGGCCATCGCCGGCGTGCCCACCGCCACCCTGAACCTGATCGACGAGAACCGGCAGTGCCAGCTCACCACCGTCGGGTTCGAGGGCGGCACCTCGGACCGGTCCGACTCGATGTGCGCGATCCGGTTCGAGGCCGGGCAGTTCACCTACGTGCCCGACGCCAGCCTCGACCCGGCCTACCGGGCGAACCCGTGGGTCACCGGGGTCCACGCCGGCGTGCGGTTCTACGCCTCGGCGCCGCTGATCACCCCGGACGGTTACGCGCTCGGCTCACTCTGCGTCTTCCACACCGAGCCGGCCACCCTCGACGACGATCAGATCGCCCGGCTAGAGGACCTCGCCGACATCATCCTGGCCCTGTTCGAACGCCGCCGGCAGGCCCGTTACAACCGGGAGATCGCGGCGATCTCCGAGGCCCGGCAGCGGTGGACCGACACGCTGCTCGAGACGATCGACGTCGCCGTGGTGGCCGCCGACCGCAGCGGCCGCCTGACCCTGTTCAACCGGGCCGCGCGGGAGTGGCACGGGCTGGACGCGGACCCGGCCGTCGCCCCGGAGGACTTCGCCGCCCGCTACTCGCTGTACGAGACCGACGGCCGTACCCCCCTCGCGCACGACCGGATCCCGCTGATCCGCGCCCTGAGCGAGGGCACCGTCAGCGACGCCGAGTTCATCATCAGGCGCACGACCGGTGAGGCCGTGCACGTCAGCGCCGGCGGCCGCGCCCTGATCGCACCGGACGGCACACCGATGGGCGCCGTCGTCGCGATGAACGACGTCACCAACGACCGCGCCCAGCAGCGCGCCATCGAGGCGGCCCGGCGCGAGCTGGCCGCCGCCAACGAGGACCTGCGCCGGTCCAACGCCGACCTGGCGAACTTCGCCGGTGCCGTGAGCCACGACCTGGTCGCACCGCTGGGTGCGGTCCGCGGCTATCTCGAGCTCCTCGAGGACGTGGCCACCGGCGACACCCGCAAGTGGGTGGACGCCGCGACCCGGGCGGTCACCCGGATGACGGACCTCATCCGGTCGCTGCTCGGTTACGCCCAGGCAGGCAGTGCCCCGGTCCGCCGGGTCCCGGCCGACCTGCACGAGATCGCCGATCAGGCGCTCGCCGACCTGCACGCGGCGGTCGAGGACGCCGGGGCGCGGGTCACCGTGCCCGCACCACTGCCGGCGGTCTCCTGCGATCCGGTGCTGACCAGGCAACTGCTGCAGAACCTGATCGCCAACGCGGTCAAGTACCGGCACCCGGAACGACAGTGCCGGGTCACCGTGACCGCCGAGCCCGCCGGGAACGGCTGGGCCGTCACGGTCGCGGACAACGGGGTCGGCATCCCGCCGGAGCAGCGGCAGCGCGTGTTCGACATGTTCACCCGGCTCGACAACGCCCCGGCCTCCGGCCACGGCATCGGCCTGTCGAGCTGCGCCCGCATCGTCGACCGCCACGGCGGCGTGATCCGCGTCGAGGAGAGCCCGGACGGCGGCACCGCGGTGATCTTCACCCTCCCCGGGCCGTAGCCAGGTCTAGATCATCCGGCGCCGTACCCGCCACACCACCACACCGATCAGGACCGCCGCGACGGCGGCGAACAGGGCCGCCTCGATGAGCTGGAACGTCCAGAACCGGTCGGCCGGGTGGTAGATCTCGAACTGCTGGATGCCCCGCGCGTTCAGGAACTGGTTGAGGTTGGTGCCGGCCCGGTTGGCGGCGTCCTCCAGCCCGTAGTACTCGGTCCAGCTCAGCCTGCGCCCCGTGGCATCCGCGTAGCCGTTCTCGATCGTCCAGCCGGCGATGCCGGGCAGGTGCCCCGCCTGGTCCGCCGAGCCGCCGGCGGGGACCGTCTCCGTGGTGGTGAGCGGGGTGGCGTACGCGGGACGGGCCAGCAGCGCCACCGACATCCGGGCGGCCAGGAACGCCCCGAACGCGACGCCGAACGCGGGCAGGCTGCGCCGCAGGATCGCCCCGGCCGCGGTGGCGACGCCGAACGCGAACAGCGCGTACGCCACCGGAACAAGTCCCTCCAGGTCGAAGGCGTCGTACTGGAACCGCCCCTCCCACGCGTCGAACGGCTGACGGAACCAGGTGAGCACCGCGGTGAACAGCGCGGTGAGCGTGACGGTGACGCCGGCCAGGGCCGCGAGCTTGACGGCCAGCCAGCGCATCCGCGGCACGGCCTGCGTCCAGGCGAGCTGCCAGGTGCCGTCCTCCAGCTCGCGCGCGAGCAGCGGCGCACCGAGGAACGCACCGATGACGACGGGAACCAGATAGAAGGCCGCCAGGAGGTTCTCGACGTACCCGTACCCCTCGTCGAGCCGGCGGAAGGAGGCCGCGCAGCCCTCGGTGACACCGGCCTCTCCCGCACACCGGGCGGGACCGCCGGGGAACAGGTCGTGGGCCTGCGCCCCGAGCACGAGCAGGGCGATGCCGAACACGCCGACTAGCAGACCCAGGACGCAGACCTCGGCCCGGTGCTGGCGCCAGATCAGCCACGTCATGCCGCCACCCCCGCCGTCACAGCGGCGCCCGGCTCGGACGGCCGGCGCAGGTACGCCAGCACCAGTTCCTCCAGCGCCACCGGCTGGGCCTGCCAGCCAGGCGCGGTGGTGATGGCCCCGTCGCGCACCAGCAGGGTCGTGTGCCGGTCGCTGTGGACCGCCTCCACGACGGTGCCGGCCCGGTCGAGGTCGGTGACCGTGCGCGGGCCGACGAGCACGCGGTGCTCGGCGAGGAGGGTGTCGATGTCACCGGTGAGCGTGACCCGGCCGTGGTTGAGCACGATCAGGTGGTCGCAGACACGCTCCAGCTCGTGCACGAGGTGGGAGGAGAACAGGACAGTCACCCCGCCCTCGGCGACCGCGCCCATGAGGACCTGGAGGAACTCGTGCCGGGCCAGCGGGTCGAGGCTGGCCACCGGCTCGTCGAGGACGAGCAGGTCGGGCCGCTTCGCCAGGGCCAGGGCCAGCGCGACCTGGGCCTGCTGCCCGCCGGAGAGCGTGCCGGTTCTGCGGTCGAGGGGAATGCCCAGCTTCGCCAGCCGCCGTTCGGCCAGCCCTTGGTCGAACCGCAGGTTACAGGCCCGGCCGAAGCGGAGCATCTCGGCGACGGTGAACCGCTTGTACAGCGGGTGATCCTGGGCCAGGAACCCGACCCGGGACAGGGTGTGCGGGGTGCTGGCGGTGACGTCGTGGCCGAGGACCTCCACGGTGCCGGTGCTCGGTGCCAGCAACCCGACGACCAGGCGCAGCAGCGTGGTCTTACCCGCGCCGTTCGGCCCGACCAGCGCGATCACGCCGCCGGCCGGCAGGGTCAGGGTGCAGTCGCGCAGCGCCCAGCCCTTCCGGTATCGCTTGCCCACACCGTCGGTGCGCAGCGCGATCTCGGTCTCTGTCACGCCGCGTCCTCGTTCCGGGTCTGCTGGTGCACGGAGGTGAAAAGCGCGTTGACCGCCCGCTCGTCGAGGCCGGCGGCGTAGGCACGGCGCAGCCAGGTCGCCAGGCCCCGGCCCAGCGACGTGTACGTCGACGCCGGCATCGCGGCCGACTGCTGCTCATCGACGAACGTCCCCTGGCCGGGCCGGCCGGTGACCAGGTTCTCCTGCTCCATCTGCCGGTACGCCTTGGCGACGGTGTTCGGATTGATCGCCAGGTCCTCGACCACCTCCCGGATGAGCGGGAGCCGGTCGCCGGGCTGGAGAAAGCCCAGCAGCACCGCCTGGCGAACCTGCTGAACGAGTTGCAGATACGGCGGCACGCCGGAATGGGTGTCGAGCCGGAAGACGAACACGGTAACCCCTTACTGCTTTACTAGGACCATAGTAAAGCAGTAAGTCGCCGGTCAAGAGAACCGGCGCGGTGTCTAGCCTGGCGGGATGACCGACGACTACACCGCCACGTTGCCGCGCAAGCGGATGGCCGCGGCCGTCCTCTTCTTCGACGACACCGGCCGGCTCCTGCTCGTCGAACCCGCCTACACCAAGACCTACTGGGAACTGCCCGGCGGCTGCGTCGAAGCCGACGAGTCGCCCCGCACCGCCGCCGTCCGCGAGATCCAGGAAGAGCTCGGGCTCACCGTCGAGCCAGGTCGGCTACTCGCCATCGACTGGGTGCCACCACGTCCCGGCCGCACCGAAGGCCTCATGATCGTGTTCGACGGTGGCCGGCTGTCACCCCAGCAGGTCGCGGCCATCCACCTGCCACCCGGCGAACTGCGCAGTTGGGCGTGGTCGAACCCGCACGAGCAGGAACAACGACTCTCGCCGCTACTCGCCCGCCGGGCCGCCGCCAGTTTGGAGGCGCGGACGAAGGGAGAGACCGCATATCTCGAGGATGGTTATTCGGCGTCCTGAGCTCGTGACCGATCGGTCTCCAGTGGTCAAGCCCGGCACGGCTGCTCACCTTCGCCGATCGGGGCCGGCACCGTCATCTCGTACCGGGTGCCGTCGCTCCACACCCGCCTGATCAGTCTCTCGGTTCCCACCACGGAAGTGATTCGTCCCACCCGGCCCGCCGGATGACCGGATTCGGCGCAGTCCCGCCCGGAGGGGCACGGGCGCCCGGCGCCGTAGCGCCCCCGGCGAGGTCACCGCGCCGCGCCCATTGACGATCGTCGGTGCTCCACATAACTTACGGATGACACCCGAAAGTTACGCCGTTCGCCCGGTCGCCACCTTCCGGGTCCGGCGTGGCTCCCGCCCTTGAAGGAGTCACCGTGAGAAAGACCTCTCGCGTCGTCGTGGCCGTCCTTGCCACGTCGGCTCTGCTTGCCACCTCAGGCCCGCCGGTTCAGGCCGCGACCTCGGAAAAGGACCGGCACGGCAGCCACGACCTCTCGCTGCGCAAGGCCGCACCCCGAGACTTGCGGATCGGCACCGCGGTCGCCGGCGGCGGCCACCACGTCGACCAGCCCTATCCCGACCCGTTCCCCAACGACAGGCAGTACCGCCAGGTCCTGGCGCGTGAGTTCAGCTCGGTCTCGCCGGAGAACCAGATGAAGTGGGAGTTCATCCACCCGGAGCGCGACCGCTACAACTTCGGCCCGGCCGACGCCATCGTGAAGTTCGCCCGGCAGAACGGTCAGGCCGTCCGCGGGCACACGCTGCTCTGGCACAGCCAGAACCCGGCCTGGCTCAACGAGGGCACCTTCACCAAGGCCGAGCTGCGCTCGATCCTGAAGAACCACATCCGTACGGTCGTCGGCCACTACCGCGGCAAGATCCACCAGTGGGACGTCGCCAACGAGATCTTCACCGAGAACGGCGAGTACCGCCAGGAGAACGTCTTCATCCGGGAGCTCGGCCCCGGCATCGTCGCCGACGCGTTCCGCTGGGCGCACCAGGCCGACCCGAAGGCCCAGCTCTTCCTCAACGACTACGGCGTCGACTGGCCGGGCGTCAAGGTCGACGCCTACGAGGCGCTCGCGAAGCAGCTGCTCAAGGACCGGGTGCCGCTGCACGGCTTCGCCTCACAGGCCCACCTGAGCATGCGTTACGGCGCGCCCGACCAGCTCGGCGCGGTCCTGCAGCGCTTCGACGACCTCGGCCTGAAGACCGCGATCACCGAACTCGACGTGCGGATGGACCTGCCCGAGGGCGGCGTGCCCACCGCCGAGCAGCTGCAGACCCAGGCCACCTACTACCAGACGGTCCTGAACGCCTGCCTCGCCGTCGACCACTGCAACTCGTTCACCATCTGGGGCTTCACCGACAAGTACAGCTGGGTGCCGGTGTTCTTCCCGGCCGAGGGCGCCGCCACGATCATGTGGGACGACTTCAGCCGCAAGCCCGCCTACTACACCCTGCGCGACACCCTCCGCGCCGCCCGCTGAGAAACGCGGTGGCCGCGTTGGATCATTGCGCGGCCACCGCCTCGGGCACCCTGACGGTGACCTCGGGCTGCACGGTGATGGTGAAACCCGGCGGCCAGGAGAACTCGACCTGGACACCGACCGCCAGCGTGGCGTCGAAGTTCAGGTCGGAGATGAGCCGGCGCCCGTGGGTGCGCAGCGTGTCCAGGATGGCTGTCCGCAGCTTGTTGATCCTGCTGATCGCCTTGTCCATCAGATCCCGGCCGTTCGGATTCGGCCAGTCGTTGTCCTCGAAGATCAATCCGAGGTGCGCGTACTGGCTTTTCAGATCCGCCGCGGTGGCACCCGAGCCGGGTGCCTTGAGCGCCTCGACGACGTTGTAATACAACGCGGCCCGGTTCTGCAGATCCTGCATGAGCATGAGAACCGGCTGATCGTAGATGTCGCTGTAGGCATGCAGCAGGAAGTCGACATCGATGGTCTCGTTCTGGCACTCAAGTTCAATCTTCCGGGCGAGGTATTGACGAGCCTCTACCCGGTCCTCTCCCTGCGTCCGCTCTCGATCAATGCGGCGCTGGAGCTCGGCGCGGTTGTCGAGTTCGGCTCGGCTCGGCTGCTCGTGGTCCGGCATCTCGGCTCCTTGTCCGACGGCCCGGTCGGCAACCGACGTTACCGGCCGCTGACAGTGCCGGAGCCGCCTTCCGGGGCACCGTGCGGTTGGCGCGGAATGACACGACGGCCGCCCGCGTGGTCCGCGGGCGGCCGTCGTCGTGGCTGTTCAGAGGATCAGAAGAGTGGCGTACGGCCCTTGTAGCCGGTCGAGATCCGGATACCGGCCTTGTATGCCTTGCCGGTACCGCGGAACAGCATCAGATAACCGGTCGACGCCTGCACCGCGACCAGGTCGGTGAAGCCGTCCCGGTCGAAGTCGCCGATGCCGGTCCAGTCGCGCAGGCCACGGCCGCCGCCCAGTTTCACCGGTGACTTGAAGCCGCCGGACTTGCCCGGGATCAGATACATGTTGCCGGAGCTGTTCACCTTGATGACCAGGTCCTGGAACCCGTCGCGGTTGTAGTCGCCGGCGCCGGTGAACTCGCTGCGACCGTTCCAGTTGCCGTAGGCGAGGGCCTTGCGGGTGCCGAACTTGGCGCCCTTCTTGCCCGGGTACAGGTAGACGTTGCCGTTGCTGGTCTGCGACGCCAGCAGGTCGGGGTAGCCGTCCTTGTTGAAGTCGCCGATCGCGGTCAGCTCCCGCATGTGCTTGAAGTTCTTGGCGAGCACCTTGCGGGCACCGAGCGTGCCGTTGCTCTTGCCGGGATAGAAGTAGAGCGCACCCGACGTGGTCCGGGTGATCACGTCCTGGAAGCCGTCCCGGTTGAGGTCCATCCGCACGATCGCGTTGGCCTTGCCGAAGGAACCGGAGACCTTGGTGCGGCCACTCTCGGTCACCACCGTGCCATTGCCGGGGTACGCGAAGAGGTTGCCGGTGCTCTTGGTCCGCGCCAGCACGTCGGACCAGCCGTTACGGGTCCAGTCGGCGAGCTTGGGTGCCGGTAGGCGTACGAAATCAAGGTAGTTGCTGTCGATGTTGATCGTCACCCCGCCCCAGGTCTCCTTGTGGGCGCCCTGGTACTGCTTCATCCGGCGCTGCGGTGTCCAGTGCGTGGCCGGGATCGCCTTGTCGGTGAGCGTGACGACCTCGTCCCAGCGGGCGAAGTCCACGTAGTCCGGCCGCACGTAACCGGCCTTGTTGTAAACGGTCACCTGGTCGGCGATGCCGGAGCTGACGCTGCTGTAGTAACCGGAGAAGTAGCCGTGGTCGTGCAGCCGGGCGCTCCAGGCGCTCATGAAGTTCAGCACGCCGTTGCGGCAGGTGGCGTCGTCGGTGCGGTACGCCTCCATGTCGTAGATCAGCACGCTCTCCGGTGAGAGGCCCAGCTTCTTCGCCTGGTTCACCGCGTCGTCGGCGGTGGCCCGTCCCTGAGCGATCGCCCTCGCGTTGTCGATGACGGTCTTCTTCGTGGTGGTCGTGCAGGTCGCCTGCGGCCCCACGTAGATCGGGATGAGCCGCCAGCCGCGGCCGATCTGCTCCTTGACCCAGTCGGCGGTCAGGTTCGCCTGCGTGCAGCCGCGGGCGGCGCCACCGAAGTAGATGCCGACCGCACGGAACGGCGACTGCAGCCACGCCTTCATCGTGTCGCTCGACGGGGCGGTGCACGCGTCGAAGGCGTACCCCTTGAAGTTCCCGGGCTGCGGCGGCAGGGCCGTGGCAGCGGTGGCGTTCCCGTTCACCAGCGCCAGCGGGGCGACGCAGAGCGCCACCACGAGTGCGCCGAGTAGCCGCTTCCGGTACTTGACGAGCCGACGGGGGTGGAGCCGGTGACGCCCGGGGGTGGGCGTTGTCATCATAGTTGACCTATTCGTCGGTGGCCGGGAGCCCATCGAGGGAAGCAAACGTTTGCGGCCCCGGCCAGGGCCGTTCGGTCCGTAGTGGTCATCCGAACGGTCAGGTGGTGAGCTGGGCCACTCGCTGACCTGGGCGAACACTCCGGACCGATAGATTCCCCGAGTGGATCAACTCACCCCGCGGCAACGCTGGACCGCCCTGTTCGCGCTCGCCCTCGGCGGGGTGGCGATCGGCCTCACCGAGTTCGTCGCGATGGGGCTGCTGCCGGACATGGCCCGTGACCTGTTGCCGCTGGCGTGGGAACGGTCGGCCGAGGACGCTGTCGCACAGGCGGGCTGGGTCATCACCGCGTACGCCCTCGGTGTCGTCGCCGGCGCGCCCCTGATCGCCGTGCTCTCCGCCCGGATGCCGCGCAAGCGGCTGGTCCTCGCCCTGCTGGTGCTCTTCGCCGCCGGAACCGTCGCCTCCGCGCTGGCGCCCAGCTTCGGGTGGGTGCTGGCCGGCCGGTTCGTGGCAGCCCTGCCGCACGGCGCCTACTTCGGCGCGGCCGGCCTGCTCGCGGCCTCCCTGATGGGTCCCGGCCGGGAGGCGCGCGGCTACTCGATCGTGCTCGGCGGCCTCACCATCTCGAACGTGGTGGGGGTTCCGCTGATCACCCACCTGGGCCAGAACGCCGGGTGGCGCGTCGCCTACCTGGTGATCGCCGGTGCGTTCGTGCTCACCCTGTTCGCCGTCCTCGCCACCGTGCCGGACGCGCCCGCGGCGGCTGAAGGCTCACCCGCCGCCGAGTTGCGCGCCCTGCGCCGCCCGCAGGTGTGGCTGGTGGCGGCCACCGCGTCGGTCGGCTTCGCCGGGTTCTTCGCGGTCAACAGCTACATCGCGCCGGTGACCACCGAGGTGACCGGGCTGCCGGAGAGCGGGGTGCCGTGGGTCCTGGCGGTGTTCGGCCTCGGCATGACGGTTGGCAACGCCCTCGGCGGTGTCTTCGCCGACCGGAACCTGCGCCGGGCCACCGTGCTCGGCTTCGCCGGGATGATCGTCTCCTGCCTGCTGTTCGCGATGACCGCGAGCAATACGCCCGGCCTGCTCGTCAGCTCGTTCCTGGTCGGCGCGACGAGCATCTTCCTCGGGCCGGCGCTCCAGGCCCGGCTGATCACCGTCGCGCCGGAGGCCCAGCTGATGGGCGCTGCGGTGAACCAGTCGGCGATGAACCTGGCCAACAGCCTGGGTGCGGCTCTGGGCGGTCTGGTCATCGCGCGGGGGTTCGGCTATCTCGCCCCGGCCTGGACCGGTGTGGTCCTCGCCATCGGCGGTCTGTGGCTCGCCGCGATCGGGTTCGCCCTGGACCGCCGAAACCGCCGGCCGGTGCCCGCGGACGCATGATTCGCGCGGCGGCTACGGTTCGTTTGCCTGCTGTTAACTGGGGCGGGCCTACGATCCGGCGATGACCGGCATGCTGACCACCCGCGCCGACGCCGCGCGCGCGATCGCCGAGACCCTGCTGGGTGACATGGGCGACCGCTGGCGGCACACCGCGGGCGTCGCTTCGCGCGCCGCCGACCTGGCCGGGTGGCTGGGCCTGGACCCGGACATCCTGGTCTCCGCGGCATGGCTGCACGACATCGGGTACGCGAAACCGATCGCCCACACCGGATTCCACCCGGTCGACGGCGCGGTGCACCTGACCGCCGAGGGCTGGCCGGGGCGGATCGCGGGGCTTGTGGCCTATCACTCCGGGGCCCGGTTCGTGGCGGAGGTCAAGGGGTTCACGGGGCAGCTCGCGGTGTTCGCGGACGAGCGCAGCCTGATGGCGGACGCCCTCACCTACGCCGATCAGACGACGAGCCCGCGCGGTGAGCGGGTCGGCACCGAGCAGCGGTACGCGGAGATGCTGCACCGCCACGGCCCCTGCTCGGCCAACGCCCTCGCCGACGCGGCCCGCGGCCCCCACCTCCGCGCCATCGCCACCCGCGTCGAGTCCCTCCTGCGCAGCCCCTTCCCAACTCCCGCCTGACCCCGGCTGGCACTGAGCGGGGCCTTTCGCGCCGCGGGACCCCGCTCACGCCCAGCCGGGCATCTCGGCTGGCGCTGAGCGGTGCTTTTCGGGGCGTAGGACCCCGCTCACGCCCAGCCGGGCATCTCGGCTGGCGCTGAGCGGTGCTTTTTGGAGCGTAGGACCCCGCTCACGCCCAGCCGGGCATCTCGGCTGGCGCTGAGCGGTGCTTTTCGGAGCGTAGGACCCCGCTCACGCCCAGCCGAGTGTCTCGGCTGGCGTCAAGGGGTGCTTTTCGCGGCGCGAGGCACCCCTCACGGCCAGCCGGGTATTTCAGGGGTGCACGGTGTGGAGAAATGTGGTCAGGGCGTCGTGGTAGGGCTGGAGCGTCCGCAAGTCCACGTACTCGTGGGGCCCGTGCTGCCCGTCCCCACCCGGCCCGAAGATCACCGCGTCCACCCCGTGCGCCGAGTAGAACCGCCCGTCCGCCGCACCGTGCTTACGCAGCAAAGCCCCCTCGTACCCCACCGACTCAGCGGCCCGCCGCAAAGCCACCACCTCCGCCGACAACGGATCAGCGTGATGCGGAGCCCCCGCCGCCTCCACCTCGACCTCCACCCCCGGCCCGGCGATCTCCCGCAACCACGCCGGAGCATCCCCACCCGGACCCGCCTCCGACGGGGGATACCGGATGTCCAGCCAGGCCGTCGCATCAGCGGGCACCACGTTCGCCGCCGCATTGCTGGTCTCGATCCGGGCCACGTTCACCGTCGTCGTCCACTCCTCGGCCACCGGCACCGGATAGCGGCTCAACAACCGGTTGACCGCCTCCACAACCGTGAGCAGAGCGTTCTCGCCGAGCCACGGATAGGCGGCGTGCGCAGTCCGGCCGCTCGCGGTGAGCCGCACCCGCAGGATGCCCTTCGACTCGGTGACGACACACAGGTTGCTCTGCTCACCGATGACCACGAAACCGCCCCGGACACCCTGCGCCACCTGGTGCCCGGTGCCGTCGAAACCGCCCACCTCCTCGTCGGTGACCAGCTGCAACGCGATCGGGTAGGGCAGCCGCGGTGCGAGATCGCGGAACACCGTGGCCAGCACGACGGCGGCGCACTTCATGTCATGGGCGCCCCGGCCGTACAGCAGGTCACCCTCGCGCCGGGCGGTGAACTGATCAGGCGTGCCCGGGACGACGTCGAGGTGGGCGTTGAGGATGATCCGGGGAAACCCGCCGGACGAGACCAGCGCACTCGGCTTACCGCGCGACTCGAAACGCCGTACCTCAAAACCAGGACCGACCAGATCGAGTACGCAGCCGAGCGCCCGCCCCAACTCAGCCGGCCGGTCCGCGGTGGAGCGAATCCCGATCAACTCCACCGCGGGCGCTACAAGCGACTCCATCGCCCGAAACTACCGTGGCTGGAGCTCACCGGCCTCGACCGCGACCGGAAGCCGGTTACCGGCCGGCGGCAGCGGGCACGTCGCGAACTCCGTGTACGCGCACGGCAGGTTCGTCGAACGATTGAAGTCCAGCACCACCGCCCCGTCCCCGTCCGGAGGCGCGATGTTCAGGCTGCGGTTCGCCGCGTACGTCGTCAGCCCGGACGTCCCATCGGTGAACAGCACGTAGAGCGACCCGGGCGCGGCCCCGTTGAACGCGATCAGCGACAGCCGCTGCCCACCGATCTCGAAGTCGACCCGGCCCGGCGACTCGTAGACGTGCTCGAGCCCTTCGGACACCGAGCCCACCGTCGTCGGCACCGGCTCGTCGTAGGGCACGAACCGCCCGCTGACCACCCACTTCTCGTCCGCCGGATAGGCCGGGGTGCCGGTGTAGGCGGCCAGCACCGGATTCGACGGATGCCGCGGCCGGACCACGTCGAACCCGCCACGCCGCGCGATCTCGATCTTCGCGTCGCCGTAGTCAGCGGTGATGTCGGCGCGCTCCTCGATCGGCGGGAACCGGTGCGTCCCGGTCAGCGCCGTGCCGTCCACGATGAGCTGCTCACCCTCGCCGAGAGCGACAGTCACCCCCTCCGGGCTGCTGCTCCACGAGCCCGGCGCGCCGTCGAAACGCTGCGGAGTCGCGTCCAGCCAGTGCAGACCGGTGATGGCGAGGAAGCCGTGCGGTGCCGCCCGCCGCTGCTCGTGGGCCGCGTGCCACTCGTCCCACTCCTGTCGGAACTCGGTATTCATGATTCCGACTCTATGGCGTCTGCTACCTTCGTCGGCAGGTCATGAGTGCCAGCGCACAGCCCCGGCTTGCTGGCCGGCAACCCTTGCGTTCGCGATGGGGTGCCCCGGGTGAGGACCAGGCCGCGCCGGACCCGGTGCGGCAAGCGCGAGCCCGGAGGCACGGCCATGTTCCCGATCAGCCCTCTCGACGTCGTCGGCGACGACCTCAAGGTCACCCTCCCGGACGGGGAGGTCGTGCGCTTCGCGCATCTCGACTACGCGGCCTCGGCGCCCTGCGTGCGAGCCGCGGCCGGCGCGGTCCAGGATCTGCTGCCGCGCTACGGCAGTGTGCATCGGGGCACGGGGGTACGGTCGCAGGCGTCCACCCTCGCGTACGAGCTGGCCCGTGACGTGGTGGCCGAGTTCACCGGCGCGGGTCCCGGCGACTGTGTGGTCTTCACCCGTAACACCACGGACGCGCTCAACCTGCTCGCCCGCGCCCTGCCGCCGGGCACCACCACTGTCGTGTTCGACGGCGAGCACCACGCCAACCTGCTGCCCTGGCCGAACCCGGTGCGGCTGCCCGCGCCGTCGTCGCCGGACGAGGCCGTCGAGGCTCTGGACCGGGCGCTGAGGCAGCTGACCGGTCCGGCCGTACTGACCGTGACCGGGGCGAGCAACGTGACCGGTGAGGTGTGGCCGGTCCGGCGCCTGGCGGACGTCGCGCACTCGTACGGCGTACGCGTGATTGTCGACGCCGCTCAGCTCGCACCGCACCACCCGGTCTCCCTCCACGAGCTCGGCGCGGATTATCTGGCCTTTTCCGGTCACAAGCTGTACGCGCCGTTCGGCGCCGGTGTCCTCGCCGGTCGCGCCGACTGGCTCGACGCCGCACCGCCCTACCTGGCCGGCGGCGGCGCCAGCGCCTCGGTCGGTGACCGGCCCGGCGAGCTGACCTGGGCGACCGGCCCGGCCCGGCACGAGGGCGGCACCCCCAACCTGCTCGGCGCCGTCGCCCTCGCCGCCGTCTGCGAGGCGCTCACCGGCGCCGATCGCACCGCCCTGCACGACCACGAGCAGGCCCTGCTCACCCGCTTGCGCGACGGCCTGCGCGACGTTCCCGGCGCCACCGAGGTCAGCCTGTTCGGCCCGGAGCAGCCCCGCGTCGGCATCGTCTCGATCGCGTTCGACGGCTCCGACCCGGCCGAGGTCGCCCGGCGGCTCGCCCGCGACCACGGCATCGGCGTGCGGGCCGGCCAGTTCTGCGCCCACCCGCTGGTCCGCCGGCTGACCCGCTCCGCCTCGGCGGGGGAGTGCGGCACCGCGACGGGTCTGCTGCGTGCCAGTTTCGGTCTCGGCAGCACCACCGACGAGGTCGACCGGCTCCTCGCGGCGCTTCGCTCCTGAGCCGCTACCCGCGGGATCCTGTCCCGCTCGGGCCGGGAGCCGATCCTGCTCTACGTGGTGACCTGGATGACGACGCTGCGCGACCGGCTGCCCTCCGGTGGTGGGCTGCGTGACGAGGACTGGGCGGGCCGGCACCGGCTGCTGACGGTGCTTCTCGCCGTCCTCATGGTGATCCTGACCGTGTTCGGGGCGCTGCAGGGCGACCCGGCCGTACCCGCGCTGCTGCTCACCGACGGGCTGGTGCTGCCGGCCCTGGCGGCGGCGGTCCGGCTGCCGTCGCGGCGGATGCGGTCGGTCAGCGTCGCGCTCGGCTTCACGGTGGCGTGCGGCGGGTTCGTCTCGCTCAGCGGCGGCCTCACCGAGGCGCACTTCACCTTCTTCATCGCCGTCGGGGCGCTCGCCCTCTACCGCGACTGGGCACCGTTCGGCGCCTTCCTCGTCGCCACCACCCTGCACCACGGTGTCTTCGGGACCCTGGTCAGCGACCACACCTACGACCACGACTCGGCCGTCGCGCACCCGCTGATCTGGGCCGCGCTGCACGGCGGCGCGGTGCTGCTCGCCGCCGGTTTCCAGGTGGTCTCCTGGAGCCTGGCCGAGTCCGAGGAGAAGCGCGCCCAGGAGAACCTGCAGGAGAGCCAGGCCCAGCTCAGCGTCGCCTTCGACGAGACGCCGGTGCCGATGGCGATGATCGCGCCGGACGGTGTGCTGCTGCGCACCAACGCCGCCTACCGCGAATGGCTGCGGCTGCCGAACGAGCTGCCCGCCGGGTTCGCCCTCACCGACCTGCCGCTGCGCGCGGTCGACGACAGCGCGGCGCAGCTGTTCCAGGGACTCGTCGAGGAGACCGAGCCGGTCACGGTGACCCACCGGTACCAGCGCACCGACGACGGCTCGATGATCTGGGTGCAGATCCACAGCACCGGCCTCTACGACCGGCAGGGCCGCCTCCAGCTGATCTTCGTGCACTGCCTCGACGTCACCGCGGTCCGCGATCACGAGGCCGAGCTGCGCCGCCAGGTACGCCACGACTCGCTCACCGGCCTGCTCTCCCGCAAGGCCTTCGAGAACGACCTGACCGCCCTGCTCGCCGGCAGCGCCGAGCCGGTCAGCGTCATCTACCTCGACGTCGACCGCTTCAAGTCGGTGAACGACGGGTCCGGGCATCACACCGGCGACGACGTGCTGCGCTCCCTCGCCGTACGCCTGAGCCGTGTGGTCCCGCCCGGCGCCCTGGTCGCCCGGCTCGGCGGTGACGAGTTCGTCGTCGCCCTGCCCGGCCCGGCCGGCACCGGCCTGCGGGTCGCCGACGGCATCCTCGACGCCCTCGCCGAGCCCCTGCCGGTCGGCGACGGCGAACTGCCGATCTCGGTCAGCCTCGGCGTCACGACCGCCTTCGGTGGAGGTGCCGCAGCCGCCGACGAAGTGGTGCTCGCCGCCGACACCGCCATGTACGCCGCCAAGCGCGCCGGCGGCAACCGGGTCCAGGTCTACACCGACGACCTGCGCGTGCCGGTCCAGGAGCGGATCGCCGCCGAGACCCGCCTGCGCCAGGCCCTCGCCGCCGACCCGCGCCGCACCCTGCCGCTCTGGTTCCAGCCGGTCGTCTCCACCGTCACCGGCCGGATCATCGGCGCGGAGGCCCTGGTCCGGATGCTCACCCCGGAGGGCGACATCCTCGGCCCGGGCCACTTCATCGGCGCCGCCGAGGAGACCGGCCTGATCGTGCCGCTCGGCGAGCACGTGCTGCGGTCCGCGATCGACCACCTGCTGCACTGGTCGGACCGGCTCGGCTACGTCTCGGTCAACGTCAGCCCCCGCCAGCTCGCCGAACCCGACTTCGTACCGATGGTGGCCGGGATCCTGTCCGCTCTGCCGCACTTCGACCCGGCCCGGCTGGTCCTGGAGATCACCGAGACCGCGCTGCTCTCCTCGACCGTCGACGTCAGCGAGCGGCTCGCCGCGCTCAAGCAGCTCGGCGTACGCATCGCCCTCGACGACTTCGGCACCGGCTACAGCTCGCTGACCTGGCTCAAGTCGCTGCCCGCCGACATCGTCAAGCTGGACCGCTCGTTCGTCGCCGGCCTCGCCGAGGACCAGCGCAAGTCCTCGATCATCTCGGCGGTGCTGTGGCTGGCCCGCTCCCTGGGCATGTCCACGATCGCCGAGGGCGTCGAGGAGTTCGCCGACTGGTCCGCGCTCCAGGCGGCCGGCTGCCCCGCGGTGCAGGGCTTCTTCTTCAGCAAGCCGCTGCCGGGCGCGGAGTTCGACGAAATGTTACGAGCAGGAAAGATGATCGCCCCTAACGGGGCTGTTCACCTGCACGAAACCACCGGGAGCGTACTGGCCGGTTAGAGTCCGGCCATCCTTGACAACGTTGATCCCTTCATCGGCACAGCGGCGACCGACCTGCCCCGGGCACACGGTCTCGCCGCTACCTGGTGGTGGCCGAAACCCCAGGTCGGCAACACCCACCCGGGCGCCACCTCCCCGCTGGGCATGGTCTCCGCCTGCGCCTACTCGGGTGCCTACCCGACCGGGTACGGCCGCTACGCCAAGAACACCGAGGGCGTACCGGAGGAGATGTTCCCGCGGCTGCAGGCCTCCGGGTTCACCCACTTCCAGCAGTCCGGCACCGGCGCGATCCGCAAGTACTACAACTACGTACGGGTCACCCCGATGGTGCAGCCGCTCGACGACCTCGGCCAGGCCTGGCCGCTGGAGGACGAGCGCGCCGAGGCCGGCTACTACGCGGCCAACCTGGACACCGGGGTGCGCTGCGAGATCACGGTGGGGGAGAAGGTCGCCGTCCACCGGTACACCTTCCCGGACCACCAGAGCGCCCGCGTGGTGATCGACCTGTCCTGCGGCGGCCTGGCGATCGACCTCGGCCGGACCGTGCCGCTGCGCGCCCAGGCCGAGAGCATGGGACACGGCCGGGCGCAGGGCACCGTGGTGATGGAGGGCGTCCCGCTGTCGGTGCACATCGAGGTCGACAGTCCCGGCTGGCGGCAGATGCTCTGGTACGACCGGCGGCTCATCCCGGGCGGCACCCGCCTGGACTTCGACAGCATCCGGCACACCACCCTCCGCCCCTTCGGCATGATCTTCATGGGGCCGGTACGAGCGGGGCAGACCATCGAGGTCCGGATGGGCTTCTCGCTGCGCGGTGGTGAGCAGGCCCGGGAGAACCTGCTCCGCGAGTGCGGCACCGGCGACACCCCGGCCTTCGAGGTGGTGCGGTCGCGTACCCGGTCCCGCTGGGGTGACCACCTGAGCCGGGTCGAGGTCGACGGCGGCACACCGGCCCGCCGCACGATCATGGCGACCGCGATGTACCACTCGCTGATCAAGCCGTGCATCGCCGACGACGAGAGCCCGTTCTGGCCCAACTCCGGCCCGTACGCCTTCGACATCTGCACCATGTGGGACATCTACAAGACGCAGTTGCCGCTGCTCTCCGCGATCGTCCCGGACCGGGCCACCGACCTGCTCGAATCGCTGATCCGGGTGTGCGAGGAGGAGGGCAACTTCCCGATCGGCTACCGGATGGCCCGCGGTGCCGACCGGTTCTTCCGGCAGGCCAGCGCGCTCGCGCACACCGCACTTGCCGACGCGCACGCGCTCGGCAGGCCCGGTATCGACTGGACCTGGGCGCTCGTGCACATGGTCGACGACCTGCGCCGGCTCTACGGCGAGGACTTCTGGGAGCACGGCGTGGTCCATCCGATCACGCACACCCTCGACCTGGCGTACGCCCACCACTGCACCGCCCAGCTGGCCCGCGCCCTCAACGACCACCGCCTCGCCGCCGACCTCGAACGCCGCAGCCGCGACTGGGTCAACGCGTTCGACCCTTCCACCGGCCTGCTGCGCGACTCCGAGTTCTACGAGGGCGGCAAGTGGAACTACTCGTTCCGCCTGCTGCACGACATGGCCTCCCGGATCGGCCTGGCCGGCGGCGACGAGGCTTTCATCGATCGGCTCGACCGGTTCTTCGGCTACGGCGCCGGCCCGGTCAAGCAGGCCGGCCGCTGCCCGGAGCCCGGCGAGATGGCCGCCGGATACGCCCTGAACCGCTTCGAGGGCCTGAACAACGAGCCCGACATGGAGGCGCCCTGGGCCTACCACTACGCGGGCCGCCCCGACCGCACCGCCGAGGTCGTGCACTCGGCGCTGACCTGGCAGTTCGGCACCGGACCGGGTGGCCTGCCGGGCAACGACGACTCCGGCGGGCTCAGCTCCTGGTACGTCTGGGCCTCCCTCGGCCTGTTCCCGGTGGCCGGGCAGAACCTGTTCCTGGTCAACGCACCCGCCTTCGAACGGGCCGCGCTGCGGGTCGAGGGCGGCGAGTTCGTCATCGAGACCAGCGGGCACCGGGAGACCCCGATCGGCGTCGACGGCCTCGACCGCCACCCCGCACCGCAGTACGTCCAGTCCGCGACGTTCAACGGCAAGCCGCTCACCTCCACCCACCTGAACGCGGGCGACGTCCACTCCGGCGGGCGTCTTCACCTGCGGCTCGGGCCCGAACCCTCGACCTGGGGTCACCGGTCCCGGCCGCCGTCCCTCTCACACCCTTAGCCGAAGGAAACACGATGAGCCGACCGACCCGCCGTCTCGTCATCGCGGTCCGCGCCGATCCGGTCATCTGCGGTCATTCCGGCGAGGCCCGCAATCTCGCCGAAGTCGCACTGACCCGCGGCTTCGACGATGTCCGGCTGCTGACCTGGCCGATACCGGCGCTCCAGTCGGCCGGCCTGCCGCTCAAGCCCCTCGACCGGCTCCTGCCCTACAGCCCCGGGATCACCGTGGAGCGCCCGGAGGCGGTCGGCGACTACCGCGTACCGGACGGCCGGCACCTGGCCGGTCTCACCGGCCGCCTGGTCGAGCTGCTCGCCGAGCCGGTGCCGACCGTGTGCCTCTCGATGTACCTGGTACCGCACACCCAGGTGATCAACGACGCGGTCACCGCGGCCCGGGCCGCCGGTTTCGACCCGCAGGTGCGCACCATCGCCAAGGCGGTCGGCTCGGACGTCACCAACGTGATCCGAAACTGCCTGCGCGAGGGACGGTTCGGCGCGGCCACCGTGCTGCTCACCACCTTCCTCGCCAGCGACGAGGTGGTCGCGGTCTCCGAGTACACCCGCGACGAGATCATCTCCTCGGCCGAGGAGGTCGACGCCCACTGCGGCACCAGCTTCGCCGAGCAGTGCCGGCGCCGGGTCACGGTCAGCTATCCGCCGATCGACTCGTCGGCCTTCCTGGGCCTGGAACCGGCCGCGATCGACGCCGCCCTGGCACGCCGCGGCCTCCAGCGCGGCAAATACATCCTCTTCCTCTCCCGGGTGGCGCGGGCCAAGGGCATCTACGACCTGGTCATCGCGTACGGGCAGATGCGCTCCCGCGACGACGTGAAGCTGGTGATCGCGGGCACCGGACCGGCCCTGGAGCACGTCAAGGCGATGGCCAAGGAAGACAGGAACATCTGCTTCCTGAGCGATGTGGACGACGACGAGAAGCCGCTGCTGATGGCCGGCTGTGCGGCCTACGCCCTGCCGACCAAGCCGGAGCCGGACTTCGTCGAGACCTTCGGCATCGCGCTCGCGGAGAAGGCTCTGGCCGGCGGCGGGCCGATCGTCACCACGCTGACCGGCGGTGTCGGCGAGGCGGTGGGTGACACCGCGGTGATCGTCGAGGCCGGCGACATCAACGGCCTGGCCGACGCCCTCGACCGGGTCGTCCTGGAGATGAGCGAGACCGAGCGCCGGGACCTGGAGCAGCGCGCGCGGGCGCACGCGATGGCCTTCGACCGCGCCGCCGTCTTCGACGACCTCTTCAACCTGAAAACCGCCTGACCTGTACGGGCGAACGGCCGCCCCGCTTCCCCTCGGGGCGGCCGTTCCCGCTCGGACACATCCCAGCGCGGCATCGGATCCCGGCGCTGGATCTCGGCTGCGTCAGACCTTGCCGTCGGTGACCAGCTTCTGCAGTTTCGCGTAGCCGTCGTTGACGCCGACCTCCATGCCGCTCTGCAGCCAGGCGTCGCGGCCCTCGAAGCTGTCCACCAGGGACTGCGCGTGCAGCCGGGTGCGGCCGTCACCCAGGTCCTCGAACCACACCGTCTCCAGGGAGACGCCGTCGGGCTGGCCCTCCCAGGTGAACGTCTGCACGATCTTGTTCGCACCCACGTGGTGGAAGCTGCCGTGGAAGGCGATCTCGTCGGTGCCGTGCGTCGACAGGTAGCGCCAGCTGCCGCCGGTCCGCGCGTCCCAGTAGTCGATCTTGCTGCTGATCGAGTCCGGCCCGTTCCACTGCACGAACAGGTCCTGGTCGGTGTGCGCCCGCATCAGCTGCTCCGGCGTGGCCGCGAAGTCCCGGGTGATCCGGATGATCGGCAGCTTGGCGTCGGCCTCGATGACGGCGTTCGTGATCTCGGTCATGACAGTCTCTCTCCTTGCTCGTCGGGGGTCGTGCTGCGTCCCGTTTCCGGGGGCTGTTTCCGGTCGTCCATCGCGGCCAGCAGTGCGTCGAGGCGGCTGTACCGCTCCTCGGCCCGGCGCCGGTACCGCTCGATCCAGGCGTCCATCTCGTCGAAGACCTCCGTCTCCAGGTGGACCATCCGCGGCTGCGGACCCGGCGGGCGGGTCACCACCCCGGCCTCCTCGAGCACCTTGAGGTGTTTGTAGACCGCCTGCAGAGACATCCGGTACGGCTCCGCCAAGTGGTTCACCGTCGCGTCCCCATCAGCCAGCCGGGCCACCATGTCGCGGCGCGTCGGATCGGCTAGTGCGGAGAAGACTCGTGTCAACGTGTCCGCCGGCATCGGCCCCTCATTTCAACTTCTCGGTTGAAAGAAACAATAAGCCGGGCTTCCGTACGTGTCAACCACTCAGTTGAAAGTCCTGGCCGAAGCTGTTCCTGGAGAGGCCGAGCCGCTGCCGCCGGGATCCCGGCCACGTGATCCCGGAGCCATCAATGAGCGCGCCGTGTGACGGGCGCGGGTTCCACCGACCGGGCAGAGAGTTATCGAACCGCTGATTCGAGGGAGTCTCGCGTCCTACGCTCGTTGTCGGCGCCGTTGACGGGGCGACGCGAACTTTGCCGGGAGGGGGAACAGCCATGGCGAAGAAGTCGAAGAAGTCGAAGAAGGACAAGAAGAGCAAGAAGGACAAGAAGAAGTGAGCTGCCGGGCCGCCGCACCGTGCGGCGGCCCGCACCGCCCGCGCGGACGGAGGGGACCTGTGCACGACGACATGCTGGTGCTGTTCGACAATTGCCTGGCCCGGCTGCTCGACCTGCGAGATCGGCTGGCGGCCACGCGATGTGTCAGACCGGGGGAACGGCACACCACGGTGCTGGCCGCCATCGCCGAGGCCGAGCACTTCGCCAGCACCGCCACCGCCACGGTCGCCGCCTCGCCGGCACCGCAACCCGCGACCACCGGCTCCAGCGCGTAACGATCCGTGCGGCGGGGCGGGTCGACCGTACGCCTGCATGGCTCTTGATCGAAGACGGACGTGACCGGGGCACATAGAGTGCCGTCATGGTGCCTGCCCCCGCCGCCGTAGCGGAACTCGGCCGTGAGCTCGCCGCCCTCGGGTGGGTGACCGACCTCCTGGTCGCGGGGTCGCTCGCGACCGGCGACTACCGCACCGGGGTGAGCGACCTCGACCTGGTCGCGATCACCGACGGACCACCTGACCAGGAGAAACTCGCAGCGCTGCACCGCCGGTTGGATGCCTCGTCCGCACGCGGGCTCGACCTCGGATGCGTCTACGCCGACGGCGGGCGCCTCGCGGACCTGGCCGCCGAACATCCGACCTGGACACACGGTGCGCTCGTGCAGCGCATCCTGTCCGGGATCACCAGGGCCGAGCTGGTGCGGCACGGATATGCCGTTTTCGGTCGCCCGCCGAGCGAGATCCTGCCACCGATGAGCGACGACGACGTGCGCGACGCCGCCCGCGCGGAACTGACCGGCTACTGGACGTGGGCCGCGCGCCGCCCGCGGCTGTGGCTCAACCCGGTGATCGCCGACCTCGGCCTGACCTCGATGGCCCGCGGCCGGCACGCACTGCGGCACGGCTCGCTGCTCACCAAGAGTGAGGCGGTGGAGGCCGCGCACGCCCCCGCCTGGCTGATCGCGCAGCTCAGAGCCCGCCGCCAGGGCGAGAACGTCACCTCGCCCCGGTTGCGGACCGCCTGGATCGCCTGGCGCGACGCCCGCCGAACGGTGGCCAGCGCACACGAAGCGGTGACCCGCGCACACCCGGGCTGAGCACACCCGGCCTGAGCACACCCGGCCTGAGCACACCCGGCCTGAGCTTCAGCGGGTCGTGAAATCGGCGTCGTCACGGGCCCGGCTCAGGCGGCGTGCCCCGGCGGCGGCCACCATCGCGAGCAGCTCACTCTCCGTGGCGTCCGGGTCGTGCGGCCGTTCGTAGTGCACCGAGATCATGCCGATCATCGTGCCCGCGCTGCTGACCAGCGGAATCGACCGGACCGCGCGCACACCGGCGTCCAGCACCACGTCGCGGGTCGGCCCGGCCGCGAAGACCGCGCTGTGCTCGGCGTCGCGAACGTGCACCGTTGTCGCCTCGGACAGCGCCCGGCCGCACGCCGAACCGTGGTCGTGGTCGCGCACCAGCGCGAAATGCCGGAGGAAGTCCGGCCCGAACCGGTGGTGCGCCACGATCCGCAGCCCACCCGCGGCGGGGTCGAACAGCTGGACGTTGCCCATCTGCGCCCGGCTCAGCGTCAGCGCGGCCGCCAGCAGCGCCGACGCGATCGCCTCCGGGTCGCTGACATGCCAGAAATCCTTCTCGAACAGGGTCAGGCGGGGTTCGCGGACCGCTTCCAGCTCGGCCACCTCCCGGGCGATCGCCGCCGCCCGCTGCTGGGCGCTGAGCCAGCGGCCGCGCAGATCCTCCTCGATCTCGCGGCGCCAGCTCTCCGCGGCCTCCCGGTCCTTGACGGCCCTGGCACGGGCCTCCCGGGCCTCCTGCATCTGCCGGGACGCCCTCCTGTGCAGCTCGCGGGCCTGCGCGGCTAGCTCCTGGGCCCGCCCGATCCACTCGGGCGACGGCTGCTGCACGGTCATCGGATCGCCGTCATCGGATCGCGCCTACGGTGCATCGCGCGACCACGAAAAGCGCTCGCGCGGGGACGGCAGCGGGACGGAGACCCACCAGTCAGTCGTACCACAGGCGGGCCGGGCGGGCACCACCACGATCGGTCGTGACAGGCTGGCGGTCATGCGAATCTCGATCTGGCCAGGCGCCGGGCAACCGTACGGTGACGTCCTCGAAGTGGCCCGGCACGCCGCCGAGACCGGCTGGGACGGCGTCTGGTTCGCCGACCACTTCATGCCCAACGCGGGCACCGGCGCCGACCCGGAGCACCCGGTCCTGGAGTGCGGCTCCGTGGTGGCGGCCCTCGGTGCGGCCGTGCCACGGATCCGGATCGGCACGCTCGTCTACGGCAACACCTACCGCCACCCCGCCGTGCTGGCGAACATGGCGGCCACCGTCGACCAGATCACCCAGGGCCGCTTCACCCTGGGCGTCGGCGCGGGCTGGCAGATCAACGAGCATCAGCAGTACGGGCTGGAGCTCCCACCGACCGGCAAACTCATCGACCGGTTCGTGGAGGCTCTGCACGTGCTCCGCGGTCTGCTGCGGGAGCCGCGCACCACCGTCCACGGCGAGTACTACACGGTCACCGACGCGATCTGCGAACCGAAGCCGGTGCAGTCCCCGCTGCCGATCCTGATCGGTGCCAAGGGCGAGAAGCGGATGCTGCGCGTGGTGGCCGAACACGCGGACATGTGGAACACCTGGGGGACACCGGACGTGATCGCGCACAAGTCCGCGGTCCTGGACCGGCACTGCGCCGAGGTGGAACGGGACCCGAAATCGATCGCGCGCACGGCACAGGCGGTGACCGTGGTGGACGGCCCGCTGCCGGAGTCCGGAATGCCGGCCATCGGCGGCACGCCTTCGAAGCTCGCGGCGGCAATCGAGGAGTATCGGGCCGCGGGCCTGGACGAGCTGATCGTGCCGGACCGGGCGCTGGGCGCGGGCGCCGACCGGTTCAAGGCGATGGATGCGGTTCTGGGCCTGGTTCGCGGCTGACGGGGATCGCGGCAGCCCGGATCGTTCGCTCAGGGCCGGGCGGTGACCTGGTCGAGGACGTCGTCGGCGGGGCAGCGGCCCCGTGCCACGTACCGCTCGGTGAACTCGGCGACCGCGTCCCGCAACTCGCGCGACGCGCCCAGCCGGGCCAGCGCCGCGTAGGCAGCCATGAAGCAGTCCCGCGCCGCGGCCGCCAGCACCGGGTCGGTGAGCGCGTCGCGGGCAGCCCGCTCCCACAGCCGCGGCTCGGCAACGAGCAGGGCAGTCGCCTCCCACGCCTCCTCCGCCGCGCGCGGGTCGTCGAGCAGGGTGGCGATCACCGCGGCCGGCACCCGCCAGCCATCACCCGGCTGACGGTCGGCGACGTCGATCTCCAGATGCCCGCGGGCGGCCACCGGCGGTCGCAGCGAGCCGAGATGCCGGTGCAGGCCGCCCTCGGTGGGACGGCCACCACCGCGGATCCACTGCCGCAGCGATCGCCCGGTCGCCGTGGGAGCGTCCATGACATAGGTCGTCCAGGCGAACCGTGGCTCCCCGAAAGCGGGCAGCACCGGCAGGCCACTGCGCACCGCCTGCCGTACGCTGCGCCAGCCCGCCGGCCGCCCCTGAGCCAACGGCGAGTTCGCGAAGGCCGCCGCCAGCACCGGCGCGAGAGTGTGCGCCAGATTCCACCGGCGCCGCAGGCCGAGCGGCCCGCCACCGTCAAGCCCCGCCTCCAGTCCCACCCGGATCCCGGCGGTAGCCGGCCCGTCCGCGTGGCCCGGCCCGTCCGCGTGGCCCGGCCCGTCCGCGTGGCCCGGCTCGTCCGGGTGCATCGTGGCGGACGCTTGCGGCAACACGGTGAGCCGGTGCTGTTCCGCGATGCGGGTCGCCGCGGCCAGGTCGTCGGACATCCGGCGCAGCGCCACCTCGAGCCCGGGGGAGGGCGGACCGCTGACGACCATTACCCGAGGCGAACGGGCGTCGAGGAAACCGTGCCGCAACGGACGCCGCCCGGCCGGTGCACACGCCGGATCGAGCATGAGATCGACGGCTATCCCGACGAACCCCGGAAGCCCCGGTTCGATCGCCCGCGCCGCGATGAATTCCTCAGCGTCCTGTTCATTCAGGGTGGTCACGCGCTGCCTTCCTCCCCGATACGCAGCTGAAGCACGCCCTCCAACCGCGACGACGAGCATATCATTCCTATCAGTTGAATAGGAATATCGAGCCCGGAGGTGCGGTTAGACGTTTAAACCCCACTTGTACCGTTCTGATCCTTGCATACTGTTTCGCGTGAACCTGGCCGCCACCGCCCTCACAGTCCTGACCGCAGCTACCGCCCTCGGAGCACCACCGCCTCCCGCGGTAGTCCGCCCCCACCCGTCCCCCTCAGCCACCTCCCGCCTGTCTCTCTCGGCCGCCACCGCGCCGCCGTCGGCCGGCCCGCGAGTTGCCGCCGCGCCGCGCGTCGCCCGGCAGTGGACCACCACCGACGCCGCACCGATCGGCCGGCCTCTCGCCGTCGACGGGGTGCTGGTCGGCTACGTGATGCGGGCCCGGCACGTCTACGCCCGCGGCATCGCCCCCGCAACCGGCAGGATGCTCTGGGAACAGGAGGTGTCCCCGAGCCTCCAGCCAACCGGCTCCGAGATCGCCCCGCACCGCGTCGGCAACCACGCTGTACTGCTCCAGCCCGAACCCGCCTTCAGCCCCGACCATGCCCGCCTCACCGTCCTCGACCCGCGAACCGGCCGCGAACTCCACCGCACCCCCGCGATGCTCTTCAGCTCCCCACCCGAAAGCTGCTTCGCGGGCCGCTCCGTCTGCGCCCTCGCCACCCCCGAAACCGGCGATCCCGTCCGCGGCTACCGGCTCAACCTCGACAGTGGTGCGTTCATCCCGTACGCCGAAACCGCCCCACAAGGCGCCCGCCACCTAGGCCCCCAGGGCCTGATCGCCCTCGGCCCCACCACCGCCGAACAGATCGCCCTGCTCCGCGACGGCACCCTCCACTGGCAGCGCCCCCTCCCAGCCGTGTTCCCCCGCGTACCCGCCACCACCGGCACCCGCTGGACCCTGCACACCAACACCAACGATGCCGCCACCGCCCACGCGGCCAATGCTGACGCCGACGCGGGGGCCGATGCCGACGCCTACACCGGTTCCGGCTACGCCCGCGGCACCCGCTCGAAGACCGCGGTCACCCTCGACCTGGCCCGCGACCCGGTTTCCGCAGGCCTCGACGCCACCGACGGCCACCTGCTCTGGCGCCAGTACGGCACCGTGATCGACTGCGGCGGCCGCATCGCCCTTCCCGGCCGAGGAGTCCGCTGCCGCTACCGAGGCACAGTCACCACGACGAACGCCTCTCGCACCACCACCTCCGCCGCTCTCAAGGTCAACCTCGAAGGCTTCGATCCCCGCACCGGAAAGTCCCGCTGGTCCGTCCCCTTAGGCCCCGCCACAGCCCTTGCGGTAGGCGCCGGCCGCCTCCCCGTAGCCGACGAGAACACCATCGTCGCCCCCGCTCCCACCGGCCCCCTCCTGATCGACCTGCGCACCGGCAGCACCTCGAAACCCGCCGCCGGCGCCGTGGTCTGGTGTCCCAAAGCGGTCAGATTCCCCTACCGAACCGCCACCACCATGCGCACAGGCGGCGACGTCTTCACCCCGTGCACGCCGTCCGGCCGCCCGTCAGTTGCCTCCCCACCCCCGGCCACCGCCCGCGCCATCGGCACCGTAGTAGCGAACTTCGCCGTGATCCCCACTCCCACCGGCTACCAGGGCACCGAAGTCACCCCCTGACGCGCCTCCCCTGCTCCCACCAGCGGCAATAGAAGCGCACACAACGCGTCCGTGCGCGCCCATGCAGCCCAGGGCACCAACCAGCTCGCACGCAACCTCAACGTGCGCCCCCACTAAGAGCCTGTCCTTGAACGGTGACGGTGACACCGGCCGACGTCACCGACCGGGACGCCGCCCGTGAGCTGCTGCCCGTCCTGCGCGAGCGCAACCCGGAACTGACCTTGATGTGGGCCGACAACGGCTACGCCGGAGCCCACATCACCTGGGCGAACATCACGCTCGCCTGGACGCGGACACCCGCGGAGGCTCTCACGTTGTGCCATTCACTTGCGGGGGCGGGACGGATACGGGAAGCTGACCCATGCCTGCTGAGTACACCCAAGGTGACCAGTTCCGTGGTGCCCGCATCCATCTGTGCGACCTCTCTGGTCTCGAGATTCGCGATTGCGACGTCACCGGTCTGAAGATTGTGGACTGCTATGGGGGTGACGTCTCCCTTGGTGGCGGCTTCGAGCGTGTCGTTGTCAATGACGTCGACGTGACCGCCTACGTCGAGGCCGAGCTCGATCGGCTGCATCCCAACCGGGCGCTGGCCCGTGAGGCCACGTCGGCCGCCGAATACCGGGCCGCTTGGGACGCCATCGAGAAGCAATGGGGGGCGACGCTTGACCGTGCCAGGCGCCTACCGGAGGCGAAGCTGCATGAGCAGGTCGACGGCGAGTGGTCGTTCGTCGAGACGCAGCGGCATCTGCTGATGGCCAGCGATGCCTGGATCGGCAACGCCGTGCTCGAGGAGGATGCGCCGTACCACTCGTTGGGCCTTCCTGGCGGCGGGATGCCGGCCGAAGCATCGGCGAAGCTCGGGCTCACCCTCGATGCCATCCCGACGCTCGACGAGGTACTCGCGCCGCGGCTGGCCCGCATGGCCACGATGCGCCGGGTCGTCGACGAGCTCACCGAGGCCGAGCTCGACCGGGTGTGTGGTCGCAAGCCGGCCGACTCCTACCCGGACAAGGACTACGTCGTACGCCGCTGCCTCACGGTGGTGTGCAAGGAAGAGGCCGAGCATCACCGGTACGCGGTGCGCGACCTCACCGTGCTGGAGGCCGGTGCCCGAACCGAGTGAAGGCGCGTCCCGGCAATGGACGGCGATCTCGCGATCCTGCGCTGGACCAGCCCATCTTGCTGTCGGTGCCCCTCATCGCACCCGCACTGCCCAGCCAGGGCGCGGCGCCGACCGGCGAGGTAGTCACGACCGGCTACGGAAAGACCAGCAATGCGGGCTTCCCCAACGAACGACGCGAGGGGAGGTAGCCGGCGGTTCATCCACCTGCCTTCAGCCGGAACGCGAGGCGGCGGGGCGCCTGCACGCGATAGCTGTCCGTCACCAGCTCGGCAACCTCGACCCAGTCCGTCTCGTCGTCCAGCACCATTCCCACGACATTCACACCCCAGTCGGCCCGGAAGAACGGAGGGCCGGCATGCGCCAGCGCGGCCAACTCCCCGGGCGGCGCCCGGAAGGTCATCAGGATGGCCGGATCGTCCAGATCGATGTACGCCGACCGCCTCTCGTCGGTGGTGTAGACGTGCAGGAACGTCCGCCGGCGAATCCGCCACCGCAGGCCGATCCACGCCGGCTCCTCGTACGCCTCGGGTAGCTCCCCGCAGATCACCCGGAGCCGGCCCACAACGGCGGGTGGAACGTCCGCGATGTCGCTCATCTGTACCTCCCGCGCCCATCCTCCCCGCCGGGTAGGACATCAGCACATCAGAGTCTCCGGGGTTGGCGGGGCCGCGCCGACGTCATAGGACTATCGGGCCCAGCTCGGAGGACCTGTGTGCCTACAGCCACCTCGCCGGTGCGGCGTTCGGATCGGCGTCACTGTGACGCAGATCCGAACGGCAGAGACCGAGCCGGGAGGAGCGATACTGGCGCTAGCTGCGGAAATAGGTAGAGAGACAGCCACTAACGCCCGGGCCAACCAAGCGGCCCCGCGCCGCCCGCGCCGCGACCCAAACAAGATAGGTTCCTAGGAAGCCCTAGGGGTTGTGGCGGGGGCGGCTCGGGGGAGTACCAGGGAAACCGCCGGTATTCCCGAGCCCCGCCACGGCAATACCGTCACCACATGTCATCGAACAGCGTCATCGTCCGCCGGGCAGCCGTGGGCGCACCGATCCTGATGCTGACCTACGGGCTGTTGCGGCTGGTCGACGGCTTCGACGGCCACCGGGGCCCCGGACTGGCCTGGAACATCGGGCACCTGGCGTTCTTCGCCGCCATGGTCCTGTTCGGCTTCCTCGCCGTGCGGCTCACCCGTCTGGTCCCGCGAGGAGCCCGCCGGGTCGCCTCGGTGGCCGCGGTCGCCACCGTCTTCGGGGCCGCCTGTTTCCTCTGGGTGATCACCGGCGACCTCTCCCGGAGCTTCCGCGAGTCGGCGCCACTGCCCGAGTTCCTCGAGGCGGCCGGCCCCATGGCGTTCACCCTGGGCATGCTCACCCTGCTGGGTCTTTCCGTAGCCGCCCGCCGCGTCCCCTTCTGGAGCCCGCTGCTGTTCGGCCTCGGCATCGCCGCGATCACCGTCCGGCTCGACCTGCTGCCGCTGGGCGCGCTCCTGCTGATGGCGGCGTTCGCCCCGCTCGGCAGGCGGACACCCGACGCCCGGGAACAAGTGATCACACCCATGCGGACAACAGCCCGCGCGCTGCACTGACAAACACACCAAGACACCGGAACGGGAGACCGGGCGGGGAAAGGACGGGGGGAACGGGGGATGTGCGGTGGCCGGGCGAGGAGACTATCGCCCGGCCCCCGCCGTATCCCGCCCCTTGATCGGCTGCCCGGTAGCCCCCAACCGCACCGTCCCATGCGTGAACCGCGCCCGGTAAACCGAAGCACTCAACCCGTAATGCGCCCGGAACCGCCGAGCGAAGTAATTCTGATCCGGCCACCCCACGTTCTGCGCGATCAGCGTGATCGGATCGTCGGTGTGCAGCAGCAGGTTCGCCGCCGTCTCCACCCGGTGCCGGGACAGGTACGCGACCGGCGGCAGCCCCGTGGCCGCCTTGAACAACCGCACCAGATATCCCGCGCTCAACCCCAGCCGCGCCGCGAGTTCGGCCAGCGTCCACCGCCGGGCGAGGTCCGCCTCCATCAACCGCATCGCGTGGCTGACGGCCGGGTGCGTGGGCGCCGCCGCCTGCTCCCCGGCGACCGACCGGGACAGCACCGACAGGAACAGCGTCAGCCGCCCGATCAGATCCCCCCGATGCTGCTCGACCGGCTGCGCGCGCAGTTTGTCCAGCGCGTCGAGGTGCTCGATGCACGCCGCCAGCTCGCCCGGTGACAGGTGCGCGGTCAGCATGCCACGGCGCTGCATCGCGTACGGCCCGGTCCACAACAGGTAGCCGAGGAGCGGATCCTCGCGGGTCCAGGCGAGTTCCCGGTGCAGCAGGTCGACCGAGAAGCAGCAGTTGTACAGGTCCAGGGAGCGGCATTGCTCGTACCCGTGCCAGACGCCGGGCCGCAGCAGCAGCACGTCGCCGACGGAGATGCGTTCCGGGCCGAGCACGGAGCGGTGCCGGCCCTCGCCGCCGACGACGACGGCGATCTCCACGAAGCTGTGCGTGTGGTCCGGGTGGGTGTCCTGGTGCAGGTAGTGCCCGGCGTAGGCCAGCGACCCGTCGGCGAAATAGAGCAGCCCACGGCCGTGGTCGTGCTCGACGGGGGGTTCGCTCACGCGCACACGAAAGCACGGCACCGGGTCCGCGCGCCAGACCCACACGAGGTCAATATCGTGCTACCCCTGGTGCAGCTTGGCCTATCCGTGCCGGTGCGGCGGAAGAACGATGGAGCTGCGCCCGCAACACCGCGTTAACCCAGCGGTCACAGTGCGGGCGAGTACCACATCGTCCGTGAGGAGCCCCATGTCGCGCCCGTCCGCCCCGCGTTTCGAACACCACACCGACGCGAGCGTCGTCGCCACTCGCACCCCGCGGATCTCCTGGATCGTCGAGGAGGCCGAGCCGGACTACCGGCAGCAGGCCTACGAGATCTCGGTGAACGGCGCGAGCCACCGGGTGGAGTCCGCCGAGCAGGTCCTGGTGCCGTGGCCGGCCGAGCCGTTGCAGTCCCGCGAGCGTGCCGAGGTGCGGGTCCGGGTGCGCGGTGACGGTGACGGTGACGGTGACAGCGGGTGGAGCGACTGGAGCGAGGCCGCGGTGGTCGAGAACGGTCTGGCGACCGGCGACTGGACCGCACAGTTCATCAGCCCGCTCGACGACGACAACGCCCTGCACAAGGGCTTCACCGTCACCGGCGAGGTGGTCAGCGCCCGCCTCTACGCCACCGCGCACGGCCTCTACCGCGCCGAGATCAACGGCGTGCGGGTCGGCGACCAGGAACTCGCCCCCGGCTGGACCAGCTACTCGCGCCGGCTGCGCTACCAGGCCTACGACGTCACGGGCCTGCTGCGCGACGGCCAGAACGATCTTCGCGTGCTGCTCGGCAACGGCTGGTTCCGCGGCCGTCTCGGCTTCGCCGAGGGCAGCGCACTCTACGGCGACCGGCTCGCGCTGCTGGCCCAGCTCGAGCTGACGTTCGCCGACGGCACGATCCAGTCGGTGGTCACCGACGAGACGTGGCAGGGATCCTCGAGCCAGATCAAGAGCGATGATCTGTACGACGGACAGCGCACCGATCTCCGAGAGACGTCCGCATCCCGGCACCGGGTCGACAAGGTGGAGGCCGACCTGACCCCCCTCGTCGGCGCCGACGGCCCGCCGGTGCGGGTGACCGGCGTCCTGCCCGCCGTGTCGATCACCGGCAACCTGATCGACTTCGGCCAGAACCTCGTCGGCTGGGTCCGGCTGCGCACCCGCGGCCACACCGAGGGTCACGAGATCACCGTGCGGCACGCCGAGGTGCTGGAGAACGGCGAGCTCGGCGTGCGGCCGTTGCGCACCGCCGCCGCCACCGACACCTACGTGCTGGCCGGCCCGGACGAGGTGGTCCTGGAACCGGTCTTCACCTTCCACGGCTTCCGCTACGCGGAGGTCACCGGCGCCGGCGACCTGCGCCCGGAGGACGTCGAGGCGGTCGTGGTCGGCTCCGACCTGCGGCGTACCGGCTGGTTCGACAGCTCCCACGACCTGCTGAACCGGTTCCACGAGAACGTCGTGTGGGGGATGCGCGGCAACTTCCTCGATGTGCCGACGGACTGCCCGCAACGTGACGAGCGGCTCGGCTGGACCGGTGACATCCAGGTGTTCGCGCCGACCGCCTCGTTCCTCTTCGACAGCGCCGGTTTCCTCACCTCGTGGCTGGCCGACCTCGCCGCCGAGCAGTACAAGGACGGCTCGGTGCCGTTCGTGGTGCCGGACGTCCTGCACGGGGAGTCACCGTCGGCCGCGGCCTGGGGTGACGCGGCGACCATCGTGCCCTGGGTGCTGTACCGGCGTACCGGTGACCGTCAGTTGCTGGCCCGGCAGTTGCCGAGCATGCGCGCCTGGGTGGACCGGATCGCTGGCCTGGCCGGTGACGACCTGCTGTGGACCGGCGGTTTCCAGTTCGGCGACTGGCTGGACCCGGCCGCGCCGCCGGAGAACCCGTTCCAGGCCCGCACCGACGCGGACGTCATCGCCACCGCGCACCTGGCCCGCTCGGCGCAGGTCCTGGCCGAGGCGGCCGAGGTGCTCGGCGACACCGCGACCGCCGCACACTACGGCGACCTGGCGAAACGGGTGCGGGCCGCGTTCGCCGCCGAGTACGTTACCGAGGGCGGGCGTGTGCTCGGCGACGCTGAGACGGCGTACGCGATGGCTCTGGAATGGGCCCTTCTGCCGTCGCCGCGGCAGCGTGAGCGCGCGGGCCGGCGGCTCGCGGATCTGGTACGCACCTCGGGTTTCCGCATCGCCACCGGTTTCGTCGGCACCCCGCTGATCGCCGACGCGCTCACCGACGCGGGGGAGTCCGCCGTGGCCTACCGGCTGCTGCTGCAGACCGGCTGCCCGTCCTGGCTCTACGCGGTGACGATGGGTGCCACCACGGTGTGGGAGCGCTGGGACAGCATGCTGCCGGACGGGTCGATCAACCCCGGCGAGATGACCTCGTTCAACCACTACGCGCTCGGTGCGGTCGCGGACTGGCTGCACCGCCGGGTCGCCGGCCTGGCTCCCGCCGCACCCGGTTACCGCGAACTGCTGGTCGCCCCGGTCCCCGGGAACGGCCTGACTTCGGCGTCGGCCCGGCATCTCACGCCGTACGGCATGGCCGAGGTCTCCTGGCAGCGAGCCGGCGGCGATTTCCGCCTCGACCTGCGCGTGCCGGTGGGCAGCACGGCAACCGTGCATCTGCCCGGCACCGGCCCGGTGCGGGTCACCCACGGCAACCACTCCTGGACCGTCCCTGACCCGGTCACCGAACCCGCGTTCGCCACCGTGCGTGACGTGCTCGACCGCGAACCGCTCTGGCAGTCGGTGGTGGCCGCCGCGATCGAGGCGGGCGCCGCGGCCGACGAGCCGGCGGTGGCCGCCCGGCTCAGCCGTTACCTGGACGCACCCGCCGACCAGCTCATCGATGCCCTCACCTCGGGCGGCTTCGTGCCGAACGCCGCCGACCTGCGCCACCGCCTCACCGGGCTGCTGCCCGGCACCGCTGTCTGACCCCCTGGGAGAGAAGATGAAGATCAAGATAGTCCTGGCCGCCGTCACGGCCGCCGCGCTCGCGCTGTCCGGCTGCAGTGCCGGCAGCCTCGGCTCCAGCGACGACGAGGGTGACGGTGCCGCCGTCACGCTGTCGTTCCTCGTCGACAACTCCGACACCAACAGCAAGATGGCCGAGGGCCTGGCAAGTGCGTTCAACGCCAAGAACCCCGGCATCACCGTGAAGGTGGAGACCCGCCCGCAGGGCACCGAGGGTGACAACCTGGTCAAGACCCGCCTGTCGACGGGCGACATGACCGACGTGTTCCAGTACAACTCGGGTTCCCTGGTGCAGGCGCTCGCCCCGACCAAGAATCTGGTCGCCATCGACGACCAGCCGTGGGCCGCGCAGGTCGACGAGAACTTCAAGATCTCGGTGACCAGCGAGGGGAAGGTGTTCGGGGCGCCGTTCGGCACCTACAACGCCGGCGCGATCCTCTACAACCGGACCGTCTTCGACAAACTCGGCCTCCAGGTCCCGAAGACCTGGGACGACTTCATGGCCAACAACGCCAAGATCAAGGCTTCCGGCGTGGCACCGGTCATCCAGTCCTACGGCGAGACCTGGACGTCGCAGCTGTTCGTGCTCGGCGACTTCCACAACGTCAGCGCCGCCCAGCCGGACTTCGCCGAGAAGTACACCGCCAACCAGGCCAAGTACGCGACCACCCCGGCCGCGCTGGCCGGCTTCGAGCACCTCCAGCAGGTCCACGACGCCGGATATGTGAACAAGGACTTCGCCTCGGCCAAGCTCAACGACGCCGTCGAGCAGCTGGCCAAGGGTGAGGGCGCGCAGTACCCGATCCTGTCCGGCATCATCAGCCAGCTCCTCGGCACCTTCCCGGAGCAGGCCGACAAGATCGGGCTGTTCCCGATCCCCGGCAACGACGCCGCCAAGAACGGCCTCACCGTGTGGGCACCGGGCGGCGCCTACATCCCGGTCAGCACCACCGGCGCCAAGCTCGACGCCGCCAAGAAGTTCCTGGCCTTCATGGCCAGCCCCGACGGCTGCGCCGCGCAGGCCGCCGCCACCGTGATCAACGGACCGTTCGCGGTGCAGGGCTGCACGCTGCCGGACTCCGTGCCGCAGGTGGTCAAGGACATGCAGACCTACATCGGTACGCCTGGCGCGTCCGGCCTGGCCCTGGAGTTCGTGTCCCCGGTCAAGGGCCCGGCGCTCGAGCAGATCTGCGTCGAGGTCGGCTCCGGCATCCGCAAGGCGGCCGACGGGGCGAAACTGTACGACGAGGACGTCAAGAAGCAGGCACAGCAGCTCGGCCTGCCGGGATGGTCATGAGCACGGTGACCGCCGTTCGTGAAGGGACGACCCGGGCTCCCGGGTCGTCCCCCGCGCGAGCGCGTAGCCCGTACCCGAACTGGTTCTTCCTGCCGGCGGCTGTCGTCTACGGCATCCTCTTCCTGGTCCCGACGTTCGCGTCGTTCTACTTCAGCCTGACCCGCTGGACGCTGTTCGAGTCGCACTTCGTCGGCCTGGACAACTTCGTCACGTTCTTCGGCGAACCCGCGCTGGTCAAGGGCTTCGTCAACACCCTGATCTACGGCATCGTCACGTCCGGGGCCAAGGTCGTCCTCGGTCTGCTGCTCGCCATCCTGCTCACCTCCCGGATCGTGGCCCGCGGCTACCTGCGGTCGGTGGTGTTCTTCCCGGTGCTGGTCAGCACCATCGGTGTCGGCCTCACCTTCACCGTGCTGATGGACCCGGAACAGGGCCTGATCAACCAGTCGCTGGCCGCTGTCGGCGTCCAGGGCCCCGGCTGGCTCACCGACCCGTCCTACGCGCTGCTCTCGGTGGCCCTGGTGGACATCTGGAAGGGTGTCGGGCTCGCCACGCTGATCTACATCGCCGGGATCGTGTCCATCCCGCAGGAGTACTTCGAGGCCGCCCGGGTCGACGGCGCGAGCGCCTGGCACAGCTTCCGGCACCTGATCCTGCCGCTGGCCCGCCCGGCAACCGTCACCGTGATCATCCTGTCGCTGATCGGCGGGCTCCGCTCGTTCGACCTGATCTGGGCGATGACCCGCGGCGGGCCCGGCTTCACCTCCGACGTGATCGCCTCGGTGATCTACAAGCAGTACCAGGCCGGTTTCTACGGCCTGTCCACCGCCGGCAACGTGGTGCTCTTCCTCGTGGTCACCGCGATCGTGCTGCCGCTGTCGCGGTTCCTCAACCGCAAGGAGGTCGAGCTGTGATCCTGTCCGCGCGGGCGAGAGCCTGGCTGCTCGGTTCGGCAGCGATCGTCGTCACCGCCGTGGTGTTCCTGATCCCGTTCGCGTTCATCCTGCTCACCGCCGCCAAGGGCGCCCGGCAGGCGGCGGAGCTGGACTTCTCGTGGCCCACCCAGTTCCAGTTCGTGCCGAACCTGATCGAGGTGCTCCAGGCCCGCGACTACATGCTGATCATCGCCTACATCAACAGCACGATCCTGACCGTCTCCAGTGTGACGATCATGGTGGTGCTCGCGGCGATGGTCGCGTTCGTCCTGCAACGGCGCACCTCCCGCTGGAACGGCCTGATCAACTTCCTGGTGCTGTGCGGGCTGATCATCCCGCCGGCCGTGGTGCCGACCATCTGGGTGCTCGACGGGCTCGGCCTGTTCGGCACCATGCCCGGCCTGATCGCCATCGAGATCGCCTTCGGGCTCAGCTTCTGCGTGCTGCTGTTCCGGGCGTTCATCGCGACCATCCCGCGCGAACTCGACGAGGCGGCCATCATCGACGGCGCGGGGCCCCTGCGGCTCTTCTTCCGGGTGATATTTCCGCTGCTCCGCTCGGTCATCATCACCGCCGTGGTGGTGCAGTCGGTGACCGTTTTCAACGACTTCGTCAATCCGCTGTACTTCCTGCCCGGCTCCAACAACGCCACCGTGCAGACCACCGTCTACAACTTCGCGGGCCAGTTCAGCACCCAGTACCACCTGTTGTTCATGGACATCCTGCTGGTGACCGTTCCACCACTGATCATGTTCCTGTTCTTCAACCGCCGCATCGTCGCGGGCATGACCTCAGGCGCCATCAAGGGATGATTCGGGTCTATTCTCTCTGGATCAAGTTTGATCGATGGGGGCAGAGATCATGGCCGAACCACTGGACACCGGGCGGCCACACCCCGCCCGGGTGTACGACTTCCTGCTCGGCGGCACCAGCAACTACGCGGCCGACCGCGCGGCCGCCGCCGAAGGGCTCAAGGTGAACCCGGACGCGGCGACCGCACCCCGGCAGAACCGGGCCTTCATGCGGCGAACCGTGCGGTACCTCGCCGCCGAGGCGGGCATCCGCCAGTTCGTCGACCTCGGCACCGGCCTGCCCACCGAACCCAGCGTCCACCAGGTCGCGCAGGCGGTGGACCCGTCCGCCCGGGTCGTCTACGCCGACAACGACCCCCTGGTCCTCGCGCAGGCCCGCACCCTGCTGACCTCCCCGGGCACCAGCTACCTCGACGCCGACCTGCGCGAACCCGAGCGCATCCTGTCCTCACCGGAGATTCGCGAGACCATCGACCTGGACAAACCGGTCGCGCTGCTGCTCTACGCGGTGCTGCACTTCCTGCCCGACCCCGCCGACCCGTACGGGATCGTCGCCCGCCTGATGGCCGAGTTGCCGCACGGCAGCTACCTGGTCATCTCCCACATCACCGCCGACCACGACCCGGAGAAGTGGGACCGCTTCGGCGACGTGATGCGCCGCCAGGGAATTCCCACCCGCCTGCGCACCCGTGACGAGGTGGCCCGGTTCTTCCCGGGGATGGAGATGGTGGAGCCGGGAGTGGTGCCGATCCTGCAGTGGCGGCCGGACGAGGACGTGCCGTTCACCGACGCGCAGGTAGCCCTCTACGGCGGCGTAGCCCGCAAACCCTGACCGCCCGCCTACTCCACTCCCGCCGCCTACTCCCGCCCGCACCCGCCGCCCACTCCGCCGCCTACTCCCGCCCGCACCCACCGCCCACCCCGCCGCTCCCGCGCGCCCAACGCCGCCTACTCCCGTGCGTCCACGCCGTCCGCAAGTTCGCGCCGCCCGCTGCTGCCGCTCGCTCCTGCCGATCCGCGTTGCGCGGCGGTCCTCGGCGGGGTGGGTGCACACGTTGGGGTTACGTGCGCGTCTGCCCACGTCAGGGGCCATGTCGGCGCGCACATAACCCCAATGTGCGCGTCCATCCACGTTGCAGGGCCCGGCGGCGTCCACCCGAACCCCCACCGTGTGCGCCTGGGCGGCCCTGTGGACGGCGAACGCTGACGGATATGCGTCACCGTCGATCCGGGAGGGGGCGTCCCGCGAACGTGTTGCGAGGACGGCCATCCTCGGGACCGGTCCCGGGGCGACACGCAGGGCGGCTGAGATGCAGTTCCGGGTTCTGGGGCCGGTCGAGGTCCTCGCGGGTGGCCGGGCGGCGGCGATCGGGGAGCCCCGGCAGCGAGCGGTGCTGGCGGCGCTGCTGCTGGAGGCGGGCCGGCCGGTGAGCCGGGACACCCTCATCGACCGGGTGTGGGGCGACGCGGCACCGTCGCAGGCGCGCCGCTCGCTGTACGCGTACATCGCCCGGCTGCGGCGCGCCCTCGACGAGGTGGCCGGCCCGGGGGAGACCGGCCATCCGCTGGTCCGCGCGCCCGGCGGCTACCTGCTCGACGCCGGTGCCGAACAGGTGGACGTGCTGGCCTTCCGCGGTCTGCTCACCCGCAGCCGGGCCCCGGGCCTGCCCGGCGAGGCCCGCGCGGCGCTGCTGCGCGAGGTGCTGGCGCTCTGGCGCGGTGAGCCGCTCGCCGGAGTGGGCGGTGCCTGGGCGCGGCGGATGCGGGAGTCGCTGCGCCAGGATCACGTGCAGGCGACGGTGGCCTGGGCACACGCCGAGATCACCCTCGGCCGGGCCGAGAGCGTGCTGGTGCCGCTGACCGAACTCGCCGGGGAACGGCCGATGCTCGAGCCGGCCGCCGCCGCGCTGGTCCTGGCCCTGCACGCCACCGGGCGGGCGGCCGACGCGCTGGACCGCTTCGACAGGACTCGGCGCCTGCTGCGCGACGAACTCGGCGTCGACCCCGGCCCGGACCTGCGCGCCGCACACCAGTCAGTGCTCCGCGACGAGCCACCGATGCCGTCCCGGGCCGCTCCGGCTCCCTTCCCGCCCGCCGCCCAAACAGCCGCTCCAGTGCCGGCGCAAACAGCCGTGCCGGCGCAACCAGCCGTGCCGGTTCAAGTAGCCGTGCCGGCCGAGCTGCCGGCCGACGTCGCGGCCTTCACCGGCCGGACCGGCGAGATCGCCGAGTTCGACCGGCTCCTGGACGACGCTGCCGGGCAGGCGCCGCTGATCATCTGCGTCACCGGTACGGCCGGCGCCGGCAAGACCGCCCTAGCCGTGCACTGGGCGCACCGGGTCCGTGAGCGGTTCCCCGACGGCCAGCTCTACGTCAACCTGCGCGGCTACGACCCGGAACAGCCGGTGACCCCGCTCGGCGCCCTCGGCGCGCTGCTGGCCTCGATCGCCGGTACCGGACAGCCCGTACCGGCGGGTGTCGACGAGCGCGCCGCGCACTACCGGACCCGGCTCGCCGGGCGGCGCATGCTCATCGTGCTGGACAACGCGTCCGCCGTGGAGCAGCTGCGCCACCTGCTGCCCGGCACGACCGGGTGCGCCGTCATCGTCACCAGCCGGGACTCCCTGGCCGGCCTGGTCTCGGTCAACGGCGCCCGCCGAGTCGCCCTCGGCCTGCTGCCCGCCGTTGACGCGGCACGCCTGCTGGGGCAGCTTGTGGGAGCCCGGGTCGACCGTGAGCCCGAGGCCGCGGCCCTGCTGGCCGAGCAGTGCGCCCGGCTGCCGCTGGCGTTGCGCGTCGCCGCGGAACTGGCCGCCGCCCGCCCGGCGACCGGCCTGGCCACGCTCACCGGCGAACTGGCCGAGCAGCAGCGGCGCCTCGACCTGCTCAGTGACGGCGAGGACCCGCGGGCCGCCGTCAGCGCGGTCTTCTCCTGGTCGCTGCGGCACCTGCGCACCGCCGCGGTACGGCTGTTCACCCTGATCGGCCTGCACCCCGGAGCGGACCTGGACGCCTACGCGGCGGCCGCCCTCGCCGGCTGCACACTCGCCGAGGCACACCGGTCCCTGAGCGCACTGGTGCGGGCACATCTGATCCACCCGGCCGGGGCGGACAGGTACGGGCTGCACGATCTGCTTCGCGCGTACGCCGTCCGGCTCGCCGGGGAACAGCCCGGCGCGCCCGCCGCACTGACCCGGCTGCTCGATCATTATCTGGCCGGAGCCTCCGCGGCCATGCAGGTCCTCTATCCGGGTGAGGCGGACCGGCGCCCGGCGATCCCGCCGCCCGGCACGCCGATGCCGGTGATCACCGGGGTGGTCGCCGCCCGCGGATGGCTGCGCACCGAACTGCCCAACCTGGCCGCGGCCGCCGTGCACGCGGCGTCGCACCACCATCCGCATCACGCGGTACAGGCGTCGGCGCTGCTCTACCGCTACCTCGACGGTGGCGACCACGGCACGGCCGTCACCATCCACAGCAGTGCGCGTACGGCGGCCCGCCTGCTCGGTGACACCGCTGCCGAGGCGTACGCCCTGAACGCCCTCGCCCACCTCGACGCCCTCGCCGGGCACCCGGCGGAGGCGAGAAGTCACCTGGAACTCGCCCGTCGGCTCGCCGCGAAGGCCGGCGACGAACGGGGCCAGGCCCGCGCCCTCGGCAACCTGGCCGCTCTCGACGAGCAGCAGGCCCGGTACGCCGCCGCGGCCACCCGGTACGAGCAGGCGCTGCTGCGCTACCGGCGGCTCGGCGACCTCATCGGGGAGGCGCACGCTCTCACCCGGCTCGCGTCGGTCGGCGCCCGCCTGGGCCGCGAACGGCAGTCCCGGGACCACGCGGAACTGGCCCTGACGCTGCACCGCAAGGCCGGCCACACCTTCGGGGAGGCCTGGGCGTACAACAGCCTCGGCGAGATCGAAGCCCTCGCGGGCCGGTACGGCGCCTCCGCCGCCCGGCACCGGCAGGCACTGTCGCTGTTCCGGGAACTCGGCCACCGCAGCAGCCAGGCCGAGACCATGGACAGCCTGGGCGCCTGCGAGACCCGGCTCGGCCGGTACGAGCGTGCCCGTGACCACCACGGGCAGGCCCTGGAACTGTTCCGGGCGCTGGGTGACCGGCGCGGTCAGGCGTCGGCACTCAACGGGCTGGGGGAGGCGCTGCTCGCGGCCGGCCGGCCGGGCGAGGCAGCCGAGGCGTACACCAGTGCTCTCGGTGTCGCGGGCGGCGCCCGCGCTCAGCAGGCTCGCGCCCAGCAGGGTCTGGCGGCGCTCGGCCCGCCGGAGCAGGCCGAGCGCGTCAGATGCGGGTCGTGACACGGGCGGGATCGCTGTCAGCAGGGCCGGATCGAGGAGGCCTCGTCCTGAGCTCGCGTGCCGACCCAGGCCACCGCTGATCCCGGCGGCATGACGTTGACGTAACTGCGGTAGTTGATGTCGTAGTACCAGCAGTACGACCACGACGTGTTGTTCACCCAGGCGCTCATCTGGTCGCCGAAGTTGCCGTCGCCGGCGCCGTGCTTCGGGCTGTCACAGGGCGAGCAGGCGAAGGCGTGCAGGCTCGTTGTCGAGCCGCCGGCCGCCAGGGTGAAGACGTGCCCGTTGAAGTCCTTGTCGTTGTACAGGCACACCGAGTCGGCCGGACAGCCGACCAGCGCTGCCACATCCTTGGCCGGCGACGGCGCTGCCGCGCTCATCGACGCCGGCCTCGACGAGGAGTCCGGGGGTGCGGGTGCGGGCGACGCCACGGCCGGGGACGCCGCCGCGACCAGGCCCAGGATGCCGAGGGTCAGGGCGAGGACCGAGCGCACCAGGGTCCGCGACGATCGGGTGGATGTCATGGCAACCTCACTTTCACAGGGGTTTTCCGATGCCGCTCACGCTGTCGCCCGCCGGCTGCGGAAAACTTGTGGAAAGGTTGCGGAACCTCCGGCCCGCGCGCCTACGCGGCGGAGGTGAGCAGGCGCAGCTGCCGCTCCTCGTGGAGGAGGATGCGGGACATCTGCTCGTCGGTCAGGATGTCGCAGACCCAGTTCCAGTGCAGTGCGACCCGATCGCCGGGAGCCAGCCCCGCGAGAAGCGACCGCCCCTCCACCGACCAGGCGACCGTCTCCGAGCGCGTCTCCCCGTACCCCAGCTGATCTTTCTTCCAGATCAGTGGCCGCCCGGAGACCGTCGCGGTGCCGCCCGCCACGGTCAGAACCACCCCCGTGCGGATCCGGCACTGATCGAGAACGGTCACGGCCGTGGGGTTGCCGGTGCGGCGCAGCAGGGCGGCCCACGGGTACACCTCGAAGACGTGGAAGCTGTGATGCGCGGCAGCGTGCCGCCACGCCGTCGCCCAGGTGCCGCCCGTCTGCCCCGCGAACCGGCGCCGCAGATATCCCGTCAGGTCGGCCGGCGAGGGCAGGTCGACCAGACCGTTGCCCACCCAGTACGCCTCCACCACCGCCTCGTCCAGCGGATCCGCGATGCCGGCGGCCGACGCCAGGAACTCCAGGTAGACCCAGGCGCCCTCGAACTCCCGGGCCCGCCGGGCGATCTCCGCAGCCGAGGCGGACAGCATGTCACCGGCCGGACCGCAGTAGCCGAGCTCGTTCGGCGGGTAGGCGTACCGCGCGAACATCAGCGCACCGGCCGCGCTCATGCTCAGCAGATCCGGGGCAGCTGTTCGCCGATCGGCATGCTGACCACCCGGCTGCCGCCGAGCGCGGTCCGCGCCACCACCATCCCGGGATGCTCGGCCACGCAGGTGCCGATCCGGCGGGCCCCGGCGCCGAGCGGGTGCGCCAGCATCGCCGCCAGCACCTCGCCGGCGGCGCCGGGCGGTACGAAGGCCAGCAGCTTGCCCTCGTTCGCCACCTGGAGGGGGTCCAGCCCGAGCAGGCTGCACGCGTCGGCCACCCCGGCCGGGATCGGCAGATCACGTTCGGTCAGCTCGACGCCCACCCCGGCCGTACGGGCGATCTCGTTGAGCGACGCGGACACCCCGCCGCGAGTGGGGTCACGCAGCACGTGCACGTCGGCTCCGGTGGCCAGCATCGCCCCGACCAGGGCGTGCAGCGGCGCCGTGTCGCTGGCCACGCCGGTGGCGAACTCCAGGCCCTCCCGCACGCTCATCACCGCCACCCCGTGCACGCCGATGTCGCCGCTGATCAGCACGGCGTCCCCGGGTGCGGCCCGGTGCGGGCCGATCTCGACACCGTCGGGCACCACGCCGACGCCCGCGGTGTTGAGGAAGACGCCGTCGCCGCTGCCGTTGTCCACGACCTTGGTGTCGCCGGTGACGACCCGGACGCCGGCCGCCTGCGCCGCCGCTCCGACCGCCGCCGCGATCCGGCCCACCGTGGCCAGCTCGGTGCCCTCTTCCAGGATGAACGCGATCGAGAGATACAGCGGGGTGGCGCCGGACATCGCCAGGTCGTTGACGGTGCCGTTGACGGCCAGGTCGCCGATCGACCCGCCGGGGAAGAACATCGGCTTCACCACGTACGAGTCGGTGGAGAACGCGATCCGCGACGCGCCGACCGGCACGACCGCACTGTCGCCGGAGGCGAACGGCCCGTACGCCGGCAGGAAGAGATGGCGCACGAGCTCGTCGGACATCGCCCCGCCGCCACCGTGCCCCATCACCACCGTGGGGGTGTCCCGCAGCGGCACCGGGCAGGTCCAGCCCTCGAAATCCAGGTCAGCGGTCACGCCGTACCCACCAGCCGGTACGCGTGGTACGCCGCACAAGCCCCCTCCGACGACACCATGGTCGCCCCGAGCGGGTTCCGCGGCGTGCACTGCTTGCCGAACGCCTCGCACTCGTTGGGCTTGAGCAGCCCTTGCAGCACCTCACCCGACCGGCACAGCGGCGACTCCGACGTGCGCACCCCGCCCACGTCGAACCGCACCTCGGCGTCGTACTCCCGGTAGCGCTCGGACAGCCGCCACCCGCTGCCGGGGATCATCCCGATGCCCCGCCAGGTCCGGTCGGTCACCTCGAACACGTCACGCAGCATGGCGATCGCCGCCGGGTTGCCCTCGGCCCGCACCGCCCGCGGGTACGCGTTGCGCAGCTCGTGCTGCCCGGCCTCCAGCTGCACGACGGTCTGCCGGATCCCCTCCAGGATGTCCAGGGGCTCGAAGCCGGTGACCACGATCGGCACGCCGTACTTCGCGGCCAGCGGCGGGTACTCGCTGGTGCCCATCACGCTGCACACGTGCCCGGCGGCGAGGAACGCCTGCACCCGGCAGCGCGGCGACTCCATGATGGCGGCGATCGCGGGCGGCACCAGCACATGCGACACCAGCAACGAGAAGTTCTTCACGCCGAGACGCTGCGCCTGGTAGACGGTCATGGCGTTCGCGGGCGCCGTCGTCTCGAAGCCGATACCGAAGAACACCACCTGCCGGTCCGGGTTCTCCCGGGCCAGCGTCAGCGCGTCCAGCGGCGAGTACACCACCCGCACGTCGCCGCCCGCGCTCTTCACCGCGAACAGGTCCTGGCTGCTGCCCGGCACCCGCAGCATGTCACCGAACGAACAGAAGATCACCCCGGGCTCGGCGGCGATGGCCAGTGCCTTGTCGATCGTCTCGAGCGGCGTGACGCAGACCGGGCAGCCCGGCCCGTGGATCATCTCGACGCCGTCGGGGAGCAGCTGGTCGATGCCGTGCCGGATGATCGAGTGGGTTTGACCGCCGCAGACCTCCATCATCGCCCACGAACGGGTGGTGACCTCGTGGATCGCCTCGAGCAGCCGGCGGGCCAGGTCGGGATTGCTGAACTCATCGAGGTACTTCACCGAACTCCTCCTCCAGGATGCCCATCCGCTCGAAATTGGCCAGCGTCTCGCGCGCCGACGCCTCGTCGAGCCGCTGGATGGCGAAGCCGACGTGCACCACCACGTACTCGCCCACGCCGGCGTCGGGGATGTACTGCAGGCAGACGTTCTTGCGCACGCCACCGAAGTCGACCTCGGCCATCGGCACGCCGTCGACCTCGGCCAGGCTCAGCACGCGCCCCGGAACCGCCAGGCACATGAGCGTCACTCCCTCCTTGATCACGATGGTCGGAATCGGTCAGACGGACGCGCCGATCACCAGCTGACCCAGCGCGATGCCGCCGTCGTTGGGCGGCAGCAGCCGCGGTCGCAGCACGGTGAAGCCACGCTCCCGCAGGACCCGCTCCGCGCCGCCGATCAGCAGCGCGTTCTGGAAGACACCACCGCCGAGCGCCACCACATCGAGCCCGGTCTGCTCGCGGCACCGGTCCGCCAGCTCGGCGATCAGCAGAATCACCGCGCCGTGGAACCTGGCCGCCACCTTCGCCGCCGGCACACCGACAAGCACATCGGCCGCGATCCGGCGCATCATCGGGCCGGCGTCGGCGACGTCCGGTCCGTCTTGACAAGGACAAACTTCGATCCGGTACGGGTGAGCAAGCTCGCCTGCCGCCCGATACGCCAGCCCTTCGAGCCCGATGGCGGCCTCGGCCTCGTACTCGACGTGCTGCCGTACCCCGGCCAGCGACGCCACCGCGTCGAACAGCCGCCCCATGCTGGAGGTCGGCACGCAGCCCCCGCCGCTGCCGCTGCCATGACCGGCGCCGGTTTCGCCGGCGCCGGAGAACTGGCGGGCGAGCAGGTCGCGTTCGGCGGGCGGGCAGACGCGCACCGGTGGCAGGCCGGGGTGCCAGGCGACGCCGGCGGCGTGCAGGTGGGCCAGGGCCATCCGGTACGGGCGGCGCACGCTCGCATCACCGCCGGCCAGTGGGACGTAGCCGAGCCGGGCCGCGCGGCGGTACGACTTGTAGCCGGCGATCAGCACCTCGCCGCCCCACACGGCGCCGTCCGGGCCGTACCCGGTGCCGTCGAACGCGACACCGATGACCTGCTCGCCGGGCCCGAGGCCGTGCTCGGCCATCACCGACGCGATGTGCGCGTGGTGGTGCTGCACCAGCTGCAGCGGCCGGCCCTCGGCGTGCCGGCGGGCCCACTGCGACGACCGGTACTCCGGGTGCAGGTCGGCCACCACGATCTCGGGCCGCACCCCGGTCAGCTCCTCGAGATGACGTTCGGTGGCGGTCAGCGCGGTGATGGTGGCCAGGTCGTCCATGTCACCGATGTGCTGGCTGAGCCAGGCGTACCGGCCCTCGCCCACGGCGCAGGTGTTCTTCAGGTCGGCGCCGGCGGCCAGCATCGGGGGTACCTCGAACGGCAGCGCGATCGGCAGCGGCGCGTATCCCCGGGATCGGCGGATGGGCAGTTCGGCCCCGGCGGCGACCCGGCTCACCGAGTCGTCGGCCGGCACCCGGATCGGCCGGTCGTGCCGCAGCCACGCGTCGGCGAGCGCACCGAGCCGGGTCAGCGCCTCGGCGTCGTCGGTGACGATCGGCTCGCCGGCGAGGTTGCCCGAGGTCATCACCAGTGCGTCCGGTCCGGGAGGGTCACCCGGGAGGCCGAACAGCAGCACGTGCAGCGGGGTGTAGGGCAGCAGCAGCCCGAGGTCGGGGTTGCCCGGCGCTACCTCGTCGGCGACCCGCGCCGCGACCTCAGGCCCGCCTTGGTTCGCGGTTGCGGCCGGCGTGGCGGGGGAGGGCAGGCGGGGCAGCAGCACGATGGGGCGGCGTATCCCGGCGAGCAGCTGTTCCTCGTCGTGGGTGAGGGTGACCAGGCGGCGGGCCACGTCGAGGTCGGCGACCATGACGGCGAACGGTTTGCCGCCGCGCTGCTTGCGGCGGCGCAACTCGGTCACCGCGGCGGTGTTGCGGGCGTCGCAGGCCAGGTGGTAGCCACCCAGGCCCTTGACCGCGACTATCCGGCCGTCCGCGAGCAGCCGGCGGGCGGCCTCCACCGGGTCGTCCTTGCTGATCGGGGTGCCGGCCGCGTCGACGAGTTCCAGCCGGGGGCCGCAGTCGGTGCAGGCGATCGGCTGGGCGTGGAACCGGCGGTCGTCCGGGTTGTCGTATTCGGACCGGCAGGACGGGCACATCGGGAATCCGGCCATCGTGGTGGCGTTCCGGTCGTACGGAAGACGGGTGATGATCGTGAAGCGCGGCCCGCAGTTGGTGCAGGTGATGAAGGGGTGCCGGTGCCTGCGGTCGGCCGGGTCGCGCAGTTCGCGCAGGCAGTCGGCGCAGGTGGCGACGTCCGGTGAGGCGAGCGTGCGCCCGGTGCCGTCGCTGCGGGACGCCTCGATCGTGAAGCCGGTGCCGCCCCGGACCGGCACGTCCTCCTCCCGTACGTCGACGATCATGGCGAGCGGGGGAGCGCCGGTGCGCAACTGGCGGCCGTAGTCGTCCACCGCGGCGGGCTCGCCCTCGACCTCGATGATCACGCCGCCGGTCGTGTTGGCCACCGAACCGGCCAGGGCCAGGGAGGCCGCTGTCGCGTACGCGAAGGGCCGGAAGCCGACCCCCTGGACCAGGCCGGTCACGGTGAGCCGCCGCCGCGCCCGCCGGGGCTGGCCGACCAGCTCCAGGCCCTCCATGGCCTGCCCGGCGCGCGCCGCGTTGATCACCTCGACCGCGAAGCCGAGGTGGATGAGCACCCACGCGCCCGGGTCCGGCGGCGCGTCCAGCATGCCGATGTTGACCCGCCGCCGGGCGCCCTCGACGTCCACGAGCGCCAGCTGGCCCGCGTAGCCGTCGACGATCTCCACCACCTGGCCGGGAATGCCGAGGCACATGTCACGACCTCCCGGAGTCGGTGGTCATGCGGGGTTCGCCGGAGTCGGCGGGGCAGCGGGTCAGCACGGTGCGCACGGCGTCGACGGCGGCTGGTACTGCGGCGGCGACTGATGGGCTGAGGCCGATGCCCTCGGTCACCGCGGCGACGCGGCAGCCGACGACGACGGTCGGTGGCAGCGTGCCGCCGAGCCGGGACAGGCCGCCGAGGACGGCGACCGGGTTCATGCCGTGCGGATCGAACTCGGCGGGGCCGACGTCGTCCGGGCCGACGCCGAGCACCACGACCTCGCCCGGCGTGCCGGCGCTGGGCAGTGCGTCGACGAGTATCAGCAGGTCGTACCCGTCGAGCAGGTCGTAGGCCAGGTGCATGCCGCGGATGCCGTAGTCGGACACCCGTACCCCGGGCCGGGCGGGCTCGGCCGCCAGCCGCCGGACGACCTCGGGCCCGAACCCGTCGTCGCCCAGGAACAGATTGCCGATGCCGGCCACCAGGACGTTCACATCGCGCGGATCTTCAGGTACCGCTGGATGTCCGGAATCGAATCCACGACCAGCAGGACGGCGTATGCCGTGGCGGCCCCGAGCGCGATGGTGGTGGCGGCACCGATCAGTTTCAACATGCGTGGTCCTCCTGCTCCAGAGGTTCGAGCTCGTCGGGGGCGAAGTAGAGGTAGCGGCCGTACCAGTCGTGCAGGTCGGCGGCCGGATCGTCGACCAGGACGACGGCCACATGCGTGTCGCCATCCACGTCGGAGAAGACCGCGGTGACCCGGGCGACCTGGCCCGCGTAGAACAGGTCCTGCGCGTCGGCCCGCCGGCTCGGGTGCACCCGCACCAGGCTCCCCTTGGCGACCCGCACCCCGGCGATCAGCACCGCGTCGGTCGCGGGGTCGGCCGCGGCGTCCGCGGCCGGATCCCACCAAGGCGCCGGGCCGTCGGAGAGTGCCGGGCCGTCGGAGGGTGGCGGGTCGAGGCGGGTGCCGTGCAGGCGTTGCAGGTCGGCGGGGGCGAGGTCGTCGCAGCGGTCGACGATCGCGGCGGCGCGCGGGTCGGTGGCGCGGGCCTCCGCCTTCTCGGCGTCGGTCATGGTCATCACGCGCAGGGTGAGGATCTCGTCGATCTCGGTGGCGTCGAACAGCGCGCCGGGGCTCTGCTCGGCCAGTTGCGGGTGGTCGTACAGGATGATCGGCGCCCCGAGCAGCAGGTGGGACGACCCGGCCAGCACCGGCCAGCAACGCTCCTGCCGGCACCGGGCGGCGGCCTCGGCGGCGCCCGGCGGCGGTTCCTGCACCGAGACGAACGCCGCGTCATGCGCCTCGATCAGCAGGTGCGTGCCGAGCAGCGAATGGCGAGCCGTCTCGTCCTTGCCGGTCACCGGCCCGGGATGCTCGTTGGTCACCGTGACGGTCAGGCGCAGCAGGTCACCGTCCGGCTCGACCGCGGTGCGCACCCGCGCTGCCAGCGGCCAGCGGCGGCGCACAACGCGGCCGCCACCGCGAAGCGGCGCCTGGTCGGCACCGTCGAGCGGTTCCTCGTCGGCGCCTCCCGGCACGGTCACCGGGAACTCCGCGGTGCCCGACAGCGGCACCATCGGCAGGGTGATCTCCCGTTCCACCGCCTCGTCCCAGCTCAGCACACGCTGCCCGGCCACGGTCAGCGACGCGACCGGCGTGCCCGAGCCGTCCCGCACCTCGCGCGCCTGCAACTGGAGAAACCGCAGGTGGACCGTGACAGCTCCGGCACCGGACAGCAGGCACTGCATCGACAGGGAGGGCGGCTCGGCGAAGGCCGGCGCGGCCGCGAGCGGCGGCCCGAGCACCCCGAACTGCCAGCGGGACCGGTTCTTCGCCGCACTGGCCCGGTACGGATAGAGCAGGTAACCCTCGTAGAGCACCGTGTCGGCGACCGCCCGGGCCGCGGCGAGGCTCACGGCGCCGGCCGGTCCGCGGCGGACAGCAGCCGCTGCATCGTCTCGTCCCAGCTGATCAGATCGTGCCGGGCCCGGAACGCGGCCAGGTCGGCGAGCACGTCCGAGCCGACCCGCAGCCAGCCGGAGTTCGGGAAGTAGGAGGCGATCATCTCGCGCCACACCGCCACCGGCATCGCGTACCGGGCCTCGCACGCCCACGGCACCTGCTCCACCTCGAAGCCGCTGCCGCCGCGGGTGAAGATCGTGCCGGAGAACAGGAAGTCCAGCGGCGCGTCACCGGCGCCGAGCGCGTGCAGATAGCGGGTGCCGATCACGTCCAGGTCGTAGGTGCAGGGCAGGGCGAGATCGGTCTCGGTGTGCCCGGTGAAACCCTGCACCGTGGTGTTGGCCTGCATCCAGAGGAACGGCTTGAGGGTGTCGCCCCACCGGCTGCGCTCGCCGAACAGGCCGCGCAGCCCGTCCTCCTCACCCTCGTCGTACCGGCGCCGCTGCGGCTCGATCCGCACCTGGCAGCGCAGCGCGATCGCGTGGATCCGGCGGCCGGTGGTCTCCTCGATGCGCAGCCGCGCGGTCAGTTGCGGCGCCACCGCGTACGGCTCGGCGGCCACATCCAGCACGGTGAACCGGTAGCCGCTCATCCGGTCCCCTCCCCGCCACCGGCCGGGCGGGCGTCACCGGCCGGGCGCGCGTCGCCGGCCGGGCGGCTGCGCTCGCGCAGGGCGCCGAAGAACACGGCGACCGCCTCGTGCGCCTCGCGGCCGCCGTCGAAGCCGCGCCACAGCGTGCGCAGCCGGCCGACCAGTTCGTAGCAGGCGTCGATCGGCACCAGGTACGCGTCCGCCCCCCGCCGCACGAGCAGCGCCTCCACGTCCGGCTGCAGCGTGGCCAGCACGGGGTGCTCCGCCACGATCCGCTCCCAGGCCGGCAGGTCCAGCTCGGACTCGGTGGCGCCGCCCGGGCCGGGGTAGAAGGCCACCATCCGCTCCTGCGCCGAGTTGTGGAACAGGAACGCGAGCCCGACCGGGATCTGCAGCTCGTCCCAGGCCCGTTCGTCGACCACCGGCCCGGGAAACGACAGGTGGCGGTCCGGAACAGCCCGGTAGCGCAGGTGCGCGCCGGCGTCGGTGAACAGCAGGTAGCAGGCACGGCAGGCGCACATCAGCTGCCGTGTCTCCAGGTCCACCACGTGCGGATGGCCGCCGCCGAGCGGGGTGGCGCACATGTCGCAGCGTTCCTCCGGCGGTGCGGGCCGGCTGCGGGCTATCCGGCGCAGCGTGGAGAGCGGCCCGGCAGCGTTGTCGCTCATGTCGGCTCAGCCACCCGGGCGAACAGCGACGCCACCGGGATGAGCGCCGGCTTTGCCGCCACCTCGATGCCGGTGACCTCCGGCGCGGCGGCCTCGACGATCTCCTCCAGGCCGGCCGGCGGATGGCCGTGCGACACCCGCAACCGGCACACGCCCGAGGCGGTCACCTCGACGAGCTCCACACCGGTGCCGGCCAGCGCGGCGGCCACCCGGGTGGCCGTGTCGTACGGGTGCAGGCCGTGCACCAGCAGCAACCCGGCGACGAGGTCGTCACCGGCCACCGCGGCGACCACCTCGTCGGTGAGCGCCCCGGCGTCGTGCAGCACGCCGAGCAGCCGTTCCAGGCCGGCGCCGTAGAGCCCGGTGACCACCCGCACGAGTTCCTCGGCCCGGTCCCGGCCGGCCGTCTCGGCGTCGATCAGCGCGTCGATGCGGGCGCCGGCAGCCCGCCAGTCCTGAACGTCCGGCACGGGGTCACTCGCTCCCGGCCGACTGGGTGGGCGAGTGCAGCAGCTCGAGGGTCTTGCCGCCGCCCAGGTACATGTGGACCCCGCACGGAAGACAAGGATCGAAGCTGCGCACCGTACGCATGATGTCGATGCCTTTGAAGTGCTCCCGGTCGTTCTCCTCGAAGATCGGCTGACCCTGAACGGCATCCTCATACGGTCCGGGAGTGCCGTAGGTGTCGCGCGGGTTCGCGTTCCAGGGCGTCGGCGGGTACGGGTGGTAGTTGGCGATCTTCCCGTCCCGGATGACCATGTGGTGCGACAGCACGCCGCGGACCGCCTCGGTGAAACCGCAGCCGATGCCCTCGTCGGGCACCTCGAACGGCTCCCACGTCTTGGTGCGCCCGGCACGGATCTCGGCGAGCGCCTTCTCCGCGAAATGCAGGGCACAGGCCGCCGCGTACGCCTGGAAGTAGGTGCGGGCCCGATTGCGCTCGATCGTGTTGCTCCAGCGCGGGATCTTCCACTCCATCTCGACCGGGCCCTTGAGCGCGGTCTTCGGCAGGTTGATCTTCACCGAGCTGCCGGTCGACTGTACGTAGCCGATGTCGACGAGGCCGGCCAGTGCCGTCGACCAGAGCCGGGCGAGCGGGCCGCCGCCGGTGTCCAGCGCCAGGTAGTCCTTGCCGTCGTACCAGCGCGGCGACATCACCCAGCTGTACTTGCCGTCCAGGTCGCGTTTCTGCGGGCGCGGGTTGGTGTGCTGGTTCCACGGGTGACGCCGGTCGACCGGGTTGCCGAGCGGGTCGTGCGTCACGAACATCTCCTGGTCCTGCCAGTCCTCGTAGTAGGACGAGCCGAGCAGGATGCGGATGCCGAGGTTGATCTCCACGAGGTCGGTGGTGAGGAGTTCGCCGTCCACGACGATGCCGGGGGTCACGTACATCCTGCGGCCCCAGTCGGTCATGTCCGCGTACTTGAAGTTGCAGTGTTCCGGGTCCTGGAACGAACCCCAGCAACCCAGCATGATCCGCCGGTTGCCGACCAGCTCGTAGCCCGGCAGCGCCTGGTAGAAGAAGTCGAACAGGTCGTCGTGCATCGGCACGACCTTCTTCATGAACTCCACGTACCGCATGAGCCGGGTCAGGTAGTCGGTCATCAGCTGGATGGTGGCGACCGTGCCGACCCCGCCGGGGTAGAGCGTGGAGGGGTGCACGTGGCGGCCCTCCATCAGGCAGAACATCTCCCGGGTCATCCGGCTGACCTGGAGCGCCTCGCGGTAGAACTCGCCGGTGAACGGGTTGAGCGAGCGCATGATGTCGCCGATGGTGCGGTAGCCGTGTGCGCCGGCGTTGGGCGACTCGGTGCGGTTGGCCTGCTCGAGCACACCCGGATTGGTCTCGGCGACCATCTTCTCGCAGTAGTCCACCCCGACCAGGTTCTCCTGGAAGATGTTGTGGTCGAACATGTACTCGGCGGCCTCACCGAGGTTGACGATCCACTCGGCGAGGTGCGGTGGCTTCACGCCGTACGCCATGTTCTGCGCGTAGCAGGAGCAGGTGGCGTGGTTGTCGCCGCAGATGCCGCAGATCCGGCTGGTGATGAAGTGCGCGTCGCGCGGGTCCTTGCCCTTCATGAAGATGGAGTAGCCGCGGAAGATCGAGCTGGTGCTGTGGCACTCGGCGACGATCCGCTGCTTGAAGTCGATCTTGGTGTAGATGCCGAGGCTGCCCACGATCCGGGTGATCGGGTCCCAGGCCATCTCGACGAGCTCGGTGTCCTTGCCGCTCGGGGTGGCGGTCATGTCGTCCTCTCCCGTCACCAGGTCCGGGTCGCGCCGGTGGTCAGCTCTTTGCCCGGCCGGCGCCATCGCGGCTCCCGGTCGAGGGTGTGCGCGGTGATGGCGCGCAGCCGTTTGACGGTCTTGCCGTAGGGGCCGATCAGCCTGGTGGACAGGCGGCCGCCCGGCGGCTCGTCCATGAACGGCATGAACTTGTCCGGGAAACCGGGCATGGTGCAGCCGATGCAGATGCCGCCCACGTTGGGACAGCCGCCCACCCCGTTGAGCCAGCCGCGCTTGGGCACGTTGCACTTCACGACCGGACCCCAGCAGCCCAGCTTCACGATGCACTGGGGCGAGCCGTACTCGTCGGCGAAGTCGGCCTGCTCGTAATAGCCGGCGCGGTCGCAACCCTCGTGCACGGTCTGCCCGAACAGCCAGGACGGGCGCAGCGCCTCGTCGAGGGGGATCATCGGCGCCTGGCCGGTGGCCTGGTAGAGCAGGTAGGTCAGCGTCTCGGAGAGATTGTCCGGCTGGATCGGGCAGCCCGGCACGCAGACGATCGGGATGCCCGCCTTGGACTTCCAATTCCAGCCCAGATAATCGGGTACGCCCATCGCGCCGGTCGGGTTGCCGGCCATCGCGTGGATCCCGCCGTAGGTCGCGCAGGTGCCGACCGCCACGACGGCGGTGGCCTTGGGTGTCAGCCGGTCGAGCCACTCGCTGGTGGTCATCGGCTGCCCGGTGGCCGGGTTGTTGCCGAACCCGCTCCAGTAACCGTCGTCGTGCAGCAGCTCGTTGGGTATCGACCCCTCCACCACCAGCACGAACGGATCCAGTTCGCCGCGGTCGGCGCGGAAGAACCACTCCAGGAAGTCGTCGGCGCCGCCGTTGGGCCCGCACTCGAAGTCGATCAGCGGCCAGTGCACGGCGATCCGGGGCAGGCCGGGCAGCGCGCCGAGCGCGATCTCCTCGATGCTGGGCTGGGTGGCGGCGGTGAGCGCGACCGAGTCACCGTCGCAGCTCAGGCCGGCATTGAGCCAGAGAACGTGGATGAGGGTGTCGCCCGAATCGTCTGGTGGCATGGGTGACCCGTTTCCGGGGTCTTCCACGACCCCTGAGGCGGTGGGGTCGACGCTCGGCCCGTACGTGTGAGGCAGGTAACACCCTAAACCTGCGCCGTGTAACAATGTCAATCCGTTCGGTAGATGGCTACCTGACCGGACGACCTCGTCTTGCGCCCTCGGATCGGGACCGGTATGCACGAGTTGGCGATCGCGGAAAGCATCGTGGACGCGGTCTGCGAGCGGGCCGCGGGCCGTACGGTCCACCGGGTGACTGTCCGCATCGGAGCTTTGACGGCGGTCGTCCCCCAAGCAATGCGATTCTGCTTTGACCTGGCAGTGGAGGGCACGGTGGCCGACGGCGCCGAGCTGGCGATCGAGCAGCGGGCCGGTGCGGCGCGCTGCCGGGACTGCGGGGCGGAGATCGAACTCGCCGATCTGATCCTGCTGTGCCCGTGCGGCAGCGCCGATCTGAGCGTGACCGCGGGACGCGAATTGCAGATCGTCTCGATGGAGGTGAGCTGAGCCATGTGCGCGACGTGCGGTTGCGGGCATTCACCTCCGCATGCCCACGAGGTGGTCACCCTTGAGGAAAAGGTACTGGCCAAGAACGACGAACTCGCCGCGGCGAACCGGCGGTGGCTGGCCGGCCGCGGAATTCGTACGGTCAACCTGATGAGCTCACCCGGATCCGGCAAGACCACGCTGCTCGAGCGCACCATCCGCGACACCGGCGGCACACGGCCGGTGGCGGTCGTCGAGGGCGATCAGGAGACGCGGCTCGACGCCGAGCGGATCCGGCGTACCGGATGCCCGGTCGTGCAGGTGAACACCGGCGCCGGCTGCCATCTGGACGCGGCCATGTTGCACGGCGCGATGGACCGCTTGTCCCCGGCCGACGGCTCCCTGCTGTTCGTGGAGAACGTCGGCAACCTGGTCTGCCCCGCGTTGTTCGACCTGGGCGAGGAGAGCAAAGTCGTGATCATCTCGGTGACCGAGGGCACCGACAAGCCGTTGAAATATCCGTACATGTTCGCTGCTGCCGATCTGGTCGTGGTGAACAAGGTAGACCTCCTGCCGTATGTCGATTTCGATCTCGGCGCCTGCCGGGGGTATGTCGCGTCGGTCAACCCGCGCGCCGAGGTCGTCGCCCTCTCCGCCACCCGGGGCGACAACGTCGGATCCTGGTACGACTGGCTGGCCATCAGTTGACGCTCGGCTCGGGCCGGCGCCACACCTGGCACAGGCCGGCGCCCTCGGTGGTGTCCAGCACCCGCAGCACCCGGTCGGCCCGCAGGTAACTGGCGATCTCGGCGGTGACGTCGAGCATCGTGCCCGCCGGTGTGACCACCACCGGAAGGCGGCCGGCGTCGAGCAGACCCTCCACGGTGGCGGCGTCACGCAGCAGCTGGCCGTGGCGGTGACGGACGGGCACCGCGACCACCTCGCGCAGCGGCAGACACCGGCGCAGTTCGGCGACCACCGCGTCACCCACGGGCCGGTCGTCGGAGCCGAGGACCACAAGCAGCGCCTCGCCGGCCGCCAACTCGGCGAGGCGCCGCATCACCCGCTCGGGGTGCCAATCAGCGTCGCCCTCGCGGACCGCGGCCACCGTGACCGAGGACCGGGGCTCCACCTCGAGCCACACGGCCTCGGGTTCCCGGATGACCATCGGCACATGCCGCGGGCGCCGCGCCGTGCTGCCGCCGCCCCACCGGAACTCCACCGGCTCGGCCGTGAGCTTTCTTCGTGTCGTCATTCGCTGCCAGAGCAAGGCTGTCCACCTCATGAAGTCGTCGGGGGTCGTCGAGCCGTCGGGGCGGCTCCGTGAACAGGCTGCATGACGGTGAGTCACCGGCGCCAGGGCCAAGCGTGTCCGCACACTTATGGGCCGGTGCCGCGTACGGCGGGGTGGGTGAAAAGCCTGCTCAGACGGGTGATGAGGGGTGCGGTGGACAGTTGTGTCCGGTGCCGCGGACCGCTACCCGGACCAAGTTGGGCCTACCGGGCGATGGCGTGCGTCAACTGTCCCCGTGCATGACGGGCCGCGGTTTTATCTGCAGCAACGGCGGCCGCGTCGCCAGATCCACGCCGGACACTTCCGGGGCTGCCCGGCGGACAGCGGTCTCGATCTGCCCGGCCGCGCCGCACCGTGACGCGGTCACCCGGAGCCGGACCACGCCGCTCTCGCTGATGCCCAGCAGCTCGGCGCCGGTGCCGGCCAGCGCCTGCCGGACCCGGTCGGCCACCGGCACCGGATGCAGGTCGTGCACCAGCAGCAGGCTCGCCACCAGCGGGTCGGCGCTCAGCTCGGTCAGCCGGTCGGGGCCGAGCATCGCGGCGATCCGGGTCAGGCCGTCCCCGTAGAGCTGAACCAGGTGGCGGACCAGCTCCTCGGCGGCCGGAGCGGCGTTCGGATCGGTGCTGTCGCGCAACTGCGTCAGCAGCCGGTCGATGTGCTGTCCCGCTTCCTCAGCGCTGGTCATCAGCCGGCCGTTTGGGTGGAGACGCGCAGTGTGAAGCCGCGCAGCGTACGGATCAACGGCACGTAACCAGCGTCCGCCGGCGCCGCTCCCGCCGGCTCCTCCATGAACGGCATGAACTTGTCCGGGAAACCGGGCATCGTGCAGGCGATGCAGATGCCGCCCACGTTGGGGCAGCCACCGACCCCGTTGATCCAGCCGCGCTTGGCGACGTTGCACCGGACCACCTGACCCCAGCACCCCACCTTGACCAGGCAGTTCGTCGAACCGTAGCCGGTGGCGAAGTCGCTCTGGTCGTAGAAGGAGGCCCGGTCGCAGCCGGAGTGCACCGTCGTCTCGAACAGCCAGCGCGGGCGCAGCGACTCGTCCAGCTCGATCTGCGGCGCCTGCCCGGCCACCTGGTAGAGCATGTGCAGGATCGTCTCGGCCAGGTTGTCCGGATGGGTGGGGCAGCCCGGCACGCACACGATCGGCAGCCCGGTCTTCGACTTCCAGTCCCAGCCCAGATAATCGGGCACGCCCATCGCCCCGGTCGGGTTGCCGGCCATCGCGTGCACACCGCCGTACGCCGCGCAGGTGCCCACCGCCATGATCGCTGTCGCCTTGGGCGCCAGCCGGTCCAGCCACTCGGACGCGGTGATCGGCTGCCCGGTCAGCGGATCGTTGCCGAACCCGCTCCAGTAGCCCTCCGCCTTGTTCGTCTCGTCGGGCACCGAACCCTCGACGATCAGGATGAACGGATCGAGCTCGCCCCGGTCGGCCCGGTGCCACCACTCGATGAAGCTGTCCGAACTCTGGTCGGGGCCGCTGTCGAAGTCGAAATACGGCCAGTGCAGCGCGATCTCCGGCAGGCCCGGCAGGGCACCCGCGACGATCTCCTCGATGCTCGGCTGGGTGGCGGCGGTCAGCGCAACGGACTCGCCGTCGCAGCTCAGCCCGCCGTTCATCCAGAGGATGTGCAGCACCTGCTCACGGTCGTCCGCGGACGGGACGTTCACCGGGCATCTCCATCCGAACGTCGGCGGATTGGATGCAAGCGATGCTAGCGGGTGCGGCACAGTGGAGTTGTCACCCGATCGGGTGTGGCCGGTGACCGTAAGCTCGCCTAGGGCCTCTGCGGAACCGGCCCTGATCTGCTGGAAGGGGGTCCGATGGCGGAGAGTATCGAGATCCTGCCGCTCGAGGTGGTGGCGCAGGCGTTCCCGGCGCGCCCCGCCGCCCTGCCGGACGTCCGTGACTTCGTGCGCCGCCAGCTGACCGGCAAATCGGTGTCCGACGACGACATCCGCCTGCTCGGCGAGCGGGTCGCCGACGTCCTGCTGGACGCGGCCGGCGCCGCCGGCACCATCCAGGTCTCACTGCGGCTCTTCCCGGCCGGCGCCGAGGTGGACGTGCTCTTCGCACCGGACATCGCAGCGCCGGTGCGCCCGGCCGCTACGGCAGCAGTCCAGGCAGCGGGTGGCCAGGTAGCGACGGTCCAGGCGGGCGGCCGGGCGGCGACGGTGCAGCCGGCCGGCCGGGTGGCGACCGGCCGGGCGGTGGTCTCCGCGTCGCTCACGGAGGCCGGGCCGGTGGCCCAGCAGGCGTTCTCCACGTGGCTGTCCGGCCGACTGCGCCAGGAGGGCCTGACGATGGAGGCGGCAGCCCGCCGCCTCGAGGTGTCTACCAAGACCATCAGCCGCTGGGTGGCCGGCTCCACCGAACCCCGCCTGCGCGACCTCTACCGGATCCGCGAGGAGTTCGGCGAGCCGTTCCACTGAGCCACGGCTCCGACATGACTCCGGGCCGGCTCGCGAACCGCCGCACACGTTGGGACGGCCGCGACGGCCGCGACGGCCGCGACGGCCGCGACGGCCGCGACGGCCGCGACGGCCGCGACGGCCGTGGGAGGAGGGTGGGCGATGGCGTCAGGAGGTAGGCGCGGGCGGTCAGCTCTCCGTGAGGGGGCCGGTCGGGAGATCGCGGCGGATGACCTTGCCGGTCGGGTTGCGGGGGAGCGCGTCCAGGAAAACCACATCGCGGGGAACCTTGTAGCGGGCCAGGCTCGCCTTCACGTGGTCCTTGATGACCTGCGGGTCGCGGTCCGACGAGTCGGTGGGGACGATGAAGGCGCGCAGCCGCTTGCCGAACTCCGGGTCGTCGACGCCGATCACCGCGGCCTCGAGGACGTCCTCGCGTTCGGCGAGGAGGTTCTCCACCTCCACCGGGTAGACGTTCTCGCCGCCGGAGATGACCATGTCGTCGTCACGGCCGTCGATGAACAGCAGGCCCTCGGCGTCGAAGTGGCCCTGGTCGCCGGTGGCCATGTAGCCGTCGATGACCTTTTTGTGCTGGCCGTCGGTGTAGCCCTCGAACGGGATGCCGGTACGCACGAACACCCGCCCGTGCACCCCGGGCTCGGTGATCCGGCGGTCCTCGTCGTCGAAGAGCGCGACGTGCACGGTGACCGGCGGTTTGCCGACGGTTCCGGGTGCCCGGCGTGCCTCGGCCGGCTGGGCGACCGAGGCGACGGCGACCTCGGTGGAGCCGTACACGTTGTAGATGACGTCGCCGAACTGGTCGTGGAAGCGGCTGGTCAGCTCGGGCGCCAGGGCCGAGCCGGCGACGAAGACCGTCTTCAGCGACGACGTGTCGTACTTGCTGATGATCTCGGGGCCGAGGGCGAGGATCCGGGTCAGCATGGTGGGCACCGCGACGAGCATCTGCGCACGGTGTTCGGCGATGGCCTGCAGGATCCGCTCGGCGTCGAAGCGGCGCAGCAGCACGGCGTGGTTGGACAGCGACAGCCCGACGGTCCAGGCGCCGAAGCCGGTGCTGTGGAACAGCGGTGACGCGATCACCGCGGCGCCCTGCCGGGGAAACGGGATACGGTCCGCGATCAGGGCGCTGGCCAGCGGCGACACCTTGGTCCGCGGTGCGCCCTTGGGCAGCCCGGTGGTCCCGCTGGTGAGGATGATGAACCCGCCCGGCCGGTCCGGCAGCGGCAACGGCGTGGACGGGTGCGCCGCGATCAGCTCGTCGATCGACGGGTCTGTGGTCGAGCCCCACGTCGTGTAGCGGGGGATGTCCTCGGGCAGGCCGGCGACCAGGTCGGCGAACTCCTCGTCGTAGAGGATCACCCGGACCTTCTCGCGGGCCACCACCTCGGCGAACTGCTGCTTGGCGAGGCCGGTGTTCATCAGCGCCAGGCGCAGCGTGGCCCGGGCGACACCGCTGATCGCCAGCACCAGGCCACGGTGGTCGCGGGCGAGGACGCCGACCACCGAACGGTCCGGCAGGTTGAGCTTCTTCAGGGCGTGGGCCAGGGAGTTGGACCGGGTGTTCAGCTCGCGGTAGTTCAGGGTGCCGCGTTCGTCGGTGACGGCCGGGAGGTCCGGGTGCTCGGAGGCGGCCTTCATGATCAGGGCGGCCTGCGGGCCGAGCCGCGAGTTGTTCTTGGCCGCGCGCAGCAGCCGGCCGGGGCTCAACAGGTTGACGATGCCGATCTGGTGCATCCGCAGGACGGCTTGCAGATGTTCGATCATGGTCAGGGCCTTTGTTAGGAGGGCGGGTTCCAGACGGGGGCGCGCTTCTCGGCGTACGCGCGGACGCCCTCGAGAGCGTCCGGGGAGCCCATCACCTCGGCGGCGATGCCGGAGAGCCGGTCGAAGGACTCCGCGGTGCTCCAGTCGTGGTGCTCGTCGACGATGCGCTTGGAGAGCAGAACCGCGAGGGGTGCGTTCGCGGCTATCTGGTGTGCCAGGTCGAGTGCGGTTTCCAGGGCTTTGCCGGACGGGGTGGTGCGATTGATCAGACCGAGGTCGTGCAGGCGCCGGGCGGGCATCGGCGCACCGGTGAGTGCGAGTTCGAGGGTGGTGGCCCGGGGCAGGCTCCGCGCCAGCCGCAGCACGCCGCCGGCCGCGGCGACCAGGCCGCGGGTGACCTCCGGGATGCCGAACGTGGCGTCCTCGGCGGCCACGATCAGGTCGGCGGCCAGCGCGAGCTCGCAGCCACCCGCCAGGGCGGTGCCCTCCACGGCGGCGATCAGCGGTTTGGCCGGTGGCCGGGCGGTGAGGCCGAGCAGCCCGCGGCCCTCGGTGACCGGGTATTCGCCGCGGGCGGCGGCCTTGAGGTCCATCCCGGAGCAGAACACCGGACCGTTTCCGGTCAGCACCGCGACCCGCGCGCCGGGGTCGGCCTCGAACGCGTCGAACGCCCGCTCCAGGGCGCGCGCGGTGGCGAGGTCGACGGCGTTGCGGGCGGCCGGGCGGTTCAGCCGGATCACGGTGACCGGTCCGTGCCACTCCACCAGCACCGGCGGCTCACCGGCGGGCGGCAGCGCGGCGGGTGTGGTGTCCGCGATCGTGAAGCCGTCGGCGGTGATGTCGAGCTGCCACCCGAGCGGGTCCTCGGCGAGCAGCCGGCCGGTCAGCTCCCGGTCGGTGACCCGCCGCACCACCCGCTGACCATTTGCGGTCAGCGCGGTGACGATGCCGGCTTCCGGTTCACCGTCGCGGCCGTAGGGGACGGTGTAGGCCTCGAGCACGGCGGGACCGGTCCAGCTGGTGCTGACCTTGCGCGCGGCGGGCCGCGCGAGGCGCAGGTCGGCGTCGGCGTCGCGGTAGGCCCGGCGCGGCGGCCGGGCCGAGAACACGCCCGCGGCGTGCTTCGTCAGATACCACCCGAGGGCCGTCGCCAGGCCGTAGGACTCCGGGTCGGATCGAAGCAGGGGTACGAGGTTCGCGATCGCGTGGCTCGTGTAGTTGTTACCCGGCCCGCCCGCGAACGTGAGCCCGCCGGTGACGGTCAGCGGGCGATCCGGGTCGTCCAGCGGCAGGCCCAGCTCCGCCGCCCCGATCTCCACCGCCGACGGGAAGCACGCGTACAGGTCGACGTGCCGCACGTCGTCGATCGTGATGCCGGTGTGATCCAGAACGGCCGTGCCGACCGCGTTGATCGCGGGGGAGGACGCCAGGTCGTTGCGCTCGGTCACATACCACTCGTCGGTGGCGTGCGCCCCGGCGTGCGCGAACACCCACCTGTCCTGGGCGATACCGGCCCGCTCGGCCGCCTCGGCGCTGCACAGGATGATGCCGCTGGCCTGGTTCACCTGGAGGTTCGCGGTGAGCAGCTTCGGGTAGGGCGCGGAGATCGGCCGGTTGTCACCGTCCGGCGTGGCCAGCTCCTCGGCGGTCCGGCTCTCCGGCCGCCAGGCGTGCGGGTTCTCGGCGGCGACCTCGGAGAACCGGGACCACAGCCCGGTGATCCGGTCCCGGTGCTCGTCGGGGCTCAACCCGAGCCGGCCGCGGACGGCTGATTCGATCAGCGCGTACACGTAGATCGGCGCGACCAGGCCCGCCGCGATCTCGATGTCGGTGTTGGGCGTGGTGTCCACGCCGACCGTGCGCGCCGGAACCGTACCCTCCGGTTGTCCCGGCCAGGACAGCTCCCGGGCCGCGCGTTCGGCGGCGGCTGCGGTCGCGGCGGCCTCGGCGCCGCCGAGAAGGGCGACCGAGACGTGGCCGCCGGCGATCGCCGCCGCCGTGTCGTTGAGCAGCCGCAGCGAGCCGTCGCCGCCGAAGATGCTGGTCTGCACGGTTTCCGCGGGGTGGGCGCCGACCGCCTCGGCGATCAGCGCGGCACCGTCCTGGTACTGCCAGGAGACGCTGGCGACGTAGCCCACCGAGTCGGCGGTGGCCAGCAGGTCCGCGCCGGCGCCGCTGTCCTGCGCGGCCTGGTGCAGGGCCCGGACGGCGAGGGCGACGGGGTCGCCGCCGAGCGGCTCGGTGGACCGCTCGGAAACCTGCCCGACGCCGACGATCACCGGCGTCCACGGGTCGACGTCCAGCCCGGTGCGCTCGTGCCGGATCGGCGCCGGCTTGACCCGATCAGAAACGGGCCGGGCAGCGGCCGCACGAGCCTTGCCGCCACCAGCCCCAGTAGGAGTACCAGATCCGGCGGCACGAGATCCGGGACCGGCGGCCGGGGAGGTGACCACGTCAGCGAGCTTGGCGAGGGACTTCTGCATGGCGTCGGCCAGATTCCGGGCGACCATCGGCCCGAGCGGCCCGTCCGCCGTCCCGCCCTCGACCCCTCCGTCACACCGCACGATCGTGCCGGTCGCGGTCGGCGTCAGCGACAGGTAGAGCCCGACGACGATCCCCATCGGACCGGTTCCGTCCAGCCACACCGTACGGAAATCCTGAAGCCCGGCCACCGTCCAGCGCACCTCGGTCGGCATGCCCATGAGCTTGACGCGCTGCGCGAAGCGCGCGCCGACGGTGATGCCGGTGGGCGGCTCACCCGGCCAGCCGGTGTGCATCAGCAGCCAGTCGGCCATCCGCGCGGGCGCGGCCAGGACGGCGAAGACCTGCTCGGGACCGGCCGCGATCTCCTGCGAGGCGGAGTACGGGTACGCCAGCTCGCGCGGCGGCTCGACCGAGGGCGGTGCGGACGCGGCCGCCGGACGGCTGGTGAACCGGCCCAGCACGGTCCCCGCCAGCGCCCGGCCGACAGCCAGCCCGGCGCGCACCCTGCCACTCGGCATCGAGTCCCCCTAACAGTCTGGCGTGACGGTAAATGAGTGAACTGGGTCACGGCAAGAGCTGGTGGGATCGGGTGCGAGACAAAAGTAACCGTCACGTCGTACGGTAAGTGCGTGGCAGCGGAACAGGGGCGGCGCACCCAGGCACAGCGCAGCGAGACGACCCGGGTGAAGATCCTCGACGCCACCGTGGAATCCCTCGTCGAGCGCGGATATTCCGAGACCACCACCTCGGAGGTGCTGGCCCGCGCCGACGTCCCGCGCGGCACCCTGCTCCACCATTTCCCCACCAAAGTGGACCTCCTGGTCGCCGCCGTCCAGCACGTGGCGCGGCGCCGCCTGGACGGCCTGGCCGCCGAGCTGGCCGCGGTGCCCGGCGGCGCCGACCGCCTGGACGCCCTGATCGACGTCGTCTGGCGGCACTTCTCCTCACCGCTGTTCTGGGCCGCGCTCGAGCTGTGGAACGCCGCACGCACCGACGCCGAGCTGCGCGACGCCCTGATCCCGGTGGAGAAGGAGGTCTTCGGCGTGCTGCACGAGCGCTCCCGCGCCCTGCTGGATCAGACCCAGCCCGGCGACCCGCGGATCGCGACCGTCGTCCAGTTCACCTTCGAGGTGCTGACCGGCTCCGCCATGACCGGCATCGTCAGCGGCGACCTGGCCCGCCGCGAGCTGCTCATCCGGCGCTGGAAACGCGCCGCCGCGATCCTGCTCGGCCGCCGCGACCCGGACACCCTCGTCGAGCGCCCCCACCCCGCACCCCGGCCCGCCGTAAAGGAGCTTTGATGTACCCGGACCCCTACGCCACCCCGGAACGCCTCGCGCTGCGCGACGCCATGACCCAGTTCGTCCGCCGCGAGATCGCCCCGCACCTGACCGATTGGGAGCACGCCGGCGAGCTGCCCCGCGACCTGCACCAGCGCGCCGCCAAGGCCGGCCTCTACGGCATCGGTTTCCCGGAGGAGTGCGGCGGCGAGGGCGGCGACACCGTCGACACGGTCGTCGCCACCGAGGCGTTCCTGGAGGCGGGCGGCTCGTCCGGCTGCCACGCCTCGCTGTTCACCCACGGCATCGCGCTGCCGCACATGGTCGCCACCGGCGACAGCACCCTGATCGAGCGGTTCGTGCGCCCCACCCTGGCCGGCGAGAAGGTCTCCGCGCTGGGCATCACCGAGCCGGACGCCGGCTCCGACGTCGGCTCGCTGCGCACCACGGCGGTCCGCGACGGCGACGACTACGTCGTCAACGGGGCCAAGATGTTCATCACCTCCGGTACGCGGGCCGACTTCGTGACCACCGCGGTGCGCACCGGCGGCCCCGGCGCGTCCGGTGTCAGCCTGCTGGTGATCGAAAGCGGTACGCCGGGCTTCACCGTGTCCCGCCGGCTCGACAAGATGGGCTGGCTCTGCTCCGACACCGCCGAGCTGTCCTTCGCCGACTGCCGGGTGCCGGCCGCCAACCTGATCGGCGCGGAGAATACCGGCTTCCTGCTGATCGGCCAGGTCTTCGTCCCGGAGCGGATCATCGCCGCGGTGCACGCGTACGCGGTGGCGCAGCGGTGCCTGGACCTGACCCTGGAGTACACGCGTGCCCGCCAGACCTTCGGCAAGCCGCTGATCGCCCGGCAGGTCGTGCAGCACAAGCTGGTCCAGATGCGCCAGCGGATCGAGCTGGCCCGGGCGTACACCCGGCAGGTCGCCGTTCGCCACGCCGGCGGCGAAGCGGTGTTCGGCGAGGTCTGCCTGGCCAAGAACGCCGCCGTCGAAGCCTGCAAGTACGTGGTGGACGAGGCGGTCCAGCTGCACGGCGGCATGGGATACATGCGTGAGTCGGAGGTCGAGCGGCACTACCGCGACACCCGCATCCTGGGCATCGGCGGTGGCGCCACCGAGGTGATGACCGACCTGGCCGCCAAGGTGTTCGGCTACGGCCGCTGATCATGTGCGGCGGCGAGCGGTCCTCTACGGTGGCCTAAGACATCGACGTCTTACGATTCAGGAGCCGCCGTGAAGACCACGCTCGCCGCCCTGTTCACCGCTGCCGTCCTCGGCGCCGGACTGATCTCCGCACCAGCGCACGCCGCACCGGCGGTCACCGCGGACAACCTCGCCGCCTCAGTGCCGGCGAAACTCGTCCCGGACCGGCCCAGCCCCGGCGACGTGCGCCGGGCTCTGGCCCGGATCGCCCGCGACAGCGACGGCCGGGTCCGCCTCGGCGTCATCGGGCGCAGCAACGAGGGCCGGGCCCTGCGTCTGGCCACCATCGGGCACGGGCGCACCCGCCTGCTCTACGTCACCCAACAGCACGGTGACGAACCGCTGGGCACCCCGGCCGCCGTACGCCTGCTCTGGGCCCTCGGCGTGCCGGACAGCCGCTGGCACCGGAGCCTGCTGAGCCGGGTCACCATCGACGTCGTCGTGCAGGCCAACCCCGACGGCGCGGTACGTGACCAGCGCTACAACCACGACCCGGACGCCTCCGGCGACTACTCCGAGCCGGGCGTCGGCTACGACATCAACCGCTTCCACAACCCGCTCACCCCGATCGCCGACAACCCGGTGCCGGAGTCACGGGCCGTGCTCCGCCTGTGGCAGCGGACCCGCCCGCGGATCGTCGTCGACTACCACATGCAGGGCCGCTACCTGCAGCCCGGCGGCGAGGAGACGACCGCCTCGGTGCTGTGGCCGACCAGCCCGCTGGTGGCCGCCGGCGTGGTGACCGCGGGACGGCAACTGGCGGTGCGCACCGACGAGGCGACGGGCCGTTACCCGGGCGCCTACGTGACCCGCTACCCGGGCGGTGACTACGAGGGGATCGCGCGCAACGCGTACGGGATTCTGGGCAGCGCGTCGCTGCTGGTGGAGCTGTCGAACCTGCCCGAGGAGCAGGTCGAGTTCCAGATCCGTACGGCGTTCGTGTCGATGCTGGCGACCGCCGTGGGTGCCGCGGACGGCTCGCTGTGGCGCATCGACCCGGCCCGGGCGGACGAGATCCCGGCGCGCGGACCGGCCCTGCCGGGAGCCGCTCGGACTCCGCAGCTGGAAGGCGCTGCTTGAGTCGTACAGAAGAAGGTTCTTAACTGTTTTTGGTGGTGACAAGCGGAAACGCCGAATAGTTTGCCTTCCCCGGCCCGGGACGATAGACAGTTGTGGTTCTTGAAAGGTCCACAACACAGTGTCCAACGAGGAGGGTGCGCCGTGACGGGTCCGAACGACTGGGTGCCGGCCGGGATCGACGTCAATCGGCCCAGTGCCGCCCGGGTGTACGACTACTTCCTCGGCGGGGCGCACAACTTCGCTGTGGATCGCGCGCTCGCCGACCAGATCGCCGCGATGACGCCGAACATCGGCGAGACGATGCGCTCCAACCGGGTCTTCCTGCGCCGGGCGGTGCGTTTCCTGGCCGGCCAGGGGGTCCGCCAGTTCCTGGACATCGGATCCGGCATCCCGACCGCCGGCAACGTGCACGAGATCGCGCTGGAGGCGGCACCCGGCGCGAGCGTCGTCTACGTCGACATCGATCCGGTGGCCGTGGAGCACAGCCGGGCCATCCTCGCCGGCGTCGACCGGACCGGGGTGATCTGCGCCGACGTGCGCGACGTCGACCGGGTGCTGGCCGAGAGCGAGAAACTCGGCCTGATCGACTTCGACGAGCCGGTCGCCGTGCTGCTCGCCGGGGTGCTGCACTTCGTGCCCGATTCCGACAACCCGGCGGGTGTGGTGGCGGCACTGCGGGACGCGCTCGCGACCGGCAGCTACCTGCTGGTCTCGCACGCGACCGGGGACGGGCAACCGCCCGAGGTGATCGAGGCGCAGCGGCTGTCCGGGCGGACGGCGACCGAGATCGTCCTGCGCGGCGGTCCACAGATCGCCGCCTACTTCGACGGGTTCGAGCTCGTCGAACCGGGTCTCGTGTTCATTCCGCAGTGGCGGCCGGACCCGGACGACCCGGTGGACGAGCATCCCGAGCGGGTGGGGGCGTACGCCGGCGTCGGCCGCAAGAACTGACCGGGGGATGCCACCGCAAGACGTCGCCGGGCCGGCCGCCTTCGCCCGGCGCTGGCGGCGGCGGGTGGCCCGTGCCGGTTTCGTCCCGATGGACACCGGCGAGCTCGGCGCGCTCCTGCGCCGGCTCACCGGGCGGCTCACCGCCGCGCTGCGCGCGCCCCGGTTCGACCAGCGCCGCACCGCCGAGGTGGGTGCGGCGCTGGTCGAGGCGCATCTGACCGACCCCGCCGTGCTGGCGGCCACCGTCTCGGTGATCGGCAGCCACCTCGCGGCAGCCGCGAGCGCCGGCCCGGGACATCGCGAGCGCGTGGTGCAGATCCAGGGAGCGGTTGCTTCGGGGTACGCCTCCGCGCTGCGCGTCGCCACCATGGCCGAACAGGAGCGGCTCACCCAGGCGGTGTTCGCCGCACAGAACGCCACCGAACGCGCCCTGCGCACCAGCGAGGAGCGGCTGCGCGCGATCTTCTTCAGCGCCGCCGTCGCCATCGGCGTCAGCTCGATGGACGGCCGGATCGTCCGCGTCAACCAGGCCTTCGCCGATCTGCTCGGCTACGACCCCGACGAGATGTGCGACCTGATGGTCCCGCACCTCACCCACCCCAGCGACCCGCCCGACATGTGGCGGCTCTACGAGGAGATGATCCACGGCGAGCGGGACCACGTCCGCCTGGAGAAGGCCTACTACCGCAAGGACGGCGCGGTCGTCTGGACCGACATGACCGCCTCGCTGATCCGGGACGAGCACGGTGCCCCCGAGTTCACCATCGCCATGGTGCAGGACATCACCGACCGGCTGCGCCTGCAGGACCGCCTCGAACACCAGGCCACCCACGACCCGCTGACCGGCCTGCCCAACCGGGCGATGATCGCCGGCCACCTCGACCGGATCTTCGGCGATCCGGTGCCGGGGGCCCGGGTCGGCCTCTGTTATCTGGATCTGGACGGGTTCAAGCGGGTCAACGACACTCTCGGCCATCAGGTCGGTGACTCGCTGCTGGTCGCCGTGGCGCGACGACTCAGCCGGTGCGTGGCGGGGCCCGGCCATGGCTTTATGGAGGGGCCCGGCTCCGTGGCTGAACCCGGCTCCGTGGCTGGGCCTGGCTCCGTGGCTGGGCCTGGCTCCGTGGCTGGGCCTGGCCTCGTTGCGGGCCGGATGAGCGGTGACGAGTTCGTGCTGCTCGCCGAGAACCCGGCCGGGCTCAGCGACCTTGCCGAGCGGGTGCTCGCCGAACTGGCCCGGCCCTATCAGGTGGGCCAGCACCGGATGCGGGTCACGGCCAGCATCGGCGTGGTGGAGAGCGCGGTGGCCGAGACCAGCCCGGTCGAGCTGATGAAAGCGGCCGACCTCACCCTCTACGTGGCCAAGCAGGAGGGCCGCGGGCGCTTCGTGATGTACGACGCCGACCGCAACGCCCGCCAGGCCGCCCGGTACGAACTGGCCGCCGCGATGCCGGACGCCCTCGATCGGCGGGAATTCACCGTCGTCTACCAGCCACTGGTGTCGCTGGCCGATGAGCGGCTCCGCGGTGTGGAGGCGCTGGTCCGCTGGCGGCATCCGGTGCTGGGGTTGCTGGGGCCGGACGCGTTCATCCCCCTCGCCGAGGAGACCGGCGTCATTCTTGAGCTGGGGCGCTGGGTGCTGGAGCAGGCTTGTACGCAGGCGGCCGAGTGGGCTCGGGACTTTCCACTGCTGCGGGTGTCGATGAGCGTCAACATGACGGTGTCGCAGACGCACGAGCCGGGGTTCGTGGCGGAGGTGGAGGGGGTGCTCGCGCGTACCGGGCTGCCCGCGGGACTGCTGATGCTGGAGCTGACCGAGAACGCGATCATGGACACGGAGGGTGCGCCGCTGCGGGCGCTGGACGGGCTGGCACAGCGGGGGATCCGGATCGCGATCGACGATTTCGGCACCGGGTATTCCAACCTTGCGTATTTGCGGCGGCTGCCGGTGCACACACTCAAGCTTGCCGGCCCATTCGTGGACGGTCTACGCGAGCCCGGTGCAAGCGCTTCGGGCGTCTCGGATGGCGCTTCGGTCGGCGTTTCGGTTGATGCCGAGATCGTCGAGACGATCGTGCGGCTGGCTCACGCGCTCGGTATCAGCGTCACCGCGGAGGCAGTGGAGACGCGATTGCAGGCCGACCGGCTGCGCCAACTGGGCTGCGACACGGGCCAGGGCTGGCTCTTCGCGCGCCCACTCCCCGCCGACGAGGTGACCGAGTTGCTCCGCAGCGAATCCAAGGCCACCATCTGATCTTCTCATCAACGTAAATGTGTTGTAACGTCATTTGGGAGCGCTCCCAGGGGTCGGGTCCTCCCCGGGAAGCGCTGCCAGCTCGAGCCGCTTCGTCGCCGATTCTCCGGTGCCGGGGCGGCTCGCCCCATTCCAAACCCCCTGCTCAAAGCCTCACCCCCCACTCAGCGCTTTCCGCCCCCTCCCCAGCTGGCCCTCAGCGGTGCCTCCCGGCCCGAAACACCCCGCTGGGAGCCAGCTGGTTCGGCGGGCTGGGCGTCAGGGGGGTCGCGCGGCCTGAAACACCCCGCTGGGAGCCAGCTGGTCCGGTGGGCTGAGCGTCAGGGGTGCCTCCCGGCCCGAAACACCCCGCTGCGAGCCAGCTGGTTCGGTGGGCTGGGCGTGAGGGGGGTCGCGCGGCCTGAAACACCCCGCTGGGAGCCAGCTGGTTCGGTGGGCTGGGCGTGAGGGGGTCGCGCGGCCTGAAACACCCCGCTGGGAGCCAGCTGGTCCGGTGGGCTGAGCGTCAGGGGTGCCTCCCGGCCCGAAACACCCCGCTGGGAGCCAGCTGGGCCGGTGGGCTGGGCGTCAGGGGGGTCGGATCCGGGGGTGCAGCGGGGCCGTCGCCGCAGCCGCCACCTGGCATCATCGTCGATCGTGACGACCGCGATGATCTACGCCGAGTTCGCCGCGCGGGAGGCGGCGGGGGAGTCACCCGCCTACGAGGCCCTCGCCCTCACGGTCTCCCGCGATACCCGGCTGCTCGCGCTGCTGGACACCCTTCCGCCCGCCAAGCGCCAGCCCAACCTGCTGTTCGCCGTAGTGCAGTTCCTGGGCGGGCCGGTCACCGACCCCGATGCGTTCGCCGAGTTCACCGTCGCGAACTGGATCGGGGTCGAACAGCAGATCCGTGCGCGGGCGACGCAGACCAACGAGCCGGGCCGGTGCGCGCTGCTGCTGCCGGTGCTGGCCGCCCTGCCACAGCCGCTGGCCCTGCTGGAGGTCGGCACGTCGGCCGGTCTCAACCTGTTCCCCGACCGGTACACCTACCGTTACGGCGAACGGACGATCGGATCCGGCGGGCCGGTGCTGGACTGTGTGCTGTCCGGCGTCGAGATGCCGTCCCGCGTACCCGATGTTGTTTGGCGTGCCGGTCTCGACCTGAACCCGCTCGACCTGACCGACCCGGCAGACGCCGCGTGGTTGACGGCCCTGATCTGGCCGGAGCAGGACCACCGCCGGGCCCGGCAGCTTGCTGCCGCGCGCATCGCCGTCGCCGAGCCACCGTTGCTGGTGCGAGGTGATCTTGTGGATGATCTCCCCGCGCTGGCCGCGCAGGCGCCTGACGGCGCGACCCTCGTGGTCTTTCACACGTCGGTCCTCTATCAGGTGCCGGCTGGGCGCCGGGAGGCCTTTCAGGCTTTGGTACGGGCAATGCCCGCCCAATGGATCTCGGTGGAGAACCCGTCGGTGATCGCCTTCGGCAACCTGCCCCCGGCGCCGGACGAGACCCTGCACAACGTGGTGTCGCTGAACGGCACGCCGCTCGCCTGGGCCCGGGCCCACGGCGACGCCCTCACCTGGTTCGGCCCGCCACCCGCCGCCGCGGTGACGGCGTCAGCTGGTTCCTCCTGACGCCCGCGTTCTCACCTGGTCGGGCCCGCCGGCCGCCCACGTCGCGGTGACATCGTGCGGCAGCCGTAGGCTGGCTGTCCATGGGAGACCAGGACCTCGCGGCGGAGCTGCTTCTCGCCGAGCGCCGCCTCCAGGCAGCGCAGCGCGCCGGAAACGTGGAAGAGCTCGACCGGCTGCTCGACGACCGCCTGATCGCCGTGGGACCGGACGGTACCCACTTCAGCAAGCAGGACGACCTGAACGCCTATCGCAGCGGCTCCTCGGTGATCAGCGAACTGGTCGAGGAAGCCCTCGAGTCGCTGGTCGTCGGCGCAACGGGGGTCACCTTCTTCACCGGCACCGTGAACGGGACGTTCGGCGGGCAGCCGTTCGGTGCTCGGATGCGCTACACACGCACGTGGGCGTACGAAAAAGGCTGGCGCATCATCGCCGCCCACATCGCCCCCGCCTAGCCCCGCCCCAGCTGGCTCCCAGCGGGGCTTTTCGGCCCGAAAGGCACCCCTCACGCCCAGCCGGCCAATCCAGCTGGCGCTCAGCGGGGCTTTTCGGCCCGAACGGCACCGCTCACGCCCAGCCGGCCAAACCAGCTGGCGCTCAGCGGGGCTTTTCGGCCCCGAAAGCACCCCTCACGCCCAGCCGGCCAAACCAGCTGGCGCTCAGCGGGGCGTTTCGGCCCCGAAGGCACCCCTCACGCCCAGCCGGCCAATCCGGCTGGCGCTCAGCGGGCTTTTCGGGGCGGGAGGCAACGCCGGCTCCCGGACATTGATCGTTACCGCCAGAATGGGCGCATGCCGCGACGTGATCCACCGAACCGCTTCGGCGAACCAGCCGACCCCTGGCACGCATTCCTGCCCTTCGCCGTGGCCGCGGTCGTTCTCATCTCGCTCGGCCTCTACGTTCTTGTCAACGTCCTCACGATCAAAGCCGGCTCGTCAGCCAAGGCCGACCGCCTGGAAAAGAGCGGCGTAGCGGTCGAGGCGCTGCTGACCAACTATCACCGGGGCCGGCGGCAGTCCTCGACGGTCTGGCTGCAGTACGAGTACGGCGGCGTGATCCACCGGGTGAAGGTGGATTGTGACGAGCCGCCGCTGTGCGACCCGGACCGCAGCCGCACCATGCGAATTCTGGTCGACCCGGCGGAGCCGCGTGAGCTCGTCACCGATCTCGGCGTCACCGACGACTCGACCCGGTACCTGGACAGCTGGGCATTCGTCCCGTGGGGTTTGATGTTCCTCGCGATAGGCGGCCTCAGCACGTTCCTCTCGTGGGTCTTCTATCGTCAGAGCCGCACCGGGTCCCGACCGGGGACTTGAAATGTTTCATATTCGTGCGATCCTGTGTGGGCAACGTTATCGCTGTTCGACGATTTGACGTTTCAAAGGCGAGATGGAAAAGAGGCACGGTGACCCAGCAGCCCCGCAACGGCCGCGCCCCGTCGGTCAAGGACGTCGCCGCGGCCGCGGGCGTCTCGCTGGGCACGGTCTCCAACGTGCTCAACCGGCCCTCGGTGGTCAGCACCACCACCCGGGAGCGGGTCGAGCGGGCCATGGCCGAGCTCGGCTTCATCCGCAACGAGTCCGCGCGGCAGCTGCGCGCGGGGACCAGCCGGGCCCTCGCCTACGTCATGCTCGACGGTGGCAACCCGTTCTTCCACGACGTCGCCGAGGGCATCGAGACCGCCGCCGAGGCCGCCGACCTGTCGCTGTTCGTCTGCAACAGCAACAGCCGGGGCGAGCGCGAGGCCAAGCACCTCGACCGGCTCGTCCAGCAGCGGGTGCAGGGCATCCTGATCACCCCGGTCGACCCGGACGCCTCGCACCTGGCGGAGATCGCCCGGCGCGGCATCCCGTTCGTCATGGTCGACCGCCTCAGCAGCGGCGGCGGCCACTGCTCGGTCGCCGTCGACGACGTGCTCGGCGGCCGGATCGCCGTGGAGCACCTGATCGATCGCGGTCACCAGCGCGTTGCGTTCGTCGGCGGCCCGTCCAGCATCGGCCAGGTCCGCGAGCGGTTGCAGGGCGCCCGGGAGGTGTGGTCGGAGTTCGGCATGGCCGATGAGGACCTGATCCACCTGCCGACCGAGGCGCTCACCGTCAACGAGGGCCGCTCCGCCGGGGAGCGCCTCGCCGGGCTGCCCAGCCGCCGCCGGCCGACCGCCGCCTTCTGCGCCAACGACCTGCTGGCCCTCGGCCTGCTCCAGCACGCGGTCACCGCCGGGCTGCGGGTTCCCGACGACCTGGCGATCGTCGGCTTCGACGACATCGACTTCGCGGCGGCGGCGGCGGTCCCGCTCACGTCGGTGCGCCAGCCGCGCCAGGAGCTGGGGCGCACGGCGGCCCGGCTGGTCCTGGACGAGGCGACGAACCCGGACCACGTGCACGAGCAGGCGACCTTCGTCCCGGCGCTGGTGGCGCGAGCATCCACGGGGACCGCGCGCTCTCTAAAGTAGGACGATGCCGAACCGTACGTATGTCCTCGTCCCGGGCGCCGGTGGCAGCACCTTCTCCTGGCAGCGCGTGATCCCCCTGCTCCGCGAGCAGGGCCACGACGCGACAGCCGTCGAGCTGCCCGCCGCGGACGACAAGGCCGGCCTCCAGGAGTACGCGGACGCCATCGTCACCGCCGCCACCGGCCTGGACGACGTGGTGCTCGTCGCCCACTCGATGGGCGGGCTGAGCGCCCCGCTGACCTGCGACGGGCTGCCCGTCTCGGCGATCGTCCTGCTCAACGCCATGATCCCGCTGCCGGGCGAGACCGGCGGCGACTGGTGGGAGGTGACCCGCCAGGAGCAGGCCCGGCGCGACCTGGACCGCCGCGAGGGCCGCGACCCGGACGGCCCGTTCGACCTGGAGGTCTACTTCCTCCACGACCTCCCCGCGCCGCTCGCCGCCGAGGCGCTGGCCACCGAGCAGCCGCAGTCGGGTACGCCGTTCACCGAGCCGTGGCCGTTGCCTGCCTGGCCGGACGTGCCGACCCACGTGCTCGCCGGCGCCGAAGAACGGTTCTTCCCCGTGGACTTCCAGGAGCGGGTCGCACGGGAACGCCTCGGCCTCGCCCCGCGGATCGTGCCGGGCGGCCACCTGGCAGCGCTCAGCCACCCCGCCGAACTGGTCGCCGAAATCCTCGCGGTCACCGGGCGATGACCCCGAAGCTGCACGTCGGCTGCGCGATGTGGAGCCTGAAGTCCTGGCAGGGACGGTTCCTGCCGCATCCGGCCACCGCGCAGGAGCGGCTGCGGTCCTACGCCGGCTGGTGCAACGCCGTCGAGGGCAACACCACGTTCTACGCCACACCCTCCCGCGAGACCGTGGCGACGTGGGCCGAGCAGACCGGCGAGGACTTCCGGTTCGTGCTCAAGCTGCCGAAAGTGGTAACGCACGAGCGGCGGCTCATCGGCGCGGAGGAGCCCCTGCGGGCGTTCTTCCACGCCATCGAGCCACTCGGGCCGCGTGCCCACACACTCTGGGTGCAACTGCCGGGATCCTTCGGACCCGGCGACCTGACGGTTCTGTCGCGCTTTCTGCGGAGCCTTCCCCAGGGCCATCGGTACGGCGTAGAGCTTCGCCATTCCGCCTTCTTCGATGATCCGAACCGCCTCGAGGAGGTGCTCGCCGCCGCCGGCGCCGAGTGGATCCCGTTCGACACCACCGCGTTCTTCGCCACCCCGCCCACCAGCGACGAGGAGCGCGACGCCTGGCTGAAGAAGCCCCGCATGCCGTTGCGCACGGCGGCTCTCACCGACCGGCCGATCGTCCGCTACCTGGGCCGCGACGACACCACCCGAACCGTCGAGGGCTGGCAGCGCTGGGTGGAGGTGGTGGCGGGCTGGCTGCGCGAGGGCCGCTCGCCGACAGTCTTCGTGCACACCCCCGACAACGCCGACGCCCCGGAACTGTGCCGCCGCTTCCACGACGAGGTGCGCGCCCGCGTACCCGGCCTACCGTCGCTGCCGCACCCCGCTCCGCTGTCGCCGCCCGAGGACGAGCCGCTCACGCTCTTCTGATCGCCCGCGCTTCCTGCCTCCCGGCGCGCGAGGCAGCACTCACGTCCAGCCGGATCTTTGTGGCTGGCTCCCGGTGCTGCCACCCGGCGCGCGACGCAGCACCGGGAGCCAGCCGGAGCCGCGTCAGCCTGCGCCCGATGCACCGCGGACCTTCACCCTGGAAGGTGTACAGCCCGGGCGCCGGTGACTGCGCCACGTGACGAGCGTGGGGCCCCTGGAAGCGGGACCCCACGCCTGTCGAGCAGAAAGCGTCACATCGTCAGACGCGCCGGCAGTGTCAGGAGTGCGGGCAGGTGGCGCGGTACTCCTGGATCGCCGACCCGGTCGGTGCCGGGCAGAGGAACTGGTCGTAGCGGGTGTCGTTGTCGATGAAGCGCTTGATCCAGGAGAGGCTGTACTTCGCGACGGTGACGTTGCCGCCGGAGGTGGGTGCCGAGTGGGTCGCGTTGTTGAGCTCCAGGTACGCCTTGTCCGGAGCCGCCGTCAGGCTGGTGTAGAACGGCTCGGAGTGTGAGGAGACCGGCGCGACGGTGTCGTTCTCCGCACCGATGATCATGGTGGGGACCCGGACTGTCGTCCAGGACTTGGTGCCGTGGTACGGCGTGAGCGGCACCGCCGCCTGCAACGCGGGACGGGTCCGCGCCGCGGCGAGGCTGCCGCCGCCACCCATCGAGTGGCCCATCACGCCGAGGCGGGTGGCGTCGATCCGGGTGCGTACGGAGCTGCGCTGCGTGAGGTAGTCGAGGGCCGCGAGCAGCTGGGTGCCCCGGCTGTCGGGCTGGTCGAGGGTGCTCAGCGTGTCGATGGTGATCACGACGAAGCCCTGGGAGGCGAGTCGCGGTCCCAGCCAGGCGATGCTCGACTGCGAGGCGGTGAAGCCGGGCGAGATGGCCACCCCGCCGAACGTGCCGGCCGTGGTGGACGTCGGGTAATAGATCGTGCCGCCGCCGAAACCGGTGACGGCGGACCGTGCCACCGCGACCTGGGTGATCGCGAACGATCCCCGGCTGGCCTCGATGCTGGCGTTCGAGGGTGCGGGGCCGCGCTCGTACGGGTTGGCGGCCGCCGCGGGTGCGGCGGGCGCCATCAGGACCGTGGCGAGGGCCGCGGTGACGGCGGTGAGTAGTGAGACCTTCCGGCTGCGGGACATGTCGAACTCCCAGGGGTAGGGGGAGGCGTGGATCAACATCGATGGATGTAAATAAGCTAACCCGCCGGTAACAAAGCGGTAATCCCAGCCACTCCCTGCGGTCGGCGTTATGTAATTGGCGGCATGCCAACAAGGTCAAATACGGTTGTCACCTCGGATGATCTCGGCCACCCTGGTACGCATGACGTCCTGACGAACCGCCCTCAGCAGCCCGTTTCTCCACACCTGCCTCGAGAAGAGAGCGTTCGTGCAGTCGTCTGCAACAGTCACCGTCTTCGCCGCGCCCGGAAGCTGGATCGAGTCCGATGCGGTCGCGCAGTGCCACCAGGTCGCCGCCCTCGACGGCATGATCCATGTCGCCGGCATGCCCGACCTGCACCCCGGCAAGGGCGCACCGATCGGCGCCGCCATGATTTCCTCGGTGCTCTACCCGCTGCTCGTCGGCTCCGACATCGGCTGCGGCATCGCCGTCTTCCCGCTGCGCCTCAAGCGCGTCGTCCCGGAGAAGCTCGCCGCCCGCTTCCCCGACCTCGACGTGCCGCTCGACCCGGGCGGCCTGGCGGGGACCGACATCCCGGCCGGCTGCACCGACAGCCTCGGCACCCTCGGCCGGGGCAACCACTTCGCCGAGCTCGCCCGGGTCGACGCGGTGGCCGACGCCGCCCATGCCGAGCGGCTCGGCCTGGCCGCCGGTGACGTGGTCCTGATCGTCCACAGCGGCTCCCGCGGCCTCGGCAAGCGGATCCTGCGCGCGCACACCGAGGTGCACGGCGCCGGCCCGGCAGCCGACCCCGCCGTCTATCTGGCCGCCCACGACGACGCGGTCCGCTGGGGCCACCTCAACCGGCGGCTGATGGCCGAGCGGGTCGCCGACGCGATCGGTGCACACCTCGGCGAGCCGATCACCGACGTCTGCCACAACTCGGTGGAGGTCCGCGACGGCGCCTACCTGCACCGCAAGGGCGCCGCACCCGGCGACGGCCAGGACGTGCTGATCGCCGGGACCCGCGGGACCCGCTCGTTCCTGGTGGCCACCCACGCCGGACCGGAGGCGGCCCACTCGGTGGCGCACGGTGCGGGCCGCAAAATGTCGCGGTCCGACGCCCTGCGGCGAGGAAAGGCCAAGCACACAGTCGAGGAGCTCCGGCGTACGGCCGTCGGCTCGGTGGTCGTCTGCGGCGACCGGCAGCTGTTGTTCGAAGAGGCGCCCACGGCGTACAAGCGGATCGAACAGGTGATCGGCGATCTGACCGGGTTCGGGCTGGCCACCCCTGTGGTAAGCACGGTGCCGGTGGTCACCTACAAGACGGCGCCACAGCGAGGAGGCCGGCGATGACCGAGTTCCGGGACGCTTCCACGATCGTCTACGTCGAGGACCTGAATGCGATGCTGGAGTTCTACCGGGACCTGCTCGGCTTCACCGAGACCTACCGCTTCCCGGACGAGGGCCCGCCCGTGTTCGTCGCGCTGTCGGCAGGCGTCTCGCTCGCGCTGGTCACCGACGGCCAGCTGGGGTCGCACGGGCTCGAGGTGCGGCCGCGGGCGGGGCGGCAGTTCGAGCTCTGCGTCTACACCGGCGACGTGGACCGGGCGATCGGTGAGCTGCGGGCGCGTGACGTGCCCGTCCTGGTGGAACCGGCCGACCAGCCGTGGGGCGAGCGGATGGCCTACGTCGCCGACCCCGAGGGCAACCCGGTCATGGTGTGCGCGCCAACGGGATGAGCCGCCGCTGTTCAGGCCACGCTCTCCGACACGGGACGGCGGCGGTCCCGAACCGGAAACCGCCACCGCTCCCCGTACCCGTGCCCGGGCCGCGTGCGGCCCTCATGACTTCGGACGCTCCAGGGGGCCTGAAACGTTGTACGTGTAACACAGATTTAACAAATCAAGGTCCGACGGCGCGGGTGACGACCGCCCGGATCTCCTCGATCGGCACCGGTGAGGTGGCCAGGATCTTGTGCACGACGAGGCCCTCGATCAGGCCGTCCACGCCGCGGGCGGTGGCCGGGTCGACGAACCGTTCCAGCACGGCCCGGCTGGTGCGCATCCAGCTTTCGGTCACCTCGCGCAGGACCGGGTCGCGCAGCGCCGCGAGGTAGAGCTCGTAGGCGATCGCCCAGTCGTCGCGGTCGGCCCCGGCGTCACCGTGGATCAGGGCGGTGACGGCGTCGATCAGCTGTTCGCGGGTGGAGACGCCGTCGAAGTGCGCCGCGTAGGTGGCTGACATCCGCTCGGCGTGCCGGCGGAAAGCCTGCGTGCGCAGGTCGTCGAGGCCGGTGAAGTGGTAGGTCAGCGAACCGAGCGGTACGTCGGCCGCGGCGGCGATCAGCCGGTGGGTGGTGCCGGCGACACCGTGCTCGGCGATCACCCGGATGGTCGCGTCGATGATCCGGTCCTTGCGGTCCGGATCGTGCCGCCGGGGCCGCCGCTCGGAAGGCCCCGGCTGGCTCGGCGCCGCACCCCTCGACGAAGCACGAGAAGCAACCGAGCCGCCGCCGGCAACCACCGAGGGTGAGAAGCCGGGCCCGCCGGCGGCGGCGGGTGAGAGGCCGGAGCCGGCGGCAGCTGTGGGTGGGACGCCGGAGCCGGCGGCAGCTGTGGGTGGGACGCCGGGGCCGGCGGCTGACGGGCCCGGGTTGGTGGGTTTCACAGCTCGCGGATCACCCGTGCCGGCGAACCGACCGCCACCACGTTCGCCGGCAGGTCGCGGACCACGACCGAGCCGGCGCCCACCACCGTGTTCTCGCCGATCGTCACGCCGGGGCAGACGATCACCCCGCCGCCCAGCCAGACGTTGTCGCCGATCACCACCGGCTGCGCGGCCTCCCACTTGTCGCGGCGCGGGCCGGGCTCCAGGGGGTGGGTGGCGGTGAGCAGCTGGACGTTGGGGCCGATCTGCACGTCGTCGCCGACGGTCACGGTGGCCACGTCGAGCACGACGAGGCCGAAGTTGGCGAACGAGCGGGCGCCGAACGTGGTCTGATACCCGTAGTCGCAGTGGAACGGCGGGCGGATCTCGGCGCCCTCGCCGTAACCGCCGAGCAGCTCGGTGAACAGATCGCGGCGCCTGTCGTAGTCGGTCGGGTCCATCGTGTTGATCTCGTGACTGAGGCGCTGGGCGCGGGCCAGGTCACGGCCGATCTCGGGGTCGTCGGCTATGTACAGCTCGCCGGCCAGCATCCGGTCGCGCATGCTCTTCTCGCTGACGGTCATGTGTACAAACGTACGCTGGTCATCAGGTTCACGAGTGCCCTTGACCACACCCGCCGATGGCTCGTAATCTGTCCGTAACTCTGAAACGTTTCACGCATCTCGAAAGCCGTTAGCAAGCTGCGAAGCCGTGAGCGGGCCAGTAAAGCCGTGAGCAAGCCAGTAGAGCCGTGAGCAAGCCCCCGTGGACAGGACCGTCATGACCAACCCCGTAGTCAGCGAGCTGATCGCCCGCTCGAACCGTCTCGGCGCCGACCCGCGCACGACCAACTACGCCGGCGGCAACACCTCCGCCAAGGGCACCGACACCGACCCGGTCACCGGCGCCCCGGTCGACCTGATCTGGGTGAAGGGCTCCGGTGGCGACCTCGGCACCCTCACCGAAGCCGGCCTCGCGGTGCTGCGCCTGGACCGGCTGCGCGCGCTGCCCACCGTCTACCCGGGGCTGGAGCGCGAGGACGAGATGGTCGCCGCGTTCGACTACTGCCTGCACGGCCGCGGTGGTGCCGCACCGAGCATCGACACCGCGATGCACGGCCTGGTGGACGTCGCGCACGTCGACCACCTGCACCCGGACGCCGGCATCGCGATCGCGACGGCCGCCGACGGCCCGGCGCTGACCAAGGAGATCTTCGGCGAGCGCGTGGTCTGGGTGGACTGGCGCCGTCCCGGCTTCCAGCTGGGCCTCGACATCGCCGCCGTGCAGAAGGCGAACCCGCAGGCCATCGGCGTCATCCTGGGCGGGCACGGCATCACCGCGTGGGGCACGACGAGCGACGAGTGCGAGGCCAACTCCACCGAGATCATTCAGACGGCCGCGGCCTATCTGGCCGAGCACGGCCGCAGCGCGCCGTTCGGCGAGGTGGTCCATCAGCCTCTGGAGGCAGCCGTACGCAGGGAGCGTGCCGCCGCTCTGTTCGCTGTGGTTCGCGGTCTCGCCTCGACCGACCGCCCGCAGGTCGGCCACTACACCGACAGCGACGTGGTGCTCGACTTCGTCGGCCGCGAGCGCCTGGCCGAGCTGGCCGCCCTCGGCACGTCCTGCCCCGACCACTTCCTGCGCACCAAGGTGAAGCCGCTCGTTGTCGACACCGCACCGGACGCGCCACTGGAGGAGGTCGTGGCCCGGCTCAAGGAGCTGCACGCGGCGTACCGAGAGGACTACCGCGGCTACTACGAGCGGCACGCCACCGCGGACAGCCCCGCGATCCGCGGCGCCGACCCGGCGATCGTGCTGGTACCGGGCGTTGGCATGTTCTCGTTCGGCGCCAACAAGCAGACCGCCCGGGTCGCCGGCGAGTTCTACGTCAACGCGATCAACGTGATGCGCGGCGCCGAGTCGGTCTCCCGCTACGCGCCGATCGACGAGTCGGAGAAGTTCCGCATCGAGTACTGGGCACTGGAGGAGGCCAAGCTCCAGCGGATGCCGAAGCCGAAGCCGCTGGCCACCCGGGTCGCATTCGTGACCGGTGGCGGTTCCGGCATCGGCCGGGCCATCGCGCTGCGGCTGGCCGCCGAGGGTGCCTGCGTCGTTGTCGCCGACCGGGACGCGGCGACCGCCGAGACGGTGGCCCGCGAGATCGGCGGCACCGACAAGGCAGTCGCGGTCACCGCCGACGTCACCGACGCCGCAGCGGTCGAGGCCGCGCTGCGCGAGGCGGTGCTCGCCTTCGGCGGTGTGGACCTGGTGGTCAACAACGCCGGGCTGTCCATCTCCAAGCCGCTGCTGGAGACCACCGAGCAGGATTGGGACCTGCAGCACGACGTGATGGCCAAGGGCTCCTTCCTGGTCGCCAAGGCGGCCGCGAGAATTCTGATCGAGCAGGGGATGGGCGGCGACATCGTCTACATCTCCAGCAAGAACTCGCTGTTCGCCGGGCCCAACAACGTGGCGTACGGCGCGGCCAAGGCCGACCAGGCGCACCAGGTCCGGCTGCTCGCCGCCGAGCTCGGCGCGTACGGCGTCCGCGTCAACGGCATCAACCCGGACGGCGTGGTCCGCGGCTCGGGCATCTTCGCCGGTGGCTGGGGTGCCCAGCGCGCCGCCGTCTACGGCGTGCCGGAGGACCAGCTGGGCGAGTTCTACGCGCAGCGCACCCTGCTCAAGCGCGAGGTGCTGCCGGAGCACGTGGCGAACGCGGTCTTCGTGCTCGCCGCCGGCGACCTGTCGCACACCACCGGCCTGCACGTCCCGGTCGACGCCGGCGTCGCCGCCGCGTTCCTGCGATAAGCACGGCGTTCGATGAGCGAGAGATTCGCCGCGGTCGACCTCGGCGCGTCCAGCGGGCGCGTCGTGGTCGGCCGGCTCGGCGGGGGCGAGCTGACCCTCGACGTGGTGCACCGGTTCCCGAACGAGCCGGTGCGCGTCGGCGGCACCCTGCACTGGGACATTCTCGGGCTGCACCGCGGCATGCTCGACGGGCTGCGCGCGGCCGGGCCGGTGGCCAGCATCGGCATCGACTCGTGGGCGGTCGACTACGGTCTGATCGACGCGACCGGTGCGCTGCTCGGCAACCCGGTGCACTACCGGGACTCGCGCACCGACGGGATCGCCGAGCGGTACGGCGACTTCTACGAGATCGCCGGTCTGCAGACGCTGCCGTTCAACACGGTCTACCAGCTGATCGCCGCACGGGAGACACCGCAGTACCTGACCGCCGAGCACCTGCTGCTGATCCCGGACCTGCTGGCGTACTGGCTGACCGGGCAGGTCGGCGCGGAGTACACGAACGCGTCGACCACGGGACTGCTCGACGTGCGTACCCGGAACTGGTCCGAGTCGCTCGTCTCCGACCTGGGGCTGCGCGCCGGGCTGCTGCCGCCGATCCGGCAGCCGGGCGAGGTGATCGGGCATTACCAGGGCACGCCGGTGGTGGCGGTCGGCTCGCACGACACGGCGTCGGCCATCGTGGGTGTGCCGGCCGCGGGCGCCGATTTCGCGTACATCTCCTGTGGCACCTGGTCCCTGGTCGGTCTCGAGCTGGACCACCCGGTGCTCAGCCGCGAGTCGCGGCAGGCGAACTTCACCAACGAGGGTGGCGTCGACGGCACGATCCGTTATCTGCGCAACGTCATGGGCCTGTGGCCGCTCCAGGAGTGCCTGCGCGAGTGGGGTTCACCGGACCTCGGGCAGCTGCTGACGGCGGCGGCGGCCGAACCGGCCCTGGCGCACGTGGTCGACCTGGACGACCCGGTGTTCCTGCCGCCCGGTGACATGGAGGGACGCCTGCGCAAGACGGCCGGTCTCGCCGCCGGCGACGGGCCCGCGGTGATCACCCGGTGCATCCTGGACAGCCTGGCCCTGGCACACCGACGCGCGGTACGCCAGGCGCGCGAACTCGCCGGCCGAGAGGTGAACGTGGTGCACCTGGTCGGCGGGGGAGCGCTCAACGAGCTGCTCTGCCAGCTGACCGCGGACGCCTGCGCGCTGCCGGTGCTGGCCGGCCCGGTGGAGGCGACAGCGCTCGGCAACCTGCTCGTGCAGGCGCGCGCCGCCGGTGCGGTCGAGGGCGGACTGGATGCGATGCGGGCGCTGGTGCGCGAGACTCAACGGATCGTGCGCTACGAGCCGCGCGGCGACGCCTCCGCCTGGGACGACGCCGCCGCCCGGGCAGGGAGGTGACTGGTGCGGATCGCGCTGTTCGCGACCTGCCTCGCCGACACCCTGTTCCCGGAGGCGGCCAAGGCGACCGTCCTGCTGCTGGAACGGCTCGGCCACGAGGTGGTCTTCCCACCGGCCCAGACGTGCTGCGGGCAGATGCACGTCAACACCGGCTACCAGCGGGAGGCATTACCGCTGGTTAAACGATACGTCGAGACCTTCGACCGGTACGACGTGATCGTCGCGCCGTCCGGATCGTGCGTGGGCTCGATCCGCCACCAGCACGAGATGGTGGCCGCGTCCTACGGCGAGGCGGGTCTCGCCGCTCGCGCCTCCTCGGTGGGCGCGCGCACCTACGAGCTGTCCGAGCTGCTGATCGACGTGCTGAAGGTGGAGGACGTCGGTGCGTACTACCCGCACCGGGTCACCTACCACCCGACGTGCCACTCGCTGCGGATGATCCGGGTCGGTGACAAGCCGCTGCGGCTGCTGCGCCGGGTGCGGGGGCTGGATTTGGTGGAGCTGCCGGCGGCCGAGCAGTGCTGCGGGTTCGGCGGCACCTTCGCGATCAAGAACGCGGAGACCTCCACGGCGATGCTGGCCGACAAGATGACGAACATCGTGTCGACCGGGGCGGACGTCTGCACCGCCGGGGACGCGTCCTGCCTGATGCACATCGGCGGCGGCCTGTCCCGGCTGCGCACCGGCGTGAAGACAGTGCACCTGGCCGAGATCCTGGCGTCGACGGAGTACTCATGAGCGGCACTTTCCTGGGCATGCCGGCGACCGCACCGCGCGGCGTCGGGCACCTGCGCGGTGACCAGACGTTTCCGGAGGCCGCGCACGACGCGCTCGGCAACTCCCAGCTGCGGCGCAACCTGCGGCACGCGACCACGACGATCCGCGGCAAGTCCGGCCGGGTGATCGCCGAGCTGCCCGACTGGCAGGAGCTGCGCGACGCCGGCTCGGCGATCAAGGCCGACGTGATGTCCCGGCTGCCCGAGCTGCTGGAGGCGCTGGAGGAGCGCGTCACCGAGGCCGGCGGCGTGGTGCACTGGGCCGCCGACGCCAACGAGGCCAATCAGATCGTCACCCGCCTGGTCCGGGAGACCGGCTCGACCCGGGTCATCAAGGTCAAGTCGATGGCGACCCAGGAGATCGCGCTCAACGAGGCCCTGGAACAGGCCGGCATCACGCCGGTCGAGACCGACCTGGCCGAGCTGATCGTGCAGCTCGGCGACGACCGGCCCAGCCACATCCTGGTGCCGGCGATCCACCGCAACCGCTCGGAGATCCGGGAGATCTTCCTGCGCGCCATGCCGGGCGTCGACCCGGCGCTGACCGACGACCCGCCGGTGCTGGCCGCGGCGGCCCGGCGCTACCTGCGCGAGACGTTCCTGTCCACGACGGTGGCGGTGAGCGGGGCGAACTTCGCGATCGCCGAGACCGGCACACTCGGCGTGGTGGAGTCCGAGGGCAACGGGCGGATGTGCCTGACCCTGCCGGACACCCTGATCACCGTGATGGGCATCGAGAAGGTCCTGCCCACGTGGCGCGACCTGGAGGTGTTCCTGCAGCTGCTGCCGCGGGCGTCGACCGGGGAGCGGATGAACCCGTACACGACGATGTGGACCGGTGTCACTCCCGGCGACGGACCGCAGAACTTCCACCTGGTGCTGCTCGACAACGGCCGCAGCGCGGTCCTCGCCGACCCGGCCGGACGGTCGGCACTGCACTGCATCCGCTGCTCGGCATGCCTCAACGTGTGCCCGGTCTACGAGCGGACCGGCGGGCACGCGTACGGGTCGGTGTACCCGGGACCGATCGGCGCGGTGCTGTCACCGCAACTGACCGGCGTCGCGGACAACGCCTCCCTGCCGTACGCGTCCTCCCTCTGCGGCGCCTGCTTCGACGCCTGCCCCGTGAAGATCGACATCCCGTCGATGCTGGTGCACCTGCGCAACAAGGTGCCGCACCCGGCGGCGGAGCGCGCCGCGATGGCGACCGCGGCCCGGATCATGAACCACCCCCGGCTGTACGCGAGAGCGCAACGCGCCGCGAAGCTGGCCCGGATAGCCGGGCGGCGCGGACGGGGTCTGCCACCACCGCTGTCGGGCTGGACGGCGGGACGGGATCTCCCGGAGTTCCCGAAGCAGACGTTCCGTGACTGGTGGGCACAGCGATGAGCTCCCGCGAACTGATCCTCGGCCGGGTGCGCGCGGCCCTGCGCGACGCCCCGGTGCCGGAGCGGGTGCCCCGGGACTACCGGCCGGGCGGCCGGCCCGCCGACCTCGAGGTGCTGATCGACCGGCTCGTCGACTACAAGGCCACCGTGCACCGGGTGACCTCCGATGAGGTGGCCGTGACGGTGGCCGGCCTGGTCGGAGAGGGCCACTCGGTCCTCGTACCCCCAGGTCTGCCTGAATCGTGGCGCCCGCACGGTGCCTTTGCCGACGACGGCCTCGCGCCGGACCGGATAGCCGCAGCCGACGCTGTCCTGACGGCCGCGGCCGTTGCGGTGGCGGAGACCGGGACCATCGTGCTGGACGCCTCACCCGACCAGGGCCGGCGGATCATCACGCTCCTGCCCGACGTGCACATCTGCGTGCTGCGCCCGGACCAGGTGGTGGCCGCGGTGCCGGACGCGGTCGCGCGCCTGGACCCGCGGCGGCCGCTGACCTGGATCAGCGGGCCGTCGGCGACCAGCGACATCGAGCTGAACCGGGTGGAGGGTGTGCACGGCCCGCGCAGCCTGCACGTCCTGATCCTGCTCGATTGATTACCTCCCGGGTAATCGCCGTGCCCGGCCCGGACGGTGATGCTCGGGGCATGACTGCTTACGCCATCGCCCACCTGCGGCCGGCCGGGATGACCAACGACGTGATCGACTACATCGACCGCATCCAGGACACCATGGACCCGTTCGGCGGCCGCTTCCTCGTGCACATGGCCGAGGTCGAGGTCGTCGAGGGGGAGTGGCCCGGCGCCGTCGTCGTGATCGAGTTCCCGGACACGGCGGCGATCCACGCCTGGTACGCGTCACCCGCCTACACGGCGATCCTGCCCCTGCGCACCCGCCACATCGACGGCGACGTGATCGTCGTCGAGGGCGTCGGCCCCGATTACGACCCGCGGAAGTCGGCCGCCGCGCTGCGCAGCAGCCTTAATGCTGTGTGACGGATGCCGGGATCACAGCAACGCCAGCAGCGCGGTGGGGCCAGGACGGCCCCACCACGCTCGATGTCTACTGGTTGTGCTCGTTGCGACTTCTTGCCGTCTCGTTGCGGCCGGACCGGATGAAGCTGGATCCGAGAACGGAAGCCAGCGCCCCGAAGACGAACGCGATCACGTTGTTCAGGTATTCGGAGATCGCGTCGGTCTGCTTAGCCAGGATTGTTGCCACCGTCAATGAGGTGAGGCCGGCCAAGAAAAACGTGGCGCACAAGAAGGTGACACAGGCAGCGAGTGTCCGACGGGGCAACCCGTCGGCGTCGCCTTGCACTCGCTGACGCTGCGGTTCGATGAGCCCGCCAAGGGAGGACTCGTTGGGTGGTTCAGAGAATGCGATGGTAGCGTCCCGCTGTTGCTCCTCCCCCCGGCTCGTAGCGGATTCAGGCGAACATCCTCCGCCAATGATCAAGCCGGGGCCGTTTTCGGCCGTCTTTATTCATCTGTTGTCACCCCTTTCAGCAGCTACTGAAAGACGATCCGTTCCATCTCTTGAGTTTTTTCGTCCCTCAGTAGTAACGCTTTGCCGTCTCGTCGTGAATCGTCAAGGAACTTCAGCGTCGAGATGGCCCGGCGCAGGACCTCCGTCATGGTGATGTTGTCCCGATCGGCCATCTCACGCAGTGCTCCGAGTACTTCGTCCGACAGGTTCACAGAAATCTTCTGATATCCGGTCGCCACGCTGTCCTCCTTTCTCCTGTTCAGGTCGGCGCTCGTCGCGGAGGGCCGCGCTGCCGTGTCATTGGACCTTCTTTCCGGCTCATCGGCTCAGCATGGGTGCGGTACGTGCCCGGCGCGGTCCGGCGGTGATCGTTGATTCGGCATTCTTCCGATCCGATCTGCGAGTCATACAGGAATGGTTCTTCCGGCGATGCGGGAAATCGACTGTCCTGTGTTCGCCGGTTCTGGCGGGCCTCGAATCATGCGAATCTGATTCACCTCTTTCGGTTGGTCCGCCTCGACTGCATCGGCCTGGGAGCTGGAAGCCTCAGCCGAGGATGTTGACGGTTTCACTACCACCTCGAACATATACTCGATGCATACCGAAGGAATACCGCGACGCGCGATTACGCCCGAACGGGTTCCTTTGACCGAATGCCGATCGGCGGTGGGACCGGCTCGCCGTGCGCGGCTGGCAAACTTTCTCGGGACGGCTGTCCATGGCGAGCGCCCTCGCTCGTAGTGATGGTGTACCGAGACCGAGGGACACCGAAGGAGCGACCATGAAGTACCTGCTGCTGATCAACGCGGACACCGTCGACGAGGCCGGCAAGCCGCCGGGTTGCGAGCCCGCCGACTGGATGGCGTTCGACAAGGAGGTCAAGGAGGCGGGCATCTTCGTCTCCGGCGAGTCGCTCGCCGACCTGGTCAGCGCCACGACCGTCCGGGTCGACCCGGACGGGAAGCGCACCGTGACCGACGGGCCGTTCGCCGAGACCCGGGAGATCCTGGGCGGCTTCTACGTCATCGACGTGCCCGACCTCGACGTGGCCCTCGACTGGGCGGCCCGCTGCCCCGGCTCGCGGGACGGTTCGATCACCGTCCGCCCGGTCGCGGACTTCTGATCGTGGAGGCGGGGGCTGCCACCTCGATCGAAGCGGTGTTCCGGGAGGAGCACGGCCGGTTGCTGGCGGCCCTCGTCCGCCGCTTCGGCGATCTGGACCTGGCCGAGGAGGTCACCTCGGAGGCGATCGAGGCGGCGCTGACGCACTGGCCGGCCGAGGGCGTACCACCCCGGCCCGGCGCCTGGCTGATGACCACCGCCCGGCGCAAGGCCGTCGACCGGCTGCGCCGGGACCGGGTCCTCGCCACCCGGCTGGCCGTCCTGCAGGTGGAGGCGGACCGGGCCGGGCCGGTCCCGCCGGTGGAACCGGACGCCGACCTGCCGGACGAGCGGCTTCAGCTCTTCTTCACCTGCGCGCACCCGGCGCTCGCCGAGGAGGACCGGATCGCGCTGACCCTGCGCTGCCTGGGTGGGCTGACCACGCCCGAGGTGGCGCGGGCGTTCCTGGTGCCGGTGGAGACCATGGCGAAGCGGATCACCAGGGCGAAGAAGAAGATCCGCGAGGCGCGGATCCCGTTCCGGGTGCCGGGCACCGACGAGTTGCCGGAACGCCTGCCGGTGGTCCTTCAGGCGATTTACTCGATCTTCACCGAGGGGTACGCGGCCCAGCGCGCTGACCTTGCGGACGAGGCCATCCGGCTGACCCGCATCCTGCAGCGGTTGCTCGGCTCGGAGCGTGAGATCACCGGATTGCTGGCGCTGATGCTGCTCGTGCACGCGCGGCGCGACGCGCGTGCCGGGCTCGTGCTGCTGGCGGAGCAGGACCGGGGGCGCTGGGACCGGCGGATGATCGCCGAGGGGCGGGAGCTGGTGGTGACCGCGCTGACCGGTGGGCCCGCCGGTCCCTACGGTGTGCAGGCCGCGATCGCCGCGCTGCACGACGAGGCGGCGGACTTCGCGAGCACGGACTGGCCGCAGATCGTGGCACTCTACGACGTGCTGATGACGATCACCGGATCGCCGGTGGTGGCGCTGAACCGGGCGGCCGCGGTGGCCATGCGCGACGGGGCGCAGGCCGGCCTCGACCTGCTCGACGAGTTGGCGGACGAGCCGCTTCTGCGCGGGCATCACCCGTACCCCAGCGCCCGTGGTGATCTTCTGGAGCGACTCGGCAGGCGCCGCGAGGCGGCCGACGCCTACCGTGAGGCGCTGCACCTGGCCGGCACCGAACCGGAGCGTGCGCTGCTGCGCCGCCGGCTCGACTCAGTCTCTGACCTGCTCGGAGGTGGTGGCGACGGGCGCCGGGCAGTCTAGTCGGCAGTGCGGAGGATGAACGGGCTGTGCCTGCGCGGGCCGGTCCTCGTTGCGGATCGTCACGGCGGCGAGCAGCCCGGCGAGAACACAGAGCACGGCGCAGATCAGCGCCGCGGTGTGGAAACCGGCCGTGAACTTCGTGGCGTCCAGGTAGGCGTCGCTGGTGATGCCCGCAACGCCCGGAAGCACCGCCACCGCGATGAGGGCGGCCGCGCGGGCCACGTCGTTGTTGACCGCCGACGCCACCCCGGCGTTGCGCGCCGGTACCGCCGCCAGCACGGTCGCGGTCAGCGGCGCGACCGTCACGGTCAGGCCGAGGCCGAGCACGAGGACGGCCGGCAGGACCTCGGTGAGGTACGTCCCGGCCGGCCCGATCCGGGTGAACAGCGCGAGGCCGAGCCCGACCAGCACCGGGCCGGCGCTCATCTGGAGCCGTGGCCCGATCCGGGCGGCGAGGGCACCGGAGCGTGCCGACAGCGCGAGCATGATCACGGTGATCGGGAGCAGCGAGATGCCCGCCTGCACCGGCGTGTACCCGGACACCTCCTGGAGCTGGAGCGGGAGCAGGAACAGCGCTCCGCCCAGCGCGCCGTACACGACGAAGGTGACCAGGTTCGTGGCGCTGAACCGGGCGGACCGGAACAGGTGCAGCGGCAGGATCGGCGACGGGGTGTGATGCTCCCAGGCGATGAACGCGGCCAGCAGCACGGCGCCGAGGGCGAGAACGGCGTAGTTCGGGCCCTGGATGAGCCCGAAGGTGATCCCGACCAGGCCGAGCGTGACGAGGACACCGCCGAACATGTCGACCCGTCCGTGCGCGTCCGGATCGCGGGTCTCGGGGATGTGGCGCCGCGCGACGAGGACGACGGCGGCGGCGATCGGCAGGTTGATCGCGAAGATGAACCGCCAGGACGCCGACTGGATGAGCCATCCGCCGAGGAACGGCCCGACGGCGCTCGCCACACCGGTCAGGCCGGACCAGGCACCGATCGCCCGGCCGCGGTCGGCGGGCACGAAGACCGCCTCCAGGATCGCGAGGCTGCCCGGCGTCAGCAGGGCGGCACCGACACCCTGGAGCGCTCGCGCACCGATCAGCGACGGCGCGCTCCACGCCACGCTGCAGAGCAGGGACGCCAGCGCGAACCAGATGATGCCGATCGTGAAGATCCGCCGCTGGCCGTACCTGTCGCCCAGCGCCCCGGCCACCAGCAGCAGCCCGGCCAGGGTCAGCGTGTAGGCGGTGACCACCCACTGCAGGGCCGACATGTCCGCGCCGAACTCGCGGCCGATGGCGGGCAGCGCGATGTTGACCGCTGTCGCGTCGATGGAGGCGACAGCCGATCCGCCGACCGTCGCCGCGAGAACCCACCGGCCCTGCCGGCTGCCATAGGTGAGGAGCACGGGACCATCATCGCCGCAGACCCGGATTCCCATCCGCGTGGGGGCCGGAACAGTAACAATCAGTCACTATGAGCAAGGGAACGGGGCAAACCAGGGCTAAACGGCGGATCCGCTGGATCGGCGCCGCCATCGTCATCATCGGCGCGATCGCCGGGGGAGTCACCCTCGCCATCGCCCGCGACGACGGCACCACGAGGATCGCGGTCGTCGTCGCCGCCGTCGACAAGGGTCAGGTCACCGTCGACGTGGCCACCACCGGCACCGTGGAGCCGGCCTCCACCCGCAGCCTCGCGTTCGTGGCCGGCGGCACGCTGGCGTCGGTGACCGTCCAGGCCGGCAACCGCGTCTCGGCCGGGCAGACCCTCGCCACCGTCAACAACACCGAGGCGGCCGAGGACCTCAGCGACGCCCGGGCGAAGCTCGCCGAAGCCGAGGACCGCCTGGCCGCTGCCAACGCCACAGCGGTGACGGCAACGAGAAAAGCCACAGCATGCGTACGCGACACCGCCGCCACCCCGGGCACGGACTGCGCCACCCTCGGCTTCCCGGACACCGGCGCCGACCCGGTGCTCGACGCCGAGCAGGAGGTCAACAGCGCCGAGAAGGCGGTGGACGACGCCGAGGACGCCCTGGACGGCACCGTCATCAAGGCGCCCATCGCCGGGACCGTGGTCGCCGTCGCGGGCAGCGTCGGTGACCAGGTGCGCGCCGGGTCGACCGTGATCAGCCTGGCTGACACGTACCGGATGCAGGTCAGGGCCGAGTTCCCGGAGGCGGACGCCGGCTCCCTGGCCGTGAAGCAGGCCGCCACCGTCACCCTGGCCGGTTCCGACGCCCCGATCGAGGCCTCGGTCGTCCAGGTCGACCCGGCCGGCACCTCCGACGGCACCCTCGTCCGGTACGGCGTCCTGCTGTCCTTCACCGACTCGCCCGACGGCCTGCTCGTCGGGCAGAGCGCCCAGGTCAAGGTCCGCACCGGTACGGTTCCCGCGGCGGTACGCGTGCCGTCCACAGCGATCCATGACGTCTCGGGTGACTCCGGAACGGTCCTGGTGCGCTCCGGAAACCGGTCGCTCGAACGCGCCGTGGCCGTCGGGCTCCGCGGGGACCAATACACCGAGATAACCGACGGACTGGCCGAGGGCGAACACGTCGTACGTTCCTGGTGATGATCGAATACCAGCGAACAAGCCACCACGAACCGGTCGGACCGGACAGAATGACGGGGTGAATGCCCTACGTCGTCCCAGCACGGCGGTCAACGCACTGCTGGCCCTGTTGATCGTCGGTGCCGCTTTCTGGGGGTACACCCTGCTCCGGGGCACCTCGTCGGAGAGCGGGGCGAACGCCTCCGGGGTCCGCACGGTGACCGCCGCTCAGGGCACCGTCACGAAGACCGTCACGGCCGACGGCACCGTGCAGAGCGCCGCCACGGCGACCGCGACCTTCGGCACCTCGGGCACGGTCACCGCCATCAAGGTGAAGGTCGGCCAGAAGGTCTCGGCGGGCGCGCTGCTGGCCCGGATCGGTGCCACCGGCGCGAAGCGGCAGCTGGAACTGGCGAAGGCCGACCTGAAGGCCGCCGAGGACGCGCTCGGCCGGGCCGAGGACGCGGGCACCGACACCACGAGCGCGGTCAACGAGGTCACCCGGGCGGAACTCGCTGTCGACGAGGCGGAGGCGGCTGTCGACGGCACCAGGCTGACGGCGCCGATGGCCGGGACGGTCGTGGCGGTGAACGGATCGCTCGGCGGGTCGTCCTCGCCCGCCGCCTCTGCTGGGGGTGAATCCCCGGAGGGCTTCGTTGACATCGCCGATCTGGGGAAGCTGCAGATCACGGCGGCCTTCTCGGAGGCTGACGCGACGGCCCTCAAGCAGGGGCAGAGCGCGACGATCGCCTGGAACGCGCTGGAGGGTGCCGAGAGCACCGGTCAGGTCGTCACGGTCGACCCCACCGCGACCTCCTCGTCCGCCGGTGCGGTCACCTACGGGGTCACGGTGAGCCTGCCCCACCCGCCGGACGGCGCGAAGCCGGGGCAGACCGTCACCGTCTCGGTGGTCACCGGCAGCGTCGAGAACGCCGTCCTGGTGAACTCGGCGGCCGTCACCGCGACCGGGAACCGGCACAGCGTCACGGTGCTGAACAGCGCCAACCGGCAGGAGGTGCGGCAGGTCCAGGTCGGTCTCGAGGGCGATGACGCGTACCAGATCACCTCGGGCCTCACCGCGGGTGAGCGGGTCGTCGTGCCGACCACCTCGGCCACGACGTCCACCACCGGCCGCGGGACCGGGTTCGGCGGCGGTGGCGTCGCGCCGGCCGGCGGCGGCCTCAGCGGCGGAGGCGTCGCGCCGGCCGGCGGCGGCCTCAGCGGCGGAGGCGTCGCGCCGGCCGGCGGCGGTGGGACGGGCGGTCGCTGAGCATGTCCGCCACCCGCCCGGTCCTCGACGTACGGTCGCTGACCAAGGTGTACGGCGAGGGCGAGACAGCGGTGCGCGCGCTCGACGGCGTCACCGTGCAGGTCGAGCGCGGCGAGTACGTGGCGATCATGGGGTCGTCGGGCTCCGGCAAATCCACACTGATGAACATCCTCGGCTGTCTCGACGTACCGACCACCGGCACCTATCTGCTGGACGGGGTGGACGTCAGCGGGCTCACCGACGCGCAGCTGGCACTGGTCCGTAACCGGCTCATCGGGTTCGTCTTCCAGGCGTTCAATTTGATTCCGCGTACCAGTGCCGTTGCGAATGTCGAACTGCCCCTCGCGTACTCCGGAATGCGCGCCGCCGAACGCCGCCGCCGCGCCCTGTTCTCCCTGGACCTGGTCGGCCTCGCCGACCGGGCCGACCATGAGCCCCACCAGCTCTCCGGCGGCCAGCAGCAGCGCGTCGCGATCGCGCGCGCCCTGGTCGCCGAGCCGGCGCTGCTGCTCGCCGACGAGCCCACCGGCAACCTGGACAGCCACGCGAGCGAGGAGGTGCTGAGCGTGTTCGACGACCTCAACGCGGCGGGCCGCACCATCGTGATCATCACGCACGAGGGCGAGGTGGGTGCCCGCGCCGACCGGCTGATCAGACTCTTCGACGGCCGGGTGGCCGGCGATTCACGCCAGGACCCGGTCGGCCGGCACTCGGCGCCAGGCCTTCTGGGAGGAGCCCTTTCGAGAGGAGGCCGGACGTGAACCTCGCAGAAATCGTACGGTTCGCGCTGCGCGGTATCGGCGCCAACAAGCTGCGCTCGGGCCTCACCATGCTCGGCATCCTGATCGGCGTCGCCGCGGTGATCCTGCTGGTCGCGGTCGGCAACGGGTCCGCCCAGTCGGTCGCGAACCGGATCGAGGCCCTGGGCACCAACACGCTCACCGTGATGAGCACCAGCCGTGGCAGCGGCGACCTCACCATGCGGGTCGCCGACTCCCTCGACGACCCGCTCCTCGCCCCCGGCGTGAAATCGGTGAGCCCGGTGGTCAGCACGTCGGCAACGCTCACCTACGAGGGCACCGAACACGACGTGAACTCGTTCGTCGGCACCACCCCCGCCTGGTTCGCCGCCTCCAACTCCCCGGTCGCCGCCGGTGCCGCCTTCACCGCCGACGACGAGGCCCAGGCCCGCCGCGTCGTCGTCGTGGGCCAGACCGTTGCGGAGGAGATGTTCACCGGCGTCGACCCGATCGGCCAGCAGGTCACCGTCGGCGGTGCGCTGTTCACCGTCGTCGGGGTGCTCCAGGAGAAGAGCTCGCCGGGCTTCCAGGACTCGAACGACACCGCCGTCGCGCCGCTCAGTGCCGTACGCCAGGTCCTCGCCGGGTACGGCCCCCTCAGCTCCATCCTGGTCGAAGCCGGAGACCCCGCCCAGGTGAACACGGTGCAGTCCGAGGTCAGCACGGTCCTGAACCAGCGGATCGAAGCGGACTCCTACCGCATCCAGAACGCGTCGCAGCTCCTCGAGACGCAGACCGAGACCGCTGACACGTTCACCACGCTGCTCGGTGCGGTGGCCGCGATCAGCCTGCTGGTCGGCGGCATCGGAATCACCAACATCATGCTGGTCACGGTTACGGAGCGGACCCGGGAGATCGGCATCCGTAAAGCCCTCGGCGCACCCCGCCGGGTGATCCTCACCCAGTTCCTGATCGAGGCCACGCTGCTGAGCTTCATCGGCGGCGCCCTGGGTGTGGCCGCGGCTGTGGTCGGCAGCCGCTTCGAGATCGTCGGGGTGCAGCCGGTGATCGTGCCGAGCTCGGTGGTGCTCGCTCTGGGTGTGTCTGTGCTGATCGGCCTGTTCTTCGGCGGGTTGCCCGCTGCCAGGGCCGCTCGGCTGCGGCCGATCGATGCTCTGCGCTACGAATGATGTTTTCTGAGTTTTTATACGTTTTGCGCCATGGATTGGGAGACCAGTGACCAGCACCGACCAAGACACCGAGATCCTGCCGCGCACCGAAACGCCCCCGCCCCCGCCGGACCTCACCGAGGCGATCGAGGCCGCCGCCCCCCGCCGCTGGTGGAACCGGACCACTATTGCGCTGCTAGGGGTGGCGCTGCTGGCGGGCGGGTTCCTCGGCGGGGTCCAGGCGCAGGAGCGCTGGGGCACCGACGAGACGAGCAGCCTCCCGGAACGCCTCCCCGGCGGCGCGGGAATGCCCAGCGGCCTGCCCCGCGGCGGCCAGTCCGCAGCCCCCGGCGCCGCCGACCCTGCCGGCGCCCCGGGTCCCGCCGCCGGTGCCGCGGGTCCTGCCGCCGCCGACCCTGCCGCTCCCGGTGCCGCGGGTCCTGCCGCTGCTGGCACCGCCGGCACTGTCAAGCTCGTCGATGGCAAGACCCTCTACCTGCAGACAGCGGCGGGGGAGACGGTGACCGTGCGCACGACCGACACCACCACAGTGAAGGTGACCCAGCTGTCGGCTCTGTCCAGCCTCACCCCGGGTCAGCAGGTCACCATCGCCGGCACCCCCGACGAGGAGGGCATCCTCAACGCCACCGCGGTAACCGCCGGCTGACCCTCCGCCTCGCCTTTCCTCCCCGCTCACCGCCACGCCGGGCGGGATGGGCGCACACGTTGGGTCCCCACTTCCGCCCCGGCGCGTGCTGAGCGGAGGTAGGCGCACACATTGGGGCTGCGTGCGCGTCTACCAACGCCATGGGCCCCACCAGCGCACTCGCAACTCCAATGTGTGCGCCTACTCGTGTTGAGCCTCCTTGAGGGTTCCCGCGTGCCGCCCGCCTCGCGCGCGCCGTTCACCATCGCTCCTTCTCCTCTTCTTCTTCTTCCTCCTCCTCCTCTTCGTCGTCGTCGTCGTCGAAGCCGAGCCGATCGCGCAGCTCCCGAGCCACCCTCCCGCGGTAGCGCTCGAGCAAGTAGAAGAGCACCTCCCGCACCTCCGAGTCAGGATGCTCGACCAGGAACTCCAGCTCCTCCGCACCACCCCGGCTCCGACGCCCCAATTCGTTCAGCGCCTCGATGATCTGCTCGCTCGTGGTGGCAGCCCGCAACTCCGCCATCACCTCAGGCTTCGGACGCAGCGGATCCTCATACGGGAACCGCCGCCGCAACCTCCCGGCTCCCGGCGTCCCGGAGGCCAGGCACGCGGGGCACGCGCACGGCCGCCGCCCGTGTGCGCCCGGCTTGAACCGCCAGCCCACGCCCTGCGGGATGTCGCGGATCCGCCGCACCTCGCCGGCACCGACGGCCCGAGGCACGAAGATCTCGAAGCCCCGCGGGTCGGCCGCCTCGCGGATCACGGCCACCGCCCGTGCCAGCGGAACCCGCTGCGGCTCCCGCCCGTAGTGCCCCACCGTGACGATCTCGTCGTCCGGCACCCGCAGGTGCACTGCGACGTGCACTCCCGGCTTCCAGCGCCGCAGCTCACGCACCCACTGGTGGGTGAGGGTGAACGACGGCAGCACCGGCATGCAGTACACACCGCGGTCCCCGAACCAGCCGTGACTGCGGGCGGCGATCCCGGAGCGGATCACGCGCCGCGCGTTGCGTTCCAGGGTGAGGTGCACAAGATCCGCCATGGTGCAGCGGAGTTTAGGCGCCCCGAGCCCGTCCGTGCGGTCAGTGGTGGCGCCTGCGACGACGGATCAGTACGACCGCGAGGGCAACCGCGAACACGTCCAGCGTGATCACCATGCCGCGCCACCCGAAGAGCAGCATGACCAGTGGGAACGCGAGGAACAGCAGGACGCAGAGCGCGGAGACGGCGGGGAACGGCCGTTCCTCCCCGGACCCGGCCATCCGGGCGGCGAAGCCCGGGTCGCCGTGGGTGAGGTCGCGTTCCAGGGCGGCGAGGATTCTGCGCTCTTTATCGTCAAGCATCGATGACTCCTCAGAGCCTCCAGACTCCGACGAGAACCCCGTAGAGGCAAGACGCAAACCACCTTCCGATAAGAAATTCTTCAGAGGCCGGTGAGCAGGGCCGCGAGCAGATCGGTGCGCGAGGCGATGCTCGAGGCCGAGACCCATTCGGTACGGGCGTGAGCACCGCCCCCGGCAGGAGCCAGCCCGTCCACAGTGGGCCGTCCGAGCGCTCCCGTCGTGTTCGTGTCGGCGGCCCCGTCGGCGGGCCGCCCGTCCAGCTCCTGCCCGATCCCCGCCGCGACCCGCCTGATCCGCTCCAGAAGGGCCGTGTCCGACGGCTGCCAGGTCGGCCGGTGTGACAGCAGCGCCGACGTGATCCGCGCCCGCGCGCGCACCGGCTCCAGCCGTTGCAGCGCATCGAGCACCGCTCGCTCGTCGTCCGGGTTGATGAACCGCAGCCCCAGATCGGCGTGGGCTGCACCGGCCACCACGTTGGTCCGCCCGCCGCCGGTGATGGTCCCGGTGTTCAGCAGCACCGGACGGTCAGCGACCAGCCCTCGCACCCGCACGAGCTGATCGATCAACTCGTCGATGGCGTTCACCCCCGCATCGGGGTCGAGGGCCGCGTGCGCCTCGATCCCGGTGACCTCGATCCGGGCCCGGGTGCTGCCCCTCCGGCCCGTCTTCAGGTCACCGCCCGGGTGTGGCGGCTCCAGCCCGAGCACCGCCCGCGCCCCCGCTGCCTCCGCCTGGACGAGGTCACCCGCGGTCGGCGAGCCGATCTCCTCGTCGGCGACCACGATGACCCGGATTTCCGGATGTGGCTGCTCGGCGATCCGCCCGGCCGCCGCGAGCAGTGCCACTATCCCGGCTTTCGTGTCGTAGACGCCGGGCCCGCGGACCACGTCCCCCTCCACCGCCCACGGCATGCCGCCGGCCAGGGTCCCGACCGGCCAGACGGTGTCGTAGTGGCTGAGCAAGAGGATCGGCTCACCCTTCACCCCGCGAGCCGGCAGCGTCCAGACGAGGTGGTCGCCAGTGGGGTGCTGCTCGCGGGCGGTCGCGAAACCGGCCCCGGCGGCATCCGCCTCGAGGATCTCCGCCAGAGCCGCGAGGGACCGCGGGTCACCGGTGGGCGACTCCATGGACGTGTATCGGTGCAGGTTCTCAAGGGCAGCGGATGACATATACGAACGCTAAGTTCTGCGGCAAGCGTTGTCAACGAGCGTTTTCAAGGGCAGAATGGCTGACATACGATTGCTATCATCGAGGCGGAGGTGACACGGATGGCCGGCGTGGTGGTGCGTGACCTGGACGGGCTCGCCGAGTGGACGGCCGCCTCCGCCCTCTACCGTCTGGTCTTCGGATACACCGAACCCGAGTGGGGCCTGAGTCCCCGGCTGCTGGCCGCGCTGGGGGAGAACTCGGGCACCGTGATCGGCGCCTTCAACCCGGACGGCGTGCTGACCGGCTTCTGCTACGGCTTCTGCGCCGTCGAGAACGGCGCGATCTACCACTACAGCCAGGCCGCGGTTGTCGCGCCGGGCATGCAGGGCGCCGGCGTCGGGCGCCTGCTGAAACAGGCCCAGGCCGCGGCGGCGCGCCGGACGGGTGCGGGGGCCATGCGGTGGACCTTCGATCCGTACGAGGTGCGCAACGCCCACTTCAACTTCGCGGTTCTCGGCGCGACCGGGATCCGCTTCCTGCCCGACTTCTACGGAGCGATCGGCACCGACCGCGTGCTCGTCAGCTGGGACCTGACGGCCAACCCGGAGCGCGCCGACCGCCACACGCCGCCCGACCGTCACACGCCGCCCGACCGTCACACGCCGTCCGACCGTCACACGCCGTCCGACCGCTACAGGCCGCCCGACCGTCACACGGCGGCTGACCGTCACACGGCGGTGAGCGCCCCGGCGGGTGACCGGATCGCGGCTCCTGAGCTTGCTGACCGTGCCAGGCTGCGGCAGCAGCTCAGGGAGCACTTCGCGGCCGGTGGCCGGCTGACCGCGGTGACCAGGGCCCCGGAGGGCGACCGGGTGGTCTACACGTTCGAGAATGGCGAACCGTGACGCGACCATCCACTCCCGCCGAGCGGTTCGACCGCAACGTCCAGCGCCGCTCCGCGCACGTGCTCAAGCAGCGGGTGCTGGAGCAGCAGCGCGCCGAGTTCGACAAGGCGCTGGCCTGGGCAGCCGACCAGGATGCGATAGAGCGCGCCGCCGCCCTGATCGTGTCCGCGCGGCGGCGTTATCTGATCGGCCACGGCAAATCGCACAGCTATGCCGCGCTGCTCGCGTCCGACCTGACCGCCGGCCTCTCCGGGGTCAACCTGGTTGACGGTGCGTCGGTGCGCCCGCTCGATCTGCTCAGCGACATCCGGCAGGGTGATCTGCTGATCGCCGTCTCGATGGAGCGGTATCGGCGGGAGACCGTCGACGTCGCCAACGTCTACGTGCGGCATGGCGGTGAGCTGATTCTGATCACCGACTCCGAGGACTCGCCGTTGAGTGAGGTCGCTACGACGAGCATCGTGATCGGTACCTACACCGCGTCGTTCGCGAACTCGCCGACCTCGGTCGTGCTCGCCCTGCACCTGCTCGCCACCCTGACCATCGCCAGCTCGAAGGGCGCCGGCCGCCGCCTGCGCGACCGGGACGCCCTCGCCGTCGAGCTGGGTCTCTATATGGACGAGCCATGATCCGCCTGGGTAGCGGCGCACGGCCGGGCTATGACCCGCGCGGCAGCCGCGCACAGCCGAGCCGTGACCCCCCGCGGGAAAGCCGAGCAGGGAAGAGCCGCGATCCGCGTGGGGAGCCGCGCGCAGGCAAGCCGCGATCCGCGTGGAGGAGCAGCGCGCAGGCAAGCCGCAATCCACGTGGGGAGGCGCGCGCAGGCAAGCCGTGATCCGCGTGGGGAGCCGCGCGCAGGCAAGCCGTGATCCGCGTGGAGGAGCAGCGCAGGGGAGAGCCGTGATCGGGATGGGAGAGCGATGATCCGCGTTGAGGCCGTGGAGTTGCGGCGGGTTCGGTTGCCGCTCGTGCATCAGTTCCGGACCAGTTCGCATGCGAAGCGGGAGCTGGAGCACATTCTCGTGGTGCTGCGGAGTGCGGACGGGGCGGTGGGGTGGGGGGAGATCGCTTCGCCGAGCGGGCCGTTCTACTCGGCGGAGACGGTGGAGAGCTGTTGGGGGGTGGCGCGGTCGTTTCTGGCGCCGCTGGTCCTTGGTGCGTCGTGGGAGCATCCGTCTTCGCTGGCGGGTGCGATGGCGAAGGTGCGGGGGAACCACTTCGCGCGGGCCGGGTTCGACATGGCCGCGTGGGCTCTGTGGTCGGGCTTGCAGGGGGTTCCGCTGGCGAAGGCTCTGGGCGGGACACGGTCGAGCGTCGAAGCCGGGGTGTCGCTGGGCATCGAGCCGACGATCGACGATCTGCTTGCTCAGGTTTCGGCGCAGGTGGCGTCGGGATATCGGCGGATCAAGCTGAAGATCGCGCCGGGGTGGGATGTTGAACCTGTTCGAGAGGTCCGGTCCGCGTTTCCTTCCGTGCCGGTGCACGTCGACGCGAATGGTGCTTATGGCATTTCCGACATGTCGATTTTTCGGACACTGGACGAATGCGGTCTGTTGATGATCGAGCAGCCTTTCGCGCCCCGGGCTCTGGTAGCGCACGCGGAGTTGCAGGCCGAACTGGCGACGCCGGTTTGCCTGGATGAGTCGGTGGAGGATGTCGAGGATCTGGTCACGGCGCTGCGGCTGGGTTCCGGGCGGATTCTCAACATCAAGGTGTCCCGGATGGGCGGCCTGACTCAGGCGGTTCGCGCTCACGAGCTGGCCCGGGCGGAGGGGATGCCGGTGTGGTGCGGAGGCATGCACGAGTTCGGCATCGGGCGGGCGGCGAATGTGGCACTCAGTTCGCTGCCCGGGTTCACCCTGCCGTCGGATGTGTCCGGTTCTGACAAGTACTACGCCAGGGACGTCACCACCCGCCCGATCGTCTCCGTGGACGGTTTCGTCGACGTGCCGGAGGGGCCGGGCCTCGGGTGGGAGGCCGACCTCGACTTTGTCGCCGGGCACACCACCGACCAGCTCGTGATCAAGAAGGGAGGGTGAGAGGGGCCCCAGCGTGCCGGCGAGAGGGTGAATCGAGCTGAGGCTTGCCCGGCGAAAGGGGCGGATGAGGTTAAAGGCTCGTCCGGCAAAAGGGGGTGAATCAGGCAAAGGTGCGCTCGTCGAAAGCGGGTAAATCGGACTTAGATCGGCTGGCGAAAGGAGGGAATCGGGGCTTTTGGTGGTCTGCCGGATGGTGGGACGAGCGACTCGGGGGGCCTTTTCCGGAATGCCTGCCTTTCCAGGGCACGAACAAGATCAAAAGGGGCAAATACTGAGAAGCACGTCACTATTCCGGGTGTAAAACTTGGTTGATCACGCCCTGTCGTGGTTACCGTCGGGCCGTCCCGCCACAGCGGGCACTGTGGATGGACCGCCGAATCCTGCCGCTGTCCACAGACACGAATCGACGGCAGGAGCGGGGGACCCAGGTAAGCCGGCGCGCGAATACTCCGCGTCTTGGGGTGAAGCCGTGATGAGGACGGCCGGGCCACTCTGCCCGAACCCGACAGCTCACCTCGCAGGCGTGGAGGATCATCCATGTCTCGGATCGGTAGACGAACGCGCCTTGCCCTCTGTCTGGTGACAGCGGGTGTGACCGGAGCCGGCATCCTGCTCGGCCCCGCCACTCCGGCATCAGCGGCCCGCCAGGTCAACTGGGACGTGCTCGCCAAGTGCGAGTCCGGCGGCAGGTGGCACATCAACACCGGGAACGGGTACTACGGCGGCCTGCAGTTCAGCCGCAGCACGTGGAAGGCGAACGGCGGCGGGAAGTATGCGCCGACCGCCGACAAGGCGTCCAAGGCCGAACAGATCAAGGTCGCCAAGAAGTTGCACGCGAAGCGGGGCCTCAGCCCCTGGCCGACCTGCGGAAAGAAGGCCGGCATCTACAAGGCCACCAAGGCGGCCAAGAAGAAGGCGGTCGCTAAGCCGAGCGGCAAGACGTACGTGATCCGCTCCGGCGACACGCTCGCCTCGATCGCCAAGAAGCACAAGGTCACCGGTGGGTGGCGCACCCTGTTCAAGCTGAACAAGGACCGGCTCGACAGCCCGAGCCTGATCTTCCCGGGCCAGCGGATCCGCGTCCGCTAATCCGACAGCGCGCGTTACCGAACAGTGCGGCCGTGTGGCGTCCACCAACGCCACTGGGCTGACCGCCGGAGACGCCGCGCCTACGACGACGCCATGCCCGCCGACGATGCCGGGCATGGCGTCATCATCCGGGACGTCGCCGCGCCGGTCAGCCAGCAGCCGTGCCGGGCAGCCAGCAGCCGCGACGGTCAGCCAGCAGCCGCGCCGGTCGGCCAGCAGCCGCGCCGGTCGGCCAGCAGCCGCGCCGGTCGGCCAGCAGCCGCGCCGGCCGGTAAACACCGCGACGGGCGCCGTCAGTCGCTCGTGGAGGACCAGCTGGCTTGCAGGTTGCCCGTCAGGTAGCTGAGGGACGCCGCCAGGTCGGCACCCGCCACGTGCGGGCGTCGTAGCTGGTCCGTGTAGATGGCGATGTCCGCGAGTACCCACCACAGCCGGTAGAAGGCGAGCGCGTCCGTGGACGCCTGGTGCCCGGTCAGTTCGGCGTAGCGGTCGAGGACGGCGGCATCGTCACCGCTCGGTTTCTCGCCCAGCATTTCCGCGAATACGGAGGTGAGCATCCACAGGTCCCGCTCCGGTGGCGCGACTCCGGCCGTGTCCCAGTCGATCAGCAGCAGCCCGCCGGGGGTGTGCAGGAGGTTACCGGGGTGGGGTTCGCCGTGGGTGAGGACCCACCGGGCCGGATCGCCGATGCTTTCCGCGAGCTGGTCGAAATCGGTCAGCCATTTCTGGATCAGGGTCGTGTGGGTGGTCAGGGCCGCACGGGTGGGTTCGGCGTACGGGCCGGCGGTCCACGGGCGACCCGTGTCCCGGAGCGCCTCTTCGAGCCCAGAACGCCCGGGGAAGGAAGGCCGGGGAAGGGACAGGCCGGGAAGGGACAGGCCGGGAAGGGACAGGCCGGGAAGGGACAGAGGGGAAGGGGACGAAGCGGTGTCGGACGCTGTGGACGAGCCGGTCCGGTGCAGGGCGGCCAGCATCTCGACGAGGGCCTGACGGTCGGCGGGTGGATGCGGCGTGAAGTCGCCGGATGAGCCTTCGAGAAGTGGGTACAAGCTCAGCCCGTACCGTGAAGAAAGCCGCCGCAGGGCCTCCCCACCCGGCGCCGGGACCGGGGCGAGGACGAAGTCGAGCCCTGACTCGCGACGTAGCGTGACCGCCGTCATCAGGGATCGGCGCAGCCGGTCGAACGCCGCCTCCCGGCCGGCCGGGACGGCACCCAGGTCGTCCACCTTCACGAACCAGGTCGCGCCACCGCGATCCCGTACCGACCAGTGATGACTGCCCGCCCCCACCGGCAGGTACTCCGTGGTGGCGGCCTCGATCTCCCACCCGGCGCGCAGTGCCGAGATCACCGCCTCCTCGGTGAGGTCCCTGGGCGGCTCACGCATGGTGACTCAGCCACTCCAGCGCGGGCTCCGCCTGCACCGGCAGCACCGAGATGTGACCCTCGCCGATCTCGATCCGCAGCTCCGGGGCCTGGAGCTGCCCGGCCAGCCAGATGCTGTGCGAGCTCGGCACCACCCGGTCGGCGCCGCCGTGCACGAGCAGTACGGGGGCGGTGATCGTCGACGGGTCGAATCCCCACGGGCCGGCGTTGGCGAGGTCGTCGTCGATCAGTGGCGCGGGTCCGTGGGCCATCGCCGGTTCGACGACGCTGCCGAACCAGCCCCAGTCGCCGTCGAGCGCCGCCCAGTCGCCGGGGGTGAAATCAGGCTCGCCCTGGGTCGCAGCCGCGTGCCCGGCCGCCGCCGCGCCCAGTGTCGCGAGGCTGCCCGGGCCCATCCCGTCGAACCAGTCGAGGTCCGCGGCCGTGCGGGGTGCCAGGCCGGAGATGCTCGCCGCGGCCGTCACGCGGTCCGGCAGCAGCGCCGTGCAGGCCAGCGCGTGCGGGCCGCCGCTGGAGTGGCCGAGCACCGCGAACCGCGCCACGCCGAACGCGTCCGCCACCGTCGCGGCCAGGCCGGCGGCCGAGGCCATGTCCCGGCCGGGCAGCGGGGTCGAGCCGCCGTAACCGGGCCGGTCGTAGGAGAGGAACCGCACCCCGAGCCGGGTCGCCGCGGCGAACAGGGGCTGGGGAGGCGAGCCGACGTTCGGCGTGCCGTGATGCCACATCACCACCCGGTCACCGTCGCCCCAGCTGTAGGCGTGCACCGTCCGCCCGTCGTCCGAGCGGATGTCGATCTCGATGGTCATCAGGTCACTATGGTCCGCGGGGATTTTTCACCGCGACCCCACTCCACGTTTCCGGCGGCCGAACGCGTCACGAGGGACGGAAGGGAGCGGCTGGTGACGTTCGAGGAGTTCCTGTCGGCACGGCTGGCGTCGCTGTTGCGCTACGCCACCGTCCTGGCCTGCGACCCGCACCTGGGCGAGGACATCGTGCAGGAGGTGATGGCCCGGGCACAGCCGCGCTGGTCGCGGATCGCCGGTGCCGAGGTGCCGGAGGCGTACGTGAAACGCATGATCATCAACGAGCTCGCGTCGTGGCGCAGGCGCCGGGCGGCGTCGGTGGTGCCGCTGTCGCTGGCGGCGCTCGACGCGGTGGCCGAACCGCAGGCGGACCACAGCGCCGCGGTCGACGAACGCGACGCGATGATCCGGCGGCTCGCCGGGCTGCCGATCCGGCAGCGCATCGTGCTCGCGCTGAGGTTCTACGAGGGACGCACCGACGCGGAGATCGCCGACCTGCTCGGTTGCCGTGTGGTGACGGTCCGCAGCCATGCCTCCCGGGCTCTGGCGACGCTCCGCAAAGACTTTCCGGCCGCTACCGCACGCATCGGAGGATGACCATGATGGACGAGAAGAGGATCTCTGACGCGTACGAGGCGATCGCCGCCCTGGCGCCGACATCGCACGGCCTGGAGGCGCGGATCACGGCGCGGGCCCGGGCGCACCGGCAGCGGCGGCTGCTGCTCACCGCGGGGGCGGCCACGGCGGTCGCTGCGGTCGGCGTACCACTGACCTTGAAGGAACGGCGCCCCGAGACGGCGCCCGCCGGTGCGCCCTCGGTGATCGAGGCACCGTTGATGTTCACTCCGTCGTGGTTCCCGGACGGAGTCACCGAGCAGTACCGCTCGGTCCGGTTCGACACCGCCACCGGCCCGGAACCGGGTGTGGTGGCCGGCGCCGGGCGCGGCGCCGCCCGCTCCTGGCTGCCGCCCGGCGTCCGGGCCGACACCGAGGGCCCGGGCCTCGTCCTGTACGCCGACGACAGGCTCGGCGACGACTCCGGCGAACCGGTCGACATCGCGGGCCGGCCCGGCACCCTGCAGACCGGCGACACGGTCCAGGTCTGCTGGAAGGCCGGGCCGGACTGGCCGGGCCTGACCGTCGCGGTGCAGGGCCTGCCCGACCCGGTGGACGTCGCGCTGCGGGTGGCCCGGTCGACGATCCACAGCAGCGCGCTGATGAACCTGTCGATGAGCTCGCCGTGGGTGCCCGGCCGGTTCACCGGCGGAACCACCACGGCGACCGTGTTTCCGGCGGCGGCGGGCGGCTGGCAGCAGTCGCTGCTGTACTGCTCGGCCGACTACCTCCAGACCGCCGAGGTCGTCGTGCGGACCGGTCCGCCGCCGGCTTCGGTGATCCGGTGGCTCGCGGGCCCGGGCGTCAGCCTCTATGTCACCGGGAACTCGGTCACCGGCGCGGAGGCCGGGCGCCTGATCGAGGAACTTCGCTGGACCACGCCGGACCTCTCCTGGGTAGGTGACCGTTGAGGATCAGGTCAGCTCGGCGAGCGCCCGGTCGAAGACCTCGTGATGCCGGGCGACGTCGGCCGCCGAGGTCTCCGGGCACATCAGCGCCATGTTGTGGAACGGGGTGAGCAGCACGCCCCGGTTCGCCAGGTAGACGTGCAGGAAGTCCTCCAGTTCGCCGTCCGCACCGGCCGCCGATTCGGTGCCGTTGCGCGGGGCCGGGTCGGCGAAGCGGTACTCCACGCGGGCGCCGAGCCGGCTTACCGACCATGGCAGGGCGTACCCCTGAATGATCTTGTTGATCTGGTCGGCGAAGCCCGATGCGGTTTCGGTCATGCGCGTGAACGCGGCGTCGGTGAGGACCTCCTCCAGGGTGGCGCGCGTCGCGGCCATCGACACCGGATTGCCGGCGAGCGTGCCGCCCACCCCACCCATGTCCACCAGGTCGAGATCATCGCGAGCGGTCAGTGTCTCGGCAAGCTCCGTGCTGAGACCGTACGCCCCAACCGGTACGCCTCCACCGATGGCCTTGCCGATCGTCACCACGTCCGGCTGCAAATCCCACAGCGCCGTCGCCCCGCCCGGCCCCGCCGAGAACGTGTGCGTCTCGTCGTTGATCAGATAGGTCCCGTACCTGCGGGTCAGCTCCCGCACCCCCGCCAGATAGCCGTCCTCCGGCAGCACGATGCCGATGTTCGTCAGCGCCGGCTCCATCAGCACCGCCGCGACATCACCGTGCGCCAGCTCCCGCTCCAGGCCCTCCAGGTCGTTGAACTCCGCCACCCGGCTGGTCATCGTCACGTCCACCGGGGCGCCGACGTTGCCCTCGCGGCTCTGCCCGCGCCCGTCCGGGCCCACCACGATCAGCGACTCGTCCACCGAACCGTGGTAGCAGTAGCTGTTCACCAGGATCTTCGACCGGCCGGTGACGGCGCGCAGCAGCCGGATCGCCCACCGGTTCGCGTCCGTCGCGGTCAGCGCGAAACTCCAGGCCGGCAGGCCGAACCGGCGGGCCAGCTCGGCGCCCGCGACCGCGGCGTCCTCGGTCGGCAGCATGGTGCTCGCGCCGCCCAGCTCGCCGAGCCGGCGGGTCACCGCGGCGACCACCGGAGCGGGGGAGTGGCCGGCCATCGCACCGGTGTCGCCGAGGCAGAAGTCCACGTACTCGTTGCCGTCGACGTCGGTGATCCGGTTGCCGCGGGCCGTCGCCAGGTAGACCGGGAAACCGGCGGCCGTCTTGTTCATCCACGTCATCGGTACGCGGCCGAACAGGTTGTCAGCCTTGGCGTAGGCGGCCCTCGAACGCGGGTGCCGCTCCGCGAACGAGGCCCGCTCCCGCTCGGCGAGAGTGCGCAGGCGGGCGCGGTCGATACCGGAATCCGTCGTCATGGCGAGACGTTAGCAGGGAATCGTCACTCCTCGGTCGTCTTGAGTACGGTTACCGTACGTCCGCGGCCGTCGGTGACGTAGAGGCGCAAGCCGTCGGGGGAGATCGCGACGACCCGCGGGCTGTCACCCACTTTGACCGTCGAGACCACCTTGCCGGACTTCAGGCCGATCACCGACACGGTGTCCGAGCCCTCGTTCACCACGTACGCGTGCTTGCCGTCGGTCGACGTGACGACCGCCTGCGGCTCCTTGCCGACGTTGATCCGCTGGAGCCGCCGCATGTCCGGGGTGTTGAAAACCTCGACGGTGTCCAGGTCGTAGTTCGTGACGATGAGCGTCTTGCCGTCCGGCGTGACGGCGATGCTGTGCGGGGATTTACCAACCTTGACATTGCGTACGACGATCCGGTCGGCCGTGTTGACCACCGACACCTGGCTGGACTCGTGGTTCGCGGTGTAGGCCAGCTTTCCGTCCGGTGAGAACGTCACCCAGTGCGGATTCGGCGGCACCGAGATCCGGGCGGCCTCGGTCAGCGACTCGTCGTCGAAGATCTCGATCCGGCCGCCGTTGTGGATCGGCAGCCAGACCTGCCCGTCCGGTGCCACCGCCGGCTCGAAGGGCCGCGGCCCGGTGCGGATCGTCTTCACCACGGAACGGTTCCCCGTGTCGATCACCGCCAGGCCGTTGCCGGTGAAGTTGTTCTCGAACATCGAGACGTAGAGACGGGTTCCGTCCGGCGAGACTGCCAGGAAGCGGGGCGTGTTCGCGACCTTGATCGAGGTGATCTTGCGGGACTCGAGGTCGATGAAGTGAACGTCCTTCGAGTTCTGGTCGGCGACGTAGACCGTACGGTTGTCGGGCGCGACGGCCACGCCCTCCGGCTCGCGGCCCAGCCGGAAGGTGTCCACCACCGCGGGCTTGGCGATCGACACCGGCGCGACGGGGGCGGGTGCGGTGGTGGCGGCCTCGGTGGGCGCCGCGGCGGCCTCCGACGCCGGTGCGGATTGCTGCTGCGGCGCGGCTTCGGTCTGCTTGTCCTTGTCGTCGCCGGTGAGTGCGAACCGTGCGCCCACGTAGGTGCCCGCTGCCAGCAGGAGGATCACCAGCAGGATGGCGGCGATCCGGCCGGTGTGGCGGCGGCGGGGTGGCTGCGCGCCGGCGTTGTCGGTGCGCTGCGGGGGAGGGGGCTGGGCGGGCGGCCAGTCGGTGCTGCCGGGCCAGGCCGATGCCGCGGGTGTGCCGGTTGCTGCCGGAGACGTGGCGGCGGGCCAGCCTGTTACGCGGTTGGTGGTGGGGCCGCCGGAGATGGGTGTCGGCTGGCCGGTAGAGGTCTGCCAGGGGTCGGCGGGGGTGGTGGCCGGCCAGGGGTTGGCTTGGGCGCCTGACGTGGGAGCCGGGGCGGGTGCCGGGGCGGGCGCCGGGGCGGGTGCCTGGCTGGGTGCCGGGGTGGGTGCCGGCCATGGGGCGGGCTGGGCTCCGGCGATGGGCCAGGGTGCCGGTGGGGCGCCTGAGGCCGGTGCGCCCGAGGTGGGTGTGCCGCCGGACCAGGTGGTGGGTTCGTCCTGGTCGACCTGGGTGGGTGTGGTGGTTTGCCAGGGGTCGGCGGGTGGAGTCAGATCGGCGCCTGAGGCTTGGACCGGGCCCGGCCACGGGGCGGGCGGCGCCGGCGATGCGGCCGGGGACGTCGGCGCGGCCGGGGTCTCGGGGCTTTCGGCGGCTGCGGCTGTGCTCACGGTGCCGGTCGGCCAGGCGGCAGGCTGGTCCTCGGAGCGGCTCGCTTCCTGGCCGTTCTCCACACGAATGGGCGTGGTCAGCCACGGGTTTCCGGAACCGCTCGGCGGAGGGGAAGGCGGTGCGGGCGCCGTGCCCCCAGCGGTAGCGGCTGCGGTTGCTCCGGCGGTGACGGCCGTTCCGGCGACCGCGGCGGCGGGTGGCCACGGGCTCGCCGGTTCCGGCACCTCGCCCGGCCAGAGCTCGCCGGCCTCGGTAGCCGCCGGCAGGTCGCCGGACTCGGCCGCCGGCAGGTCGCCGGACGAGGTAGTCGCCGGCAGGTCGCCGGACGAGGTAGTCGCCGGCAGGTCGCCGGACGAGGTAGTCGCCGGCAGGTCGCCGGACGAGGTAGTCGCCGGCAGGTCGTCGGCCGGTTGCCGCTGCGTCGGGAGGGCCTGCCGGCGCTCCTGCTCGGGCGTGCTGCTCTCGGCTACCGCCGCGGGTTCGCCCGGTTGTGCTGCGTCGTCGGACACGGGTTGTTCGTCCTTTGCGGAATCGTCCACCGCGGGCTGCTGCTGCACAGCCGTGCTGCTGATCGGCTCGGAACGGTCCGGTACGGGACCGTCCTCCACCGTGGGGACATCAGGAGCGGTGGTGCTGTCAGTCAGGGACGTGCTCGCCGAAGAGCCGCCGGTGGTGACCGCCGAACCCTCAACGTCGCCCGGCGCCGTGTTGCCGGACGCGGAAGTATCCCGCACTTCGGCGCCTTCGGGGATAGCGGATTCGTGTGCAATTTCGGCCCCGTTCGGCGGCGGCGACGCCGGCTTGCTCGCCCATCCGAAGCCACCGGATGCCGCACTGGGCCAGCCACCCGTGCCCGGCCAGGCCTGCCGCGGATCATCGGCGCCGCGCGACGCGGGCGAAACCTGATCCTCAGCGCCGGGCGGCGCAGGCGAGACCGGATGCCGCTCCGGCCCACGCTGAGCCGGAATCTGCGCTGCGACCGCCCCCGCCACCGCACCGGGCGGAAACGGCCCTCGCCGAACCTCCCCCGAAACCTCCGAAGCCGACGGCAAGGCCGGCAACGCGGCCGGCAACGCCGGCCTGACCACCGGTGATCCAGCCGCCAACTGCGGCATCTCCGCCACAGCCCCGTTCACCCCCGGCGCGGGCCATCCGGCACCGGCCTCCTCCGCCACCTCCCCGGTGACAACAAGCTGAGCACTCCCGGCCGGCCCCTCCAGCGAAACCGTCCCCTCCAGCCGCCCCGCCGCCGGGAACCACGAAACCCGCAGCACCCCACTCTCCAGCCGGGCGTGCAACCCTTCCACGCTGCTGGTCACCGCCGAAGCCGCCGCCAGCGGAGGGCCCTGCACGGGTATCTCCGCGGTCAACTGCCGGGTACCGGACGGCACGCTCCCGAAGTCCAGCGCCGGTTCCGCGATCCGGACCGAGGTGCGGCGCAGCGCCGCCGAGGCCGCGGCAGCCACGCGACCCTCGCCGGTGGTTATCCGCCGCAGCGTCGCGCGCGCCTCGACAGCACGGGACAGATCATCGCCGCCCGCTGCCATGGCGAGCTGCGCGATCAGGGCCATCTGGTCGCTTCCCGGGCGCCGCACCCGGGAGAGGTACGGCTGGCGCCCCGACCCGAACACCCACTGGCGCACGTTGGGATCCCGTTCGCGCAGGTGCTCGTGGAGTTCGCCGAGTCCGATGAACCCGTCCCGGTCCCGGTCGGCCGCACCGCTGCGCACCCCGTCCGCGATCAGCCCCGCGAAGGTCGGCGGTTCGAGCCGCGCCGTCGTGGCGATCACGATCCGGCTCTGCCAGTCGGCCGATCGGGCCGCCCGGAAGTGATGGCCGGCGTCGACCGGCCCACCCGTACGCCCGTCCAGCATCACCACGGCCTGCCCGGCCCGGCTGTGCTGCAGCAGGGCCGCCACCTGCGCCACGTCGAGGGCGGTGTCGGCCGGGCGGCTCATCATGGTGTCGGCCGCGGCCAGATGAAGCCCGGCACCCGGTCCGGTCAGCATCACGCCACGGAAATAGAACAACACACTGTCGTCCTGGTCGCGGCCGTCGAACAAGGCCTTGATCTTCGCGTACGCCTCGCGTGCTCCCGCATCCCGGAGGAACGCCACGTCGAACCCGCCCAGCCCCGGGTCGCCGAGCACCTCGGCGAGTGCGGGCACGTCAGCAGACGGCACCGCGAACCTGCTCAGGACAGGATCTTCGTGGTGCTCGACCGTCACCACCACAGCCAGCCGTCGCCCGCTCATCGCATCACCCTGCACCCATGGTGCGATGCCGGAGCCCAGGGGCGAAACCCCTCGATGATTACGAACCGCCATGCATCAGCAACACAGCGTCGTTGATCTACGAACTTCCCGCTGCCGGCGAACGTCCCCCGAATAGCGATCTACCAGGGATGATGTTGTACCGCCCGGCACTCCACCCCGTGTTGATCAAGCAAAATGTGCCAATGATGCCGAGCCGGCAATTTCACCGCATCCAGTGGCGCAAACGGGATCATGACATCGACAGCCGTCTTCTCGCGTTGACGACTATCCGTCACTGACACCCCTTGACGATGTCGTCCCGGTGGCAGCGCGCCCTCGCCGGGGGCGGGTCACATCATCAGGTCGAAGGTGTGGTGGCTCGCGGTGAGGCGGGCTACGTCGGCCGCGCGGATCGCCTCGACGCGGGCGACCTCGTGGGCGGCGTTCACCACGTCGGCCCGGTCGTTGATGAGGGTGGATTCGCAGGCCGGTACCGGGCTGAGGTCCCCGGTGAGCCTGTCCCGGGCGCTGATCAGCCTGCTCCAGGCGGCGTAGCTGTTCCAGGTCGAGGCTGTCGCGGCGCTGACTGACATCGACATCGGGGGCTCCTCGGGGGGTTCTGCCGGGTGGTGACGGCCGCAACCATCGTCCGGGGTGCTCCCGAGCTGCAACTTTTCGAAGTGACCTGGGCAACAGAGTGTGCCCAGGTCACAGCGTTGTCCGGTGTCCCGTGCACCGGAAAGGCAACCGGACGGTCAGCTGTTGACGCTGACCAGCTGGCGGGCCCGCTCCGGCCAGGTCGCGAGGCTCGCCGAGCCGCGCATGCCGGCGGCGGTGACCGCCTGCTTGAGGCTGGTGACGTCGGCGTCGGCCAGCTTCTCGTACGTGGTGATCCCCGCGGCGGCGAGCGCCATCGCCATCTTCGGCCCGATGCCGGGGATCTTGGTCAGGTCGTCCGGCTCCTGAACACCCGGCGCCGGCTCGGCAGCCAGAATCTCCTCGACCACGGCAGCACTGGGCGCGGGCACAGCCGCCGCAACCGGCTCCGGCTCCACAACCGGCTCCACGACAGCCACCGGCTCGGGCTCCGCGGCAACCACGGGCTCCGGCTCCGCGGCAACCACGGGCTCCGGCTCCGCGACGGCCACCGGCTCGTCGACAACCTCAACCTGCTCCGGCGTCGCCTCGACGAACTCGGGCTTGTCGTCGCCGGCGGCAACCGGCTCGGTCGCCGGCGAGGCAACCGGCTCGGTCGCCGGCGAGGCGATCGGCTCGGTAACAGCAACCGGCTCGGCAACCGGCAGGAACTCGGTCTTGTCGTCGGCCGGAGTCGCCTCGGCGGCCGGCAGGAACTCGGTCCTGTCGTCGGCCGGGGTCGCCTCGGCGGCCGGCAGCACCTCGGTCCTGGAGTCATCAGCGAACGACGAAGCGGCGAACGGCGAACCGGCGGGCGTGGAATCGGCGACCGGCTCGGCGGCGGGCAGGACCACCGTCTCAGCCGACTCCCGGGCGACCGGAACAGAGTCGGCAACGGGCAGGATCTCGGTGGCGTCCTCAGCGGCCTTCGGCTCAGCCGACGCCACCGGGACGTCATCGGACTCGTCGGACTTGGCGGCCTCAGAGGCCGCGACGGTGCCCGCGGCAGCCGTGGCGGGGGCCGCGACGGTGCCCGCGGAAGCCGCGACCGGGGCGGTGTCAGCGGCGGTGTCGGTGGCGGGCTTCGGCCGCGGGGAGACGTGACGCCAGCCCCAGAGCAGCCAACCGGCGGCGACGCCGATCACGAGCCCGGCAACAAAGTAGAGGAATGATGCCATATCGGGCCTCCGGTTTGGAGATGAGGGTGCATGTGGTAGCGGGCAGCTTTCCACATCCCGTCAAGCAGCCTCGATCAGGGTGGCTACCGGCCACTATGCGATCCGCACTCACGTTCCCGAGGGCATCGCCGCGTGGGGTCAGGAGCGGGACATCGCGTCCGGTGCGAACCGCTTTGCCGCATACGTCAGCGCCCACAGCGCCATCCCGATGAGCAGCAGCACTCCCGCCACCCGGTAGTCCGCCGTCGCTCGGCCGGAGAACGGGCTGGCCAGGAAGGCGCAGGCGACCGCACCGATCACCGGGATCACCGTGGGCGCCTTGAAGTGCTTGTGCTCAACCGGGTCCTTGCGCAGTACCAGAACCGCCACGTTCACCACGGTGAAGACGCAGAGCAGCAGCAGCGCGGTCGTCCCGCCGAGCGCGGTCAGGTCGGCGAACCAGATCAGCCCGAAAGCGATCACCGTGGTGAAGACGATGCCCACCCACGGCGTACGGCGGGTCCGGTGCACGCGGCCGAGGATGCGGGGCAGGACCCGCTCGTTGGCCATCCCGTACAGCAGGCGGGAGGCCATCATCATGTTGATCAGGGCGGAGTTGGCCACCGCGAACATCGTGATGAAGGCGAAGATCCAGAGCGGGAAACTCGGGGCGCCGGCCGAGACGACCTTCAGCAGCGGGGTGTCGCCGGAACCGAGGTCGGCGGGGGAGACCAGGGCGACGGCGGAGATCGCGACGAGCACGTAGATGAGGCCGGTGATGCACAGGCCGGTCAGCATCACCTTCGGGAAGATCCGGACCGGGTCGCGGGTCTCCTCGGCCATGTTCACCGAGTCCTCGAAGCCGACCATGGCGAAGAAGGCGAGTGCCGTACCGGCGGTGACGGACAGGACGATGCTCTCGCCGGGCGGGGTGTTGAACTCGGTCAGCCGGGACAGGTTGCCGTTGCCGCCGCCGAGCGCGTAGGCGCCGATCCCGATGACGATCAGCAGGCCGGTCAGCTCGACGCAGGTCAGCACCACGTTGGCCTTGACGCTCTCGCCGACGCCGCGGAAGTTGATCAGGGCGACCAGCGTGATGAAGCCGAGGGCGATGGCGGTGAGCGCGAAACCGTCGCCGATGGAGAGGTCGAACGCCTCCCCGAAGTTGCCGGCGAAGGCCTTGGACGCGCTGGACGCCGAGGTGAGCCCGGAGCACATCACCGCGAACGTCACCATGAACGTCAGGAAGTGCACGCCGAACGCCTTGTGCGTGTAGAGCGCGGCACCGGCCGCCCGCGGATACTTCGTTACCAGCTCCAGATAGCTGAACGCGGTCAGCAGCGCCACCACGAAGGCCACCAGGAACGGCAGCCACACCGCACCGCCGACCTCGTTGGCGACCTTGCCGGTCAGCGCGTAGACCCCGGTGCCCAGGATGTCGCCGACCACGAACAGCAACAGCAGGGCCGGCCCGATGACCCGGTTCAAGGTGGGCTGTTCCGACTCGGTACTGATCGGCCCGGTGCTGATCGGCTCGGCCATAGCTCGCCCCTCGTCGCAGCCATCGCGGAACAGTGACGTTACCCGTACCTTGAGTGGCGGGAAACATCAAAGTGGCAGGACGGGAAACATCAACAGGCAGGAGAGGCCACCATGCGTATCGTGCTCGCCGCCAATCCCGAGGTCGATCAGCCATGGGTCACCGACGCGGCCGCTGACCTGGTCAAGCAGACCGGCGCGACGGTGACGGTGATCGCGGCCGACGAACTGGAGACCGAGCATCTGGCGCCCCTGCCGCGCAGCGTCTACATCGAGCGCGCTGAGCGTGCGGCGGACGCCGCGGTGGCGAGACTGGCGGGCGCGGGCATCGAGGCCGGGCGCGTGGTCCTGCCGGGCCGGGCTGTCGATCAGATCATTCGGTACGCGGAGGAGCATCGCGCCGATCTGATAGTCGTGGGTTCGAGTGCCCGGCCGCTGATGGCGCAGCGCCTGCTCGGCAGCGTGCCGCTGACCCTGATCGAGAAGGCCGGACGCCCGGTGCTGGTGGTCACCCACCCGGCGAGCGGGTGACCACCAGCGTTTATCAGGGTGCCGCGGGGTAATCGGTCACGAAGACCGGCTGGCCGATCTTCGTCATGTCCGCCGCCTCGCCGACGCCGTTGACCACGTGGTTGACCACGCCGGCGCTGAGGTTGACGGTCATGATGTGGTGCAGCTTGACGCCCGGCGTCTTCGGTACCTCGAACCCGTTCTCAGTTTCGATGGCCGGGTTGTTCTGGTTGAAGACGTAGACGCCGCCGCCGAACAGGGTGTGCTTCTTGACCCTGTCACCCACCTTGTAACCGGCGTAGCCCTTGACCTTGCCGTTCATCCAGTCGGCCTGCGTCGGCGGGTCGTACGGCAGCTCGTTCTGGTAGAGAACCGTGGTGCCGCGCTCGCCGTTCCAGACGGTGTTGTACTTCTGGAAGTGCTCGACGAACAGGCCCGTCGCGGTCACGTCGTCGCCGTTGATGACCGCGCCGTACCGGCCGGTGTTGGTACGCCACCGGTCGGTGTCGCCGTTCACGCCCTCCGTGAAGCCCTCAACGCCGTGGTCACCACGCCACACCCAGGTGTGGTCGATGAGGACGTCGTCGCTGTTGACCTCGAGCGCGATGTTCGCCTTGCCGATGTGCGGGCCGCCGACCCGGAAGTAGACATCGCTCAGCGTCGTCGGGTTCGACGGGCTGGTGATGCCGAGTCCGTGCTTCTTGCCGACACGCAGCAGGACCGGCGACTCCTTGGTTCCGGCGTCGATGGTCACGCCGGCCACGACAACGCCGGGTACGCCCGCGACGTCGATCGGGATCGAGCCGTTGACCGCGGTGAGGGTCGCGTGGCCGATGCCGAGGACGACGGTGTTGGGCCGCCACACCTCGATGCTGCGGGCGATGTCGTACACGCCCGGGGTCAGCAGGAGGTGCTTGCCGAGGGCCAGGGCCAGGTTGATCTTCTGGACCGAGTCACCCGGCTTGGCGATGTAGAAGTCCGACAGGGGCAGCGTACGGCCACCCTCGGCGTCCCACGAGGAGCCGCTGGTGTTGCGCTTGGCGGCCGGCACCTTGACCTGCCACTTACCCTTCGCGTCGACGAAGAGGTACGGCTTCTCCCGGCTGACCGGGGTGGTCTCCAGCGTGGTGTACGGCGGGTCCGGGAATGCCGCGTCGTCCGGCGCGCCCTTCACCCCGGCGAACACCTGGTTCCACACCGCGTTCGACCAGCTCTCGACCTCGCTGTTGCGGGTGAGCCACTGCTGCTGCGAGCCGTTGGTGGTGGCCGGCAGCTTGGAGTTCGCGATGAAGCCGCCGCTGGCGAACTGCGGACCGGCGGTGCAGTAGTCCATCAGCGACAGGCCGCCGCCGGTGAACTGGACGCGGCGCATCGAGACCGCCTGCGAGACGGCCCAGAAGTTCGCCGTTCCACGGCAGCCGTCCTGGCCCGCACCGTTGATGTTGACGGTCAGGTTGGAGATGGTGCGCCAGAAGTTGACGAGCGCGATGCAGTTCGGGTTGGCCGGATCTGAGCTCAGGCAGCGGTTGTAGACCTCCACCTTGCCGTTGATCACGACGTCGCCCGGGTTGGCGCCGAGACCGGTGATCTCGGTGTAGTAGCCGACCTGGAACTGCAGCGGCTTGTCGGCCGTGCCGTAGGTTCCGGGCTTGAACAGGAACGCGTACCGCGCCGTACCCATTTCGTTGTTGACCTGGGCGGCGTGGGTGGCGTCCAGCTTGGCCTGGATCTCGCCCACCGGCATGCTGGGGTCGAAGACGGTCACGTTCGCGCCGAGGTTCGGCGCGCCGGAACCGGTCTTGACCGGTGTGGCGGCGGCCGGTCCGGCCCCGGCGCCGGCGGCCGCCAGCGCGAGGCCGAGAGCGAGCGCTCCGGCAGTGATGCGGCGCAGTGGTGTACGGCCACTACGCTCGCGGATTCGCGTCATGCGGAGGGATCCCTTCCGTAACAAGATCGCAATGATCCCGGTCACAGAAGCAATCGCCGAACCTCCATGTCAAGAGGGGTCAACCGGCATAGGCCGCGGATCCGGACGAGCCGGTCGTGTTCCGGAACCAAGGTGTCCGAAAGGCCCTGTGGAACCGGTACCGGAATCGGTTTCGAAGCCTTCAGAACGTCCACTCAGATCGCTTCGGCGTAGACGACCACATTGCTCCGATAGCTGCCCCGGCTCCGGTCGAAACTGCCGCCGCAGGTGACCAGCCGCAGCGCCGGATGATCCACGGGGCCGTAGACCTCGCTCGTCGGGAAGTCCAGTTTGGGATAACTCGCGACCCGGGTCACCGTGAACCGCGCGACGGTGGAGTCGGTCCTGCGTACCGTAATGGTGTCGCCGGGCCGCAACTCCCGCACCCGGAAGAAGACCGCCGGGCCCTCACGCGCCGAATCGACATGCCCGATGATCACGGACGGGCCGGGCTCGCCCGGTGTGGGCGAGTGGCGGTACCAGCCGGCCGGCGCGTTCGCACGCAGCGGAGGCACCTCGATGGTGCCGTCCCTGTTCAGCCCTACCGCGGTGAGGCCGGTGCGCAGCTTGATCGCCGGGATCTCGAGGCGGACCGGCTCGGAGCGGGGGAGGCCCTTGTCCGCGATCGCCTGAGGAGTGCTGGTCGCCCGCGGAGTGCGGGTGGCCGGGCCTGACCTGGTGGTCCCGGGCAGGGGGGCGACGCCGGGCCAGCCGCCGACCTCCGGCGCGGTGGCTACGCCCGGAACCGTCGCGGAATCCACCCCGTCCGTCCCATCGGTCTCATCGGTCTCATCCGTCGCGGGGCCTGTCGCGGAGTCTGGAGCCGGGGTGGAGGTCTTTCGTGAAGGCAGTGGGGCATCGGCGGCTATCGGCGGGGGCGCGGCAACCTCGACGCGCAGGCCCATCGTGATGCTCGTCGTGCCCAGCAGGGCCAGCAGCACGGTCAGCCCAGCCGCCCGGCGATTACGGATGTAAGGCACAGCGGTGTCAGGCGCGCGACCTGCGGCCGACTGCCAGCCAGGCCGTGCCGAGTGCCGCCAGCAGCAGGAACAACCCGGTCGCCAGGAGCGGGACGCGCCGGTCGCTGAGACCACTGCCGCCGCCCGCGTCGACGCCGCCGCTCGGTGTCGGGCCGGACGTGTCATCGGGTTCCGTGGTGTCCTCGGGCTCGGTCGGCCCGGTGCCGGGATCCGTGCCCGGCCCCGTGCTCTCACTCCCGTTCGGATCGGGGTCGGGCGCGGTCGAGCCGGACGGATCGGTGACCGGCGGCACCACGCTCGCCGACGGGTTCGTGCCGGCGGAGTTGCTCACCGACGGGTTGGACGGCCCCGGCTGGCCGGTGTTGTCCCCCGGGCTCCCGCACTGCGTCAGCAGGATCACCAGCAGGATCAACGCGAGGATGAGACCGACGGCGAGCGCCAGGATCCGGTTGCGCCGCGATGGCTGTGCATGGGATGGAGAGGACACGGGAGGCCTTTCACTCCAAACGGCGCATCCCGGATGGGATGTTGGCGTCACGTTAGTGACCCGGCCCGCCCGCCGCACCCGCCTGTCCGTGATCGGTCACTTCGGACTTTCAACCGCCCCGGACCGGCCCTCTCCACAAGATCGGGAGCGGCGGCGGGCCCCGCGCAACGACGTCGCGGGGGCGTGCAACGACGTCGCGGCGCGGCGACCCCCGCGCAAGGACGGGGGCGGGGGTGGTCAGCGCACATTGGAGTTGCGTGTGCGCTGGCTGGTGCCGTGACCGGTGCGGACGCGCACGCAACCTCAATGTGTGCGCCTATCGCTGCCGCCTGCCGCCTGCCGCCTGCCGCCTGCCGCCTGCCGCCTGCCGCCTGCCGCGTGCCGGTGGCGGCTAGCGGCGGGTGGCGGCGGTTCGCTGGCGTGCTGATTCGTAGAGGACGACCGTTGCGGCGGTCGCCGCGTTCAGGGAGCTGGCGGAGCCGGACATCGGGATCCGGACGAGCTGGTCGCACGCCTCGCGCCAGCCGGAGCTGAGGCCGGTGGTCTCGTTGCCGATCAGCATCAGGGTGGGCCGGGTGAAGTCGTGGTCGGCGGCGTCGAGGGTGCCGTGCTCGTCGGTCCCCACGATGCTCATGGCGACGCCGCCGGCGCGGACGCCGGCGACCCAGGACAGTACGGCCTGGTGAGAGGGGACCCGGACCACGGGCAGGGCGAACAGTGAGCCGGTGCTCGCCCGGACGGCTTTCGGGTCGTACACGTCGGCGGCGTGGCCGGTGATGATGACGCCGGAGGCGCCGAACGCGTCCGCGGACCGGATGAGGGTTCCGATGTTGCCGGGGCTGGCCGGCCGGTCGAAGACGACGGTGAGCATGGCCGGCCCGGCCGGGATGCGGCGCAGGTCGTCGTCCGGCAGCGCGACCACGGCGAGGAGCTCCGGAACGGTGTCGGCCTTGCCTCCCAGCTCGTGCATCAGCTCACGGGAGACGGCGATCTTCTCGGCCGGGACGGTGTCCAGGGTTTCGCGGGCCCAGTCGGACAGGTGAGCGCCGGCGTCGTGGAGCAGCTCCCGGATCTGCCAGCCGTGTTCGACGGCCATGCTGATCGGGCGCACACCCTGCACGAGGAACTCGCCGCGGCGCTGCCGCTTGGTCCGGTTGCCGAGGAGGGCTTCCCACTGCTGGAACCGCGCATTGCGGCCACTCACCCGCAGACCCACCGCCGACCCCGCCTCCGTCACCCCGCCGCATGCCCTGCCCGGCGTGCCGGATGCGACGAAACCGGCCCGCTCCGGCCACCGCGCCGGAATGGAGAAGGACCACAATTTACCGTGCGCTGCCCTCGGCGCACCGACGGGCCACACGCGGCTCCAGCGTCAGAGCACCAGGATCAGCACGGCGACCAGTGCCGCGTGTGTCAGCACCCCACCCGCCCCGAGACCAACCGCGAGCAGCCCGTCCCGGCGCGCCGCCGGGGACTCCTTGATCCCGCGCAAACCCATCAGGATCGCGTAGACCGAGCACAACAGCAGCGGATTGACCAGCAGGCTGACCGCACCCACCACCACCGCCCGCTTCGACGGCACAGCGGCCGCGGCCGGCGGCGTGACCACCGGCGCGGGCGAGGTGTACCCCAGCTGCGCCGAGACCGCGTCCATCGGCTGTGCGAGAAATGTGGTGCTCTGGGCGTACCCCGAAGAGGCTGACTGCGTCGCACCCAGCGTGGCCGACGGAGGCGCCGTAGGCGCGAACTGATCACCCGGAGCCTCGACCGTGTGCGCGCCCGGGAGCGGTTCACCGACCGGCTTGGTCGCGGGCCCGCCGCGCCAGCCCGCGGAGATCGTCGTCGGCGGCCGGGCCGTCGCGCCGGGTTGCACGTGCGAGGTCCACTCCTGGCCATCCCACCAGCGGGAGGCGGGCAGGCCGCTCGGGTCGGCGTACCATCCGGGGGGCGCCGGCGGCTGCGCAGGGCTCATGGTGTGGGTCCTTCTGTGTGGCATCCCAACGGCTGTGAGTCCCCATCGGCACCGCGCGCGAAGGCCTGAGAGCTTTGGGCGCGAAGAAAGGGTGCGGACTGCGGGACGGCCGCAATCCGCACCCTTCACGGGTGAGCGTCAGGCTTTGGTGATCTTCAGGTTGTCGACGGCCGCCTCGACGAGGGACGCCGTGCCCGCGTCCGCCGCCTCGACCTGGATCCGGATGGTCTGGCCGGCGTAGGACGACAGGTTCGCGGTGGCCGTCGCCCACGCCGCGGCCTTGTTCGCCGCCGAGGCCGTCTGCGTCAGGACCGTGGTGGTCGTGGAGCCGGAGACCACCCGCACCCGCAGGTAGTCGGCGGTCGTCGCGTTGTTGAGGTGGGCCAGGTACCAGGAGAGGCTGAGCGTCAGCGTCCCCGTCGGCAGGGTGATCGACGGCGAGAGCAGGGTCGAGATGCCGCCGTCCAGGTCGTTGGCGCCGGCGCTGGCACCCGCCGCCGCCCCGGTGATCAGCGCGTTGCTGCCGCTGGCCGCCGCGTCGAGCTGGGTCGCGACGCCGGAGCTGGTGGTCGCCGCCGGGTTGCCGCGTTCGAACCGGCCGGCGGTCGCGGTGTCCGAGGACAGCGCGGTCCAGGCGGTGGCGGTCTCCAGGTCGTCCGCCCAGACCGTGGTGCCGGTGGGCGGCGGTTCCGTCGTGCCGCCGTCGGCGAGGGTCCACACCGTGTAGGCGATGGCGTCGGAGTTCCGGTTCAGCGCGGTGTCGTTGATGTTCGTGATGGTGTCGCAGGACGCGTGGTAGCAGGGGTCGAAGCGGCCGGTGGTGCCGCCCCAGAGCTGGACCTGCGCGGACGTCTTGGAGCCCTCGGCACCGGTGAAGATGCCGCCCGCCGGGATGCCGGCGGAGATGAACGGGCCGTAGTCGCTGCGCCCGTCGAAGTCGGTGCCCCGCGTCGGTACGCCGATCGACGTGAAGTACGCCGCCAGCGTCTGCTCGATCTGCGCCGAGCCGGCCGGGCCGGGCCCGGAGCCGGTGCCGTCCGAGTTGTCACCGTCGTAGAGGAAGTAGCCCGGGTTCGGCGATCCGACCATGTCGAAGTTCAGGTAGCCGGTGATCGACGCCTTCTGCGCCGAGGACAGCGAGTTGACGTACGCCGTCGATCCCCGCAGGCCCAGCTCCTCCGCGCCCCACCAGCCGAAACGAAGGTGCCGGTCGGGCTGGAACCCGGTACGCGCGACCTGCAGCGCCACCTCGAGGTTGGCCGCCGAGCCGGAGCCGTTGTCGTTGATGCCCGGTCCGGCGGTGACGCTGTCCAGGTGCGCGCCGATCATCAGCGTGTCGCTGGTGTCGCCTCCCGGCCAGTCCGCGATCAGGTTGTAGCCGGTGGCGCCGCCGTAGGTGAACGACTGCTGGCTGGTGGTGAACCCGGCCGCGTCGAGCAGCCCCTTCACGTAGGTGACCGAGGCGAGGTACCCGGGCCGGCCGTGGGCGCGGTTGCCGCCGTTGGCGGTGGCGATGTTCTGGAACTGGGTCAGGTGCGCCTTCACGCTGGCGAGGGCGATGTCGGGCGGCGCGACGGCAGCCTGGGCCGGTGTGGCCGAGGCCAGGCCGGTGACCAGCGCAGCCACGCCGACAAGGGGCAGGGCTCGCTTCAAGAACGGGGCTCGCACGGGTTTTCCTCCGCGGGCTCGGTAACGGGCCGGCGCGGGGGTGGGCGCCGGCATCCGCCCGAGCATCGCATCGACGGAACCCAGGATCGTCATATCAATCGATACCTATCGTCCCGTGCGGATCGCGTTCCGTTGTTTCCCGACGTCGAACCGCTGCATCTCCATCCCTGGATGTCTAGGCTGCGGGAATCGCCCTGAGTCACGGCGACCACTGTGGCTCGAGAACGGAAGGCAGAGGATGCGAAGAATGCTGGCGGCCACCATCGCCGCCTCCGTGGGACTCCTGCTCGGTGCCGGTGTGATCCCGGCGGCGGCGCAGGCGCACGGTTCTCCCGCGGCCGGTGGTTACACGCCACCACCCATCGACTGGGGCACCTGCGCACGGCCGAGCCTGCAGGCTCGCGGCGCGCAGTGCGGTTTCCTGGTCGTACCCCTGGACTACGCGAAGCCCAAGGGCACCAAGATCAAGGTCGCGGTCTCCCGGATCAAGCACAAGTCGGCTGACACCGAGTACCAGGGCGTCATGCTGACCAACCCGGGTGGCCCGGGCGGTTCCGGTCTGGGTCTCGCCACGCTGGGCGGGGCGATCCCGAACGGTGCCGGCGACTTCTACGACTGGATCGGCTTCGACCCGCGCGGTGTCGGCTCCAGCGTCCCGGCCCTGAGCTGTGACCCGGAGTACACCGGTTACAACCGGCCGTTCTACGTGCCGATCACCCGGTCGATCGAGAAGACCTGGCTGGCCAAGGCCAAGGGGTACGCCGAGGCCTGCGACGCGGCCGGCGGCGACCTGCTCGATCACCTGCGGACCACCGACACGATCGCTGACATGGAGAGCCTGCGGAAGGCCCTCGGTGAAAAGAAGATCAACTTCTACGGCTTCTCGTACGGGACATATCTGGGCCAGGTCTACGCGACCCTGCACCCCGATCGGGTCCGCCGGATGGTCTTCGACGGTGTGGTCAACCCCGAGCGCGTCTGGTACGACGCGAACCTCGACCAGGACGTCCAGTTCGACAAGAACATGGACGTCTACTTCGCCTGGATCGCCAAGTACGACGCGGTCTACCACCTCGGCACGTCCGCCAGGGTGGTCAAGCAGAAGTACTACGCGACCCTGTACTCGCTGATCAAGACGCCGGCGGCCGGCAAGATCGGCCCGGCGGAGTGGAACGACATCTTCGTCTCGGCCGGCTACTACGTCTACGGCTGGGAGTCGGTGGCCGAGGCGTTCTCGGCCTGGGTCAACAACAAGGACGCGGAGGGCCTGCTCGCGCTCTTCGGCGAGCCCGGCGGCCCCGGCGCCGACAACGGCACCGCGGTCTACCTGGCCGTCCAGTGCACCGACGTGCAGTGGCCGAAGAAGTGGTCCACCTGGCAGCGGGACAACTGGCGCATCCACGCCAAGCACCCGTTCATGACGTGGAACAACGCCTGGTTCAACGCGCCGTGCCTGTTCTGGGGTGCCAAAGCCGGCAAGCCGGTCGAGGTGAACGGCAAGAAGGCGCCGGAGATCCTGATGATCGCCGAGACCAACGACGCCGCCACGCCGTACTCCGGTGCTCTGGAGGTGCGCAAGCGCTTCCCGAAGTCGGTGCTGATCGAGGGCGTCGGCGGTACCACGCACTCCGGCTCGCTGAGCGGGATCGCGTGCACCGACGACACCATCGCGGCGTACCTGGCCACCGGCGAGCTGCCGGACCGGGTCCGCGGCAACCGGTCCGACCTGAAGTGCGACCCGGTTCCGCAGCCGGATCCGACCGCCGCCGCGGCGACGGCCAAGTCGTTCTCCGGTGCGGGTGACGCCCGCGCCGAGGTGCGTGCCGAGCTGGAAGCAGCGATCACCAAGCGCTGATGTCGAGACGGCCCGGACATCCGAGGGGTGTCCGGGCCGTCCTTCTACGCGGCGTTCTTCTTGGCCAGCTGGATCTGCTCGTAGACGCGGGTCCGCAGCTCGATGAACTTCGGATCCGCCCGGGTGTGCAGCTGGTCCCGCTCGTCCGGCAGGTCGATCGTCAGCTCGTCCTGCACCACAGTCGGCGACGACGAGAGCATCACCACCCGCTGCCCCAGGTACACCGACTCGTCGATGTCGTGGGTGACGAACAGGATCGTCACGTTCAGCCGCTTCCACAGCCGCCGGACCAGGTCCTCCAGGTCGGCGCGGGTCTGCGCGTCGACAGCCGCGAACGGCTCGTCCATCAGCAGCGTCTGCGGCTCGTACGCGACCGCGCGGGCGATCGCCACCCGCTGCTGCATGCCACCGGAGAGCTGCCACGGGAACGCCGCGGCCGTGCCTGTCAGTCCTACCGCGTCCAGTGACTGCTCCACCAGCTGCTTGCGTCGGGCTCGCCCGACACCTTTTTGCTTGAGCGGCAGCTCCACGTTGTCCCGCACGCTCATCCAGGGGAACAGGCTTCGGCCGTACTCCTGAAAGACGACGGCCATGCCCGGCGGCGGACCGTCGACCGCCTTGCCGTTGACCTTCACGTCGCCGCCGGTGGGGTCCAGCAGGCCGGAGACGCAGCGCAGCAGCGTCGTCTTGCCGCAGCCGGACGGGCCGACCAGGCAGACCATCTCACCGCTCTGGACGGTGAAGGTGAGGTCGCGCAGCGCCTCCACCTCACGGCTGCCGGAACGGTAGACCTTCCGCAGGCCCTTGACCTCGAGCATCGTCAACCTCCTAACGTGTGCGCTGCGCCGCGCGCAGGCCCTCGTACCACCGCAGCGCCCGCCGCTCGGCGAGCCGGAAAAGCAGCGACAGCACGAAGCCGAGCAGGCCGAGCAGGATGATCCCGCTCCACATCTCGGGGATCGCGAAGCTGCGCTGGAACTGGACGATGGTGAAGCCCAGGCCGTTGCTCGCCGCGAACATCTCGCTGATCACCATCAGGATGATCGCGATGGACAGTGCCTGGCGCAGTCCGGCCGCGATCTGCGGGCTCGCCGACGGCAGGATCACCCGGGTGATCCGGGCCGGGCCGGTCACCCCGTAGGCGCGGGCGGTGTCCAGCACGACGCTGTCCACCGCGCGGACCCCCTCGACGGTGTTGAGCAGGATCGGCCAGACGCAGCCGAAAACGATCACGATCACCTTCATGCCGTCACCGATGCCGGCGAACAGCATGATGACCGGGACCAGGACCGGCGGCGGGATGGCCCGGAAGAACTCCAGGACCGGCTCCACGGTGGCGCGCAACCGCCGGTTCATGCCGATCGCCAGGCCCATCGTCACGCCGAGGACGGCGGCCAGGGCATAGCCGGCCGCGAGGCGCAGCAGGCTCGGCACGACGTCGGTGCCGATCCGGTCGGCCGTCCAGGTCTCGCCGAACGCCGCCAGGATGTCGCGCAGCGGGGGAGCGTAGAAGCTCTCGCTGCTGTCGCTGAGCAGGAACCATCCGGCGAACAGCACCACCGGCAGGCCGATCGCGAGCAGAATCTTCTTCAGTACGCCCATCAGATGGCCATCTCCCCGCGCACCGACTGATGCCAAGCGAGCAGGCGGCGCTCGCCGGTACGAGCCAGCAGGTTGATCACGACGCCGAGCAGGCCGGTGACGACGATCAGCGCGTACATGGTGGGCACCGCGTCGGAGGCCTGCGCGACGGCGATCTCCTTGCCCAGGCCGGGAGCGCCGATCACCAGCTCGGCGGTGATCGCGAGGACCAGCGCCACCGAGGCGGCGAGGCGGACACCGGTGAAGACGTACGGCAGGGCGGTCGGCCAGAGCACGTACCGCACCCGGGCCCACGCGGAGAACCGGAAGCTGCGGGCGGTCTCGTACGCGACCGGGTCGACGTCGGCCACCCCGTACAGCACCTGCACGAGAACCTGCCAGAAGGCGGCGTAGCAGACGAGCATCAGGGTGGAGCCGATCTCGGTGCCGTAGAGCAGCACCGCGAGCGGGATCAGCGCGACCGACGGGATCGGCCGGAGGAACTCGACAGTGGAGGCGGTCAGCTCGCGCAGCACCGGCACGGAGCCGATCACGAGGCCGGCCAGCACCCCCGCGCCGACCGCGATGGCCAGGCCGAGCGCCCACGCGACAAGGGTGTCGCCGAGCGACGCCCAGAACGCCGGATTGCCGGTCTCGCCGGCCAGGGCGGCCACGATCCGGCTGGTCGGCGGCAGGTACCGGTCGTCGACCAGGCCCAGGCGCGGTAAGAGTTCGACGAGAAGGAGCAACCCGGCCAGCCCGGCCCCGCCCAGAACAACGGGATGACCGAGCCAGGCCGGGTAGCCACGGCGTGCCGATGTCACGGGAGGAGCTTCTCCAGGTCCGGGCTGCCCTCGAAGATGCCGTCCTGGGAACCGAGCTTGGCGAGCGTCTCGACCGAGGCCTTGTTGATCTCGGTGGGCCACTTCGGCAGCACCAGCTTGGCGCCGAGCGCCGGGTCGATCTTCGTGTAGGTGCTGAGCGAGGCGCGGACCTCGTCGGGGTGGGCGTCGGCGTACGCCAGCGACTCGTTGATCCCGTCGGTGAAGCGCTTGACCAGGTCGGCGTCGTCGGCGATCAGCTTCTCCGAGGCGAAGTACGCGGCGACCGTCAGGTTCGGCGCGGCGTCGACGAAGGTGGAGGCCACCTCGCGCCCGCCGGCCGCCTTGATCGTGGACAGCTGCGGCTCGACCACCCAGGACGCGTCGACGTCGCCCTTCTCGAGGGCCGCCTGCATGTTCGGGAACGGCATCTCGACGAAGTTGACGTTGGCGCCGTCGCCGCCGGCCTTGCGGACCGACTCGCGGGTGACGGTGTCACCGATGTTCTTCAGCGTGTTCACCGAGACCTTCTTGCCGACCAGGTCGGCGGCGGTCTTGATCGGGCTGTCCTTCTTCACCACGACGGCGCCGAAGTCCTTGCCCTGCTCACCGACGGAGGCCACGCCGGCCGCGACAGCCTTGATCGGCACGTTCTTGGTCTGGGCGATCATCAGCGAGGTGAAGTTGCTGAAGCCGAACTGGAACTGGCCGCTGACCACGCCGGGCACGATCGCCGCGCCGCCCTGACCGGCTTCCATGGTCAGCTCGATGTTCCGGCTCTTGAAGAACCCCTTCTGCTGGCCCAGATAGATCGGTGCCACGTCGATGATGGGGATGACGCCGACCTTCACGTTGTCGACTCCGCCGGTATCACCCGAGTCACCGGAGTCACCGGACGTGCCACACGCCGCGAGGAAACCGGCGAGCGCTGCCACCACGATCCCCGTGAGGAGACGCCGCATATCTACTCCTTCAAATTGTGTGCGCTCTACGAACACGAGTTCTCAGACAGAACGCTATGATGTGCCCCGTGTCACGTCAACGATTGCTTTCGATCTTCTGATGCCGCGCGAACCGTACTACGTTCAGTCGCTGGAGCGAGGGCTCGCAGTAATCCGTGCATTCGACGCACAACATCGCGAACTGACCCTCAGTGACGTCGCGCGCGCGTGCGGCCTGACCCGTGCGGCGGCACGCCGATTCCTGCTCACGCTCACTGATCTGGGCTACACGCGGACCGACGGCCGGCTGTTCTCCCTGGCACCTCGCGTGCTCGAGCTCGGGTACTCGTACCTCTCCAGCCTGTCGCTTCCCGAGGTTGCCGAGCCGCACCTGGAGCACCTCGTCGCGCAGGTCCGCGAGTCCTCCTCGATGTCGGTGCTCGACGGCGACGACATCGTCTACGTCGCCCGCGTCCCGACCAGCAGGATCATGCGGGTCGCCATCAACGTCGGTACGAGGTTCCCGGCGTACGCGACATCGATGGGCCGTGTCCTGCTCGCCGCCCTGCCCATCGACGAGCTTGAGGCCTATCTCACACGGGCGAAGCTGGAGCCGCTCACCGACCGCACCCTCACCTCCGCGGCCGCCCTGCGCGCCGAGCTCGACCGGGTCCGCGCCCAGGGCTACGCGATCGTCGACCAGGAACTCGAGGAGGGACTGCGGGCCCTCGCCGCGCCGATCCGGGACCGCAACGGTCGCGCGGCGGGCGCGGTCAACGTCTCGGTGCACGCCGCCCGGGCCACCGTCGACGACATCCGCGAACGGCTGCTGCCCCCGCTGCTCGCCGCCACCGCGGCGATCGAGGCGGACCTGCGGATCGCCTCACCCGGCGCGTAGCCTGACCGCCGTGCTCAGAAGAGTCGCCGCCGGTGCCGCCGCCAGCCTGCTGATCTCCGCCCTGATCCTGGCCGCGTTCGTCCGGCCCTGGCAGCGGCCCGACCCGGTCGGCGACGTGGTTCCGGGCGGGGTGAGCCTGCCGTGGATGTGGCAGGCCACCGTGCGGATGGACCCGCCCGGCCCGGCGTCAGTCCTGATCGGCGGCGACACCGCGGGTTTCCAGGGCGCCGACTTCTACGACTCCGAGGGCAAGATCGCCGCGGTCGGCCGGGGCGGGAAGTACCGCACTCTGCTGTACGGCGGCAAGAACACGATCATCGCCGGCGAGGACGTGCTGCTCTCCCCGGACGGGCGCCGCGCCGCCCAGGAGTACCTGGTGGACTCGACGGAGAGCGGGACCGGGCTCGACATCGTCGATCTGACCACCGGCCGCAGCACGCTCTACCGCGGCGGGCAGCCGGAGGGGCGATGCTGCGTCCCGGTGGCGTGGGCGCCGGACGGGCAGTCGATGCTCGTCGAGGTTTACGACAGGGCGCCGTTCGAGTCCGACACCGCGACCATGCGGCTGGCGCTGCTCGATCTGGCGACTGATCGCCTGGTGGTGCTCGGCGCCAGCCACGACGCCTGGGAGAACATCCGCACGGCCTCGCGTGGCGCGTTCAGCCCGGACGGGCAGCTGATGGCGATCACCGAGGGGCAGACGGTGAAGCTTGTCGACCGTACGGGGAAAATGCTCTGGAATGCCGGACTGCCGGACCGGCAGTACCTGGCCGGCGCCGGAGCCTTCAGCGACGACGGCACGCGCATCGCGATCGCCGGCCTCGACGGCTGCCTCCAGGACTGCGACGAGCCGGCGCTCGCCGCCCGGCGCTGGACGATCGGCTACCTCGACGCCGCCACCGGCCGCCCCGCGACCGGCCCGGCGCTCGCGACGATCACCGGGTCCGCGATCCGCGCGCTCGGCTGGAGCCAGGGCCGTGACCTGGTCGTCCTGCGCTACGAGCCGGAGGACGATGCCGAGCGCCTCCCGGCGAACACCTACTGGAACGACACCGGCTGGGAGGAGACCGGCCACATCACGCTGCTGGTCCTGGAACCCGGCGGCGGCACCCGCACCCTGCTCGACCCACCGGACGGCGTCCTCACCATGGACGTGGCCCGCGACCTTCTCTCGGCCGGCCACTTCGGCGGCCCCGAACCGCGCGCCGGCCCCTTCCCGGCCCGCTCCATCGCCGCCCTCGTCCTGATCCCCCTCGCCCTGGCACTCTCCCTCGCCACCGGCCTCCTACTCCTCCTGACCCACCACCTCCGCACCCGCCGCCCCCGCTCCCGCCGCCCCGCCTGAAAATCCAGCTGGCACTGAGCGGGGCCGAAACGGCTCGGAGGCACCTCTGACGGCCAGCTGGCTCTGAGCGGGGCCGAAACGGCTCGGGGGCACCTCTGACGGCCAGCTGGTTGTGAGCGGGGTCGAGACGGCTTGGCGGCGGCGGTGAGAGCTGTTGGGGAGCCACGCGCTTCAGCCCGGCGGGCGCGCTGCGGCCGTGACCAGGCAGGCGATCGCGTGAACAGTGGAGAGCCCTGCGCCGACCGTACGAAAAAAGGTCACGCAGCGGGATGGAGCTGCGCCTCGGAATGGAGCACCGCGGTGCCGGGCAGTCTCTTCGCCGCGTACATCGCGGCGTCCGCCCGCCGCAGCAGCTCGCCCGGATCCGCGCCCGCGACGCCGCGGGCGAGCCCGATGCTCGCGCGGACATGGAGCCGGTGGCCGTGCGCGACCACCGGATCCCGCCGCAGCGACTCGGCGATGAGCTCGGCCACCCTGGTCGCCTCGGCGCGCTCGGCACCCGCCAGGACCAGCACGAACTCGTCGCCGCCCAGACGCGCGGCGGTGTCGCCGGGCCGGATGTTGTCGCGCAGCACCTCGGCGACGGTGGTCAGCAGCAGGTCACCGGTCTCGTGGCCGTAGGTGTCGTTGACCTCCTTGAAGCCGTCGAGATCGAGCAGCGCGACGTGTGTCGGGCCGTCCTCGGTGAGGCAGCCGGCGAGGCGGCGCTGGAACAGGGCCCGGTTGGCGAGGCCGGTGAGGGCGTCGTGGCTCGCGGCGTGATCGACCTGGGCGAGCAGGCGGCTGTTGTCGCGCAGGGCGGACATCTGCCGCGCGACCACCACCGCGGTCAGCGCGACGGCGCTGAACGCCAGGATCACGATGTCGCCGCCGCCGCTCCACGCCTCCCAGAGCAGCAGCCCGTCCACGGCCGCGACCGCGGTGTAGGGCAGCACGCTGTAGGGACGGCGCCGCTTGGTGACGGCCCGAGCGCGGACAGCTGCGGGCAGCCGCCACTGCGCGTGCGCGGCGAGCGCGGCCAGGCAGAAGACCGCCGGAAGGTGCAGCTGATTGACGTAGAGCCGCTCGTCGACGGCCGTGACCAGCGGCTGGAACATCGGTGCCAGCGCGCCGATGAAGACACCGGTGGCGAGGAACCGCAGGCCGCGGTCGTCGACCGCCGAGTAGTCAGCGAGGATCACCTTGGCCAGCGCGAACACCGCGAGGATGGCGAGCACGCAGAGGATCAGCGAGGTGATCACCGGCGGGGTGAGCCCGGCGGCGACCGCCTGCCGGGTGCCGAAGTGCCAGATGAAGACGGCCGCGGCCAGGGCCACGCTGCCGGCGTCCAGGATCACCCGGGCCAGCGCTCCGCGCTTGTCGTTGCCGACGGGCAGGCGGCTGAGCGCATAGCTCAGGACGAGGATGCCGGCGCCGTCGAGGGCGAGCATCAACGGGCCGGTGTAGGAGGTGCGCACCCCCGGGTGGCTGAGCACGTCGATCGCCTGCGCGCTCTGACCGGCACCGATGAGCAGGGGTACGGGGGACAGGTGCCGCCAGAACCGTTGCGTGGGCTCCGGCAGCCGCGGGTTCCGTGAGGTGAGCCAGAAGACGACAGTGACGAGCGGAGCGATGCACGGGATCGTCGCCCACAGCAGCATCGGCGGGCCGACCGGGTGCACCATGTTCACCGCGAACCAGGCGACGGCGACGGCGAACAGGCCGATGCAGGCGCGGATGGCCGGACGAGTCCCGTTCGTCATCGAGTCCTTCCCGTTCCGCCGGTCGATTGACTCAGACAGCTTCGGCAGGTTGCGGGGGGAGTTGAGGCCCGCTGGTTCCTCAATTTCGAGGTGTATCAGCCGAAAAGACGGACTGTGACGGACTTGCGGCTCCGCACGTGGTGGCGGGTGTGGCCCGGCGGGATCGCCGCCGCGCTGGCCTACGCCCTGCTGCCGTACGGCTGGTTCGCCGTGATCATCGCCGCCGTCATCGCGCTGGCCGCGTGCGTCGTGATGGTGGTCGCCGCCCGCTGGTACCTCTTCGCCGCCGGTGTCTTCTGCTGGGTGCTCGGTGACCTCGTCTACGCCTACTACGTGCTGGCTCGCGGAAGTGCGCCCTATCCGTCCCTGGCGGACGCCCTCTACCTGGGCGCCTATCCGTTGCTGACCGTGGCGCTGTACCTGCGGACCCGGCAGCGCGGCGCGATCCGGTCCGGCAACCTGATCGACTCGGCGATCATCGCGGTGGCGGTGGGCATCGTCTACTGGACGTTCCTGATCGAGCCGATAGTGACGGACGGATCGGCGCCGCTGCTGAGCCGGGTGGTGACGGCCGGCTACATCAGCGTCGGCGTGCTGCTCTGCGCGGTGATCGTGCCGATCCTGCTGCGGCGCGGGCCGCGTACCCCCAGCCTCTGGCTGCTGACCGCCGGCAGCGCGCTCACGCTGGTCTGCAACGTCGTCTACACGCTGCTCCCCTCGATCCAGGCCTCCGCCGCGGGTCCGCTGCTCTTCGCCGGTTACCTGTGCGCCTACACACTGTGGGCCGCTGCTGCGGCGCATCCCTCCGCGGCACACCGGTACGCGTCCGAGCCCGACAGCATGGGAGGCCGCCGCCTGATCGTGCTGACCGCCAGCATGCTGCTGGTCCCGGCGGTCCTGCTGGTGCAGGGCGAGCGCAACGGCGGAACGCTGAGCTGGGCCGCCGTCGGGTTCGGCTCGATGGCCCTGTTCGTGCTCGTCGCCACCCGCATGTACGGCTACATCGCCCGCGTCGACACCCAGGCCGAGCAGCTGCGGATCCTGGCGATGCGCGACGACCTCACCGGGCTGCCCAACCGGCGCGACTTCGAGCGGCTCGCCGCCAAGGCCGTCGAGGAGGGCTGCTGCCACCTGATCATGATCGACCTGGCCGGGTTCAAGCACGTCAACGACCGTCTCGGCCGCGGCGCCGGTGACCAGGCGCTGGTGGCCGTCGCCGGGCTGCTGCGCGATTACGTCCGCGATCACGACGTGGTGGCCCGGATGGGCGCCGACGAGTTCGCGGTGCTGGTCTGCGACACCCTGCCCGGCGACGGTGACAGGGTGTCCGACCGGCTTCTCGAACTGCTGCGCCACCCGGTCCAGGCCGGTGAGCACGAGCTGCTGCTCAACGCTCGCCTCGGCGTCGCGGAGGCGTCCGGTGACATCACCGCCGGTGAGCTGGTCCGCCGGGCCGACACCGCCCGGTACGCGGCCAAGGCCTCCGGCGGGCAGCTCGTCACCTACAGCGCCGAACTGGACGAGCGTGCCGAAGCCGCCGAACGGCTCGGCGCCGATCTGCGGCACAGCCTCGACGACGGTGACTTCCACGTCGTCTACCAGCCGATCATCGAGCTGCGGGGCGGCCGGGTGGCGGCGGTCGAGGCCCTGGTGCGATGGGAGCATCCGGTGCGCGGGCCGGTCAGCCCGGTCGCGTTCATCCCGGCGGCCGAGGACAACGGGCTGATCGTCGAGCTGGGGGAGTGGGTGATGCGGACCGCCTGCCGGCAGTTCGCCGTGTGGCGCCGCGAGCTCGGGCTGCGCGCGCCCCAGTACGTCAGCGTCAACGTCTCCGCCCGCCAGCTCAACGAACCCGGCTTCCCGGACGTGGTGATCGGTATCCTCGCCGGCGCCGGTGTGGATCCGGAGTCGCTGCTGGTCGAGGTCACCGAGACGGCCCTGTTCGCCGGGCGCACGGCGATCGAGGCGGTGGAGACCCTGCACCGGGCCGGCGTGCGGATCGCCCTCGACGACTTCGGTACCGGTCACTCCTCGCTCGGGTTGCTGCGCACGGTCCCGGTGGACGTCCTGAAGGTCGACAAGTCGTTCGTCGACGAGATCACCGCAGGCGGTGAACGCGCCGTGATCGTGGACGCGCTGATCCACGTGAGCAACGGGCTGGGCCTGCGGGCGGTGGCTGAGGGGGTGGAGACCGCGGAGCAGGCGGGCTATCTGCGGGACCTGGGTTATCAGTACGCCCAGGGCTACCACTTCGGCCGCCCGGTGCCGTCGCCGAGCTTCGAGCCGTTCCCGGAGCCCGCCGCCCGGGTGTGAGAACCCGGCCCGGCCCGGCCCCGGGTCAGCTCAGCGGGGTCCGGCCCGGGTCAGCTCAGCGGGGCCCGGCCCGGGTCAGCTCAGCGGGGCCCGGCCCGGGTCAGCTCAGCGGGGCCCGGCCCGGGTCAGCTCAGCGGGGCCCG
>NZ_JBHTDO010000009.1:17842-66193 GCF_042666575.1 Actinoplanes sp. GCM10030250 | reverse complement strand
CGGTGGAAGCCGTTGCGGACCATGCCGAAGCGGTTCATCACGTGCACCGCCGAGGACCAGCCGGACGATCCGCCGGAGTCGTGCCAGCGCCGTGGCTGGCCCAGGTTGTCGGCCAGCGAGACCAGCTTGAGGATCGTCACCCGGTCGTCGCGGAACTGGTTCGCGGGGACGTGCTCGAACGCCGTCCGCAGGCTGTCGGCGTGGTTGCGCAGGCGCTGCTTGGCGGCGGCGCGGTCGTCGGCGTACAGGTCGTCGAGGGCGTAGAAGGTCACCTCGCTGGTCCAGAGCCCGATGGCGTGCGCCTGCACCACGCTCTCCGGGATCGTGGGTGCCTCGTCGAAGCGCAGATGCCGGCGATGGTTCTCCCGGTTGCCGACGTCGAGGAACTGCACTGTCGCCTCACCGGGGCCGGACGCCGTACCCTCCTGCGGGACCTGCACCTCCAGCACCACCCAGTAGGCCTCCCCGTACGCCAGGTCGGGTGCGAAGATCCGGATGCCGGTGTCGTGGGTGATCAGGTCCGGCATGGGCGCGACGTTGAACTGCTCCAGGCCGCGCCGCCCGGCGTCGCGGGCCTCCAGCTCGACCGCCCGCCGGCTGGCCGGGTCGGAGATGAGGTCGTGCCCGTACAGGTGCCAGACGGTCACCTCACCCGGTATCTCGATCTTGAGCTGGAGGTTGATCGCGGCCAGGTGCTCGCGCCGGGTCTGATCCTCGGCGAGGCTCAGCCGCACCGTGTCCGGATCGGTCACGAACGTGGACTGGCCCCCGGTCAGCCCGGCGAGCGCGTCCAGCTCCCGCATCTGCGCGTCGAAGCCGAAACCGAAGCAGGAGAGGGTGACGTCGCCCCGGGTCCGGCCGGCGATGTTGGTGCGGATCTTGATCCAGTTGGTCTCGCCGGAGGTGGGCTCTCCGTCGGAGAAGAGGTACAGGTGGCTGGCGATCGCCTCGTCCCCGCCGTGCCGTGAGAGCTCGTCGAGCCCGTAGGACACGCCCATGTTGAGATCGGTGGAGCCCTGCGGTGCCAGCCGGCCCACCAGGGTGGCCAGATCGTCGGCGGTGATGCCGGATCTGCGCGTCGCCCGCATGACGGTGCGCGCCTGGGTGTCGAACGAGACGATCCCGAGCACGTCGTCGTCGCGCAGCTGGTCGTAGAGCCCGAGGATGGCCGCCTTCACTGAATCGATCTTCTCGCCGCTCATCGAGCTGCTGGTGTCCACCGCGAAGACGATGTTGACCGGCAGCGGCGCGGCGTGCCGCCCGGCCCGGCCCGGCGCGTCGGCGGCCCGGAGGGCGATCTCCAGGAAGTGCGTGGTCCCCGGCTGCGCCTTGACGTTGCCGATCGCCGCCGTCCAGCCGTGCCGGACCGCGACCGCCGACCCGTCGGCAGGCGCGGCCAGATCGTCGATGTTGCCGGCCACGAAGTCGTCGAACCGGATCCGCTCCTGGTCGACCATGACACCCTCGTCGATCAGGTCCTTGACGCCGTGGGTGAGGCGGGTGCCGAACGCGTTGTTGCGCCGGATGAACAGACCGTCGTGCGGGAGCGGCTCGGAGCGCCCCGCCATCGGAACATTTCCGGGTCCGCCGGAGAGAACACCGCCGCCGACTCGCAGGGCTCCCACGAAGTCGGGAGGGTTGAGCGGGCTCCCGGTGAAGGCGCCGTCGATACCGCCTTCATCTGGTGCCGCATAGTCACCGGCTGATGCCTCCGTGTAGCCGCCCGGCGGAGACAGTGGGGGGTCGACGCGTCGTCTCGGTGACCGGGGCGGTGGAACCGAGGCGGGCGCGGAACCTCTGAGGACACGTCGCTGGGGCGGCTCGAAGCCCGCATCGGCCGGCTCCGCGGCTCCCCATACTCGACGCTGCGGCGCTTCGACAGTGGGGTCCGGGAAGTCGGGATCCCCTGCCGGCCGTCTCGCCGCCGGAGGCGCCGATGCGACCGGCGGTGGCGGGGCGGCTCGCCGTGCGGGCGGTGGCGGGGCGGCCCCCCGCGCCGGTGCCGGTGGCGGTGCGGCGGCCTGCTGCGCGGGCGGCGCCCCGGTGGTCAGCGGCTCGGGTCGCGAGGACTGCGCTCGCGGCTCCGGTGGCGCCGAGGCGAAGCCCTCGGAGGGAGCCGCCTTCCGGGTGAGCAGGAAGACGCCGGCACCCAGCCCGGCGGCCGCCAGGACCAGCACCAACGGCCAGGACAGCCACCCGGCGACGCCGGCGAGCACCGAGCCGGCGAGCACCAGGAGGAACACGATCAAAAGCAGAGAACGGCGGTTCATGGGCACGCTTATCACCTGATTCCGGGCGGGAGGGGGCACCGGCTGTCGAGATCGGTCGGCGTACGCACGCCGCCGTCGAACATTCCGCAGGTGCCGAGGCAGTCGAGCCACGTGTCGAGTGACGGGTCGAGGTGGCGGCTGTCGTGGTGCATCCGGCGGGCCTGGTCGCGGGACCCCGGGGTGTTCTGCAGGAGCAGGATCGTCATCTTGACAGCGACGGACGGGGCATGCCGTGGCTCGTACCCCAGTGCCTGCTCGGTGTAGGCGAGCGCGACCGGGAGGTTGCCACCGGCCAGGGCCACCCGGGCCTTCCAGTGCCAGTAGGCCGCGTTCTGCCGATCGGCGCGCGCGACCCGGTGCAGTGCCCGGTCCGCCTCGGCCACCTGCCCGCCGTCGAGAAGGGACCGCACCCGCTGCACCACACCGGACGGCGGTCCCGCAGCCGGGACGAGCCCGAACTCCTGGACGACAGTGGTCATCGGAACCGCGTACAGCACGTTTGCGGCCCGCTCGCCGGCCAGCCGGCTCCGGACCTGCTCGGTGACGATCCCGAACACGGTGGACGGCTCGGACTCGAGACGAACCGCGCTGCCCGAATATCCCTGATATTCATCCAGCGGCTGATCCACGGTGAGCTGCACCATCGCGACCTCGTGCCCGTCGGCGGCGGTGACCACCAGCCGGTCGGCAGCCGCCACCGTGCCGCTGAGCAGCGGATCGTTGTCCCGCGGCCGGCTGCCGACGATCCATCGCGCACCCACCACGGCCGTCCCGGCCTGCCACGTGGACACCGGCACGGCCGCGCCCCGCAGCAGGGCGACATCCAGCACCTCGTTGGGCGTCACGCTCTCGACCACGAACTGCGCACCGCCGGCGGTCCGCACCAGGATCTCGTCACCGGGCGCCCGCTGGGCCACCACGTGGTTCGCCGTCACCGCGACACCGCCGGCCAGCACGAAGCCACTGCCGGCGAACGCCCACTCGCGGTCGGACGGGGATCTCAGGAGAATGCGGCAGTCGGTCACGCGGCCCATCCGAACCGTTCACAAGGGAATCGGATCGGAAATCTACCAAAATCGCGCTACCACGTTCCACGAATTGATCTTCGATTGTCGGTCGCCGATACGACAGTCGAACAGCGTGACCTACCGCTCGCGGACCCGTTCGGCGATCGCGTGGCCGAGCTCGGCCGTCGTACCCCTGCCTTGAAGGTCGGGGGTGAGCGGCGCCTCGCCGGGTCCCGCCGCCAGCACGTCCTCGATGGCGCCGAGCAGGTGTGCCGCCGCCTCGGGGTGGCCCAGGTGGTCCAGCATCATCGAACCGCACCAGATCTGGCCGACCGGGTTGGCGATGCCCTGCCCGGCGATGTCCGGGGCGGAGCCGTGCACGGGCTCGAACAGGCTCGGGTGATCACGCTCGGGGTTGATGTTGGCGCTGGGTGCGATGCCGAGCGTGCCGGTGCAGGCCGGGCCGAGATCGGAGAGGATGTCGCCGAAGAGGTTGCTGGCGACGACCACGTCGAACCAGTCGGGGTGCAGGACGAACTGGGCCGCCAGCGCGTCGATGTGGAACTTGTCGACGCGGACGCCGGGGAACTGCTCGCTCATGGCGGCCACGCGCTCGTCCCAGTAGGGCATGGAGATCGAGATGCCGTTGCTCTTCGTCGCGGATGTCAGGTGCTGTTGCGGGCGGCGTTTCGCGAGCTGGTAGGCGTACCGGAGAACTCTGTCGACGCCGACCCGCGTCATGATGGTCTCCTGCAGCACGGTCTCGCGCTCGGTTCCCTCGAAGATCCGCCCGCCGACGCTGGAGTACTCACCCTCGGTGTTCTCGCGGACGACGACGAAGTCGATGTCGCCGGGCCCGCGCCCGGCGAGCGGGCTGCGGACGCCCGGCATGAGGCGGCAGGGGCGAAGGTTGACGTACTGGTCGAAGGTGCGCCGGAAGCGCAGCAGACTTCCCCACAAAGAGACATGATCGGGTACGACCGACGGCCACCCGACAGCTCCGAAGTAGATGGCGTCGTAACCGCGCAGCGTCTCCTCCCAGTCGCCGGGCAGCATCGTGCCGTGCTGCTGCCAGTAACCGGCGCTGGCGAAGTCGAACAGCTCGAACTCTAGCCGCAGGCCGAACCGATCGGCCGTGGCGCCGAGCGCCTCCAGCCCGGCCGGGACGACCTCCTTGCCGATGCCGTCGCCGGGGATGACGGCGATGCGGTGGGTGCTCATCGGTCCTCCCTCAACGCTGCCAGTCCGCCCTGGGAGTCCTCGATGGCGATGCGCTCGGCGGCGGCCGAGTCGCCGGCTCGCAGGGCCCGGACCAGGGCGCGGTGGCTGGTCCAGCGCTCCAGGCCGAACGTCTCGTCCGCGGCGACCCGCCGCAGCAGCAGCTCCCGCCGCCGCGGCCGGGAGAACACCCGGCTCTGCTCGAGCATCCGGATGAGGACCGGGTTGTGGGCGCAGGCGTCCACCGCGTCGTTGAACTCCTGCATGGTGTCCAGCAGGGCGGTGAGGTGGCGGTCGGTGGGTTCTCCCTGGTGGCGGCGTGCCTTGAGCAGGATCAACAGGTCGTCGGCCCGGTCGAGGATCGCGTCCAGGGTGTCCAGCTGGCCGGCGGTCGCGTGCCGGGCGGCGAACCGGGCGACGAGGCCTCGCAGGCCGACCTCCACCTCCGCGAGGTCGTCGATGGCGGCGTCGCGGATCGCCGCCACCAGCACCGTGCGCGGCCCGATCCGCTCGATGAGCCCGTCGAGCTCCAGCCGGCGCAGCGCCTCGCGGACCGGGGTCGGGCTGATCGCCAGCCGCTCGGCCATGCCGCGCTCGGTCACCTTCTCGCCGGGGGCCAGCTCACCGGAGGCGATGGCGGTGCGGACATGACGGTACGCCTGATCAGCGAGCGTCTCGGTGGCTGTCATGACCGAACTCTAACGCATGCCATGGCAAATCAACTTGCAACTGTTGACGATTTTGCTACAGCAAAATAGCGTGACGCCCGACACGTGGAGGCGACATGGCCGAGGTAAGGATCCGCGACGACGCGGTGTCGTACCGGAAGATCACGTTCTTCATCGCTCTCGCGCTCTTCGCGCAGGAGTCGACGTGGAACTTCTATGACAACCAGGTGCCCGCGCTGCTGCGAGAGCACGTCACCAGCGCGGCGCTCGTCGGGCTGCTGATGGGCATGGACAACCTGCTGGGGATCTTCATCCAGCCGTGGATCGGCAACCGGTCCGACAACACCCGGACACGGTGGGGCAGGCGCATCCCGTACCTCGCGGTCGGTATGCCGCTCGCGGCACTGATCTTCATGCTCCTGCCATGGGCCACCTCGGCGGTCACGCTGGTCGCGGTGATGGTCTGCTACGCGCTGGTCGCCAACACCATGCGGCCGCTCGCCGAGTCGCTCGTGCCGGATTTCATCGCACCGGAGCGGCGCGGCCGGACCAACGCGATCGTCAAGATCGCCACCTCGCTCACCATCATCGTGGCGTCGCTGATCAGCCTGCTGGTGGTCGACGACCACCCGCGCGCCGCGTTCGTCATCCCGGCGGTGATCATGCTGGCGGCCACCGCGGTGCTGATCGTCAAGCTGCGCGACAGCCGGTCCCGGGGCTACCGGGAGGCGGTGGCCGAGGACGCCGCCGCCGGACCGGCCGAGACCACGGTGTCGTTGCGGCAGGTGATCGTCAACCTGGTCACCGACAGCGATCGCCGGCGGGTCCTGCTGCTGCTCACCGTCTTCCTCTTCGGCGCCGCGTGGTTCGCCTCGCGGTCGCTGATGACGCCGTACGGCATGGAGGCACTCGGGCTCACCCGCGGCGAAGCGGGCGGGCTCACGCTGCCCAGCGGTGTCGCCTACCTGCTCGCCGCCTATCCGGCCGCGCTCCTCGCCGAGCGGTTCGGCCGGCTCCGGATCATCGCCGTCGGCATGACCGTCTTCGCCGCGGCGCTCGTCGCCGCCACGCTCGTGCGGACACCCACCGCTACCGTCGTCCTGCTGTGCATCGGCGCGGCGGGTGCCGCCGGCTTCGCGATCAACGCGGCGGTCGCGCTGTGGAACCTGGCACCCTCCAGCCGGATGCTCGGCACCTACACCGGCCTGTACGCGGTCACCTGGTACCTCGGCGGGTTCGCCGGGCCGGCGCTCGTCGGCGCCGTGGTCGACCTGACCGGCTGGGACTGGATGCTGCTCGCCACCGGCGTCCTGGCCGCTTCCGCGGTGGTCGTCGTCCAGCGGCTCGGCCGCCTGCAACGGGAGGCAGCGACATGAGGATCCTGATCACCACCGACTATCTGGTACCGGGGGACGAGGTCGACACGTACCTCACCGGGCTGGGCTTCACCACCCGGCACGACCCGATGCGGGGACCGCGCCGGGCCGAGGAGCTGATCGCGGCCCTGGCGGGCGTGGACGGCGCGCTGATCGCCAACGAGCCGATGACCGAGCGCGTGCTGCGGGAGTCGCCGAGCCTGCGGGCCGTGGTGCGCACCGGCGTGGGGTACGACTCCGTCGACGTACCGGCCGCCACCCGTCTCGGCATCAGCGTCAGCAACCTGCCCGGGATCAACAGCAACGCGGTGGCCGAGTACACGATCGCGTTGCTGCTGGCCCAGGCGCGCGGCCTGGTGCCGATGGCGGCCGGCGTCGCGGCGGGCGGATGGCCGCGCCGGGACGGGTACGAGCTACGCGGCAAGACGCTCGGACTGATCGGGCGCGGAGCGGTGGCCCAGCGGGTCGCGCCGCTCGCCGAGGCGTTCGGCATGACCGTCCTGAGCACCGCCGGCGTGAGCCTCGAAGTGCTCCTCGCCGAGTCCGACTTCGTCAGCATCCACACCGCGCTGACCGACCGCACCCGGCACCTCCTCGACGCCGCCGCGCTGGCCCGGATGAAGGCGGGCGCCCACCTGATCAACACCGCCCGCGGCCCCATCGTCGACGAGGCCGCCCTCGCCGACGCGGTCCGCTCCGGCCGGATCGCCGGGGCCGCCCTCGACGTGGTGGAGACCGAGCCGCTCCCGGCCGGCAGCGTCCTGCGGGGTGTCGACGGCATCACCGTCTACTCCCACATGGCCGGGCAGACCGAAGAGGCCCGCCGCAACTCCGGGATGGAAGGCGCCAGGGAACTGGTCGCCGCGCTCGCCGGCCATCCGGCCACGCCTGTGAACGCTTCGAGATGAGGACGACCATGACACCCGATTCCGTACGCATCCTCGTGCCCACCGGCATGCTGGGCGGCGGATTCCCGCCCGAAACCGTCGAACGCGGCCTGGCCCTCGGCGCCGACGTCATCGCCGTCGACGGTGGCTCCACCGACTCGGGTCCCTACTACCTGGGCTCCGGCATCGCCAAGACCGCCGCCGCCGCTGTCGCCCGGGACCTGCGCGTGCTGCTGCGCGCCGCGGCCACGGCGGGCATCCCGCTGATCGTCGGCTCCTGCGGCACCAGCGGTACCGACTCCGGCGTCGACTGGGTCGCCGGCATCACCCGCGCGATCCTCGCCGAGGAGGGACTGAACCTGCGGGTGGCCACCATCTACAGCTCCCAGCGGGCCGCCGACCTCGACCTCGGCCGCGTCCACCCGCTGCCACCGGCCGGCCCCCTCGACCCGGCGGTCCTGGAGAGCTGCACGAACATCGTCGGGATGATGGGCCACGAGCCGATCGCCGACGCCCTGGCCCGGGGCGCCGACGTGGTGCTCGCCGGGCGTGCCACCGACACCGCGGTGGCCGCCGCCTACCCCCTGCTCAAGGGCATGCCGGCCGGGCCGACCTGGCACGCCGCCAAGATCGTGGAATGCGGCGGCCAGTGCACCACCAACCCGCGCGCCGGGGGAGTCCTGGCCACCATCGACGCCACCGGCTTCACCATCGAGCCCCTCGACCCGGCCGTCGCGTGCACGCCCACCTCGGTCGCCGCGCACATGCTCTACGAGACGGTCAACCCGTTCTCGATGCGCGAACCGGCCGGCACCATCGTGGTCACCGACGCCGTCCACCGCGCCCTCGACGACCGCCGGGTACGCGTGGAGGGCTCCCGCTTCGAACTCGCCGCCCAGCACACGATCAAGCTTGAGGGCGCCCGGATCGCTGGTTACCAAACCATGTCGTTCACCGCCATCCGCGACCCGCACATCCTCGCCCAGATCGACACGTGGGCGGCCCTGCTCCGCAAGATGATCACGTCGTGGGTGGCGGACACGCTCGGCACCATGGACTACTCGTTCGACATCCGGCTCTACGGCCACGACGCGGTCCTCGGCGCCCTCGACCCGGCCACCGGCCCGGCCCGCGAGGTGGGCGTGATGCTGCTGGTCCAGGCGGCCGACCAGCAGACCGCCACGGCCGTCGCCAAGGTCGCCAACCCGTTGATGCTGCACCTGCCCACACCCGACATGGACCATCTGCCGAGCCTGGCGTTCGCCACCTCACCCGCGGAGACGGAGCGGGGCGCGGCGTACGAGTTCGTGCTCAACCACGTCGTCGACGTGGACTCGCCCGGCAGCCTGTTCCGCACCGTTCTGTTCCGCACCGTTCTGGAGGAGACCCGCGATGCCTGAGACCGTCGCCGACCTGGCCCTGGAGGTCAGATCGAAGAACGCCGGCCCGTTCTGGGTGACGATGGAGATCTTCTGCCGGGATGCCGGGGGGTACACGGTGGTGGCGGATCCCTCGTTCCTGGACGCGCGGGTGATCGCGGGCCTCTACGGCGTGGACGCGGAGGGCGTCCAGATCTTCCGGATCCCGGAGCTGAACGTCGTGAAGATCTCGTTCCCCCGGCCGGTCTCCCAGGGCAGCCTCCATGACCGCGACATCCACGCCGGCCAGCATCACGTGCCGCTGGCGCTCCATCCGATCCCGCCCCGGCCCCCATCGTTGCCGGGTTGAGCCGGCTGCCTCCCAGTGCCGTCCCGCGGCGCCCGAGGCAGCACCCACGGCCGGCCGGTGGCTTCGTGCGGACCCCGGCCCGAACCCCGCCCGGCCGGCCGCTTGCGGTAGCGCTCACCTATCGGTGATCATGATTGTTCGGGGGAGGGGTGGGCGGTTGTCGCGATGGCGGTTCGGTCGTAGTCCACAATGGCGGGTCCGCACCCTGGTCATCGGTGGCCTGCTGCTCGCCGTCTCAGCCGGCATGCTGGTGGCGGCCCGGTCCGCGAAGGGCTTCACCAGTGACCTGCTGCTGAACCTCGGTTCCAGCCTCGTCCTCGCCGCCGTCTCGTACCTCATCTTCGACCCGATCTTCGACGAGGCGCGTAAGGCCCGGGTCGAGGAGCACGAGCGTTTCGACCAGGCCACGTTCATCGACCGGATGCGCGAGACCCACCGCAACATCCGGATCCTGGACACCTGGACGATCCTGCTGGAGGGCCGGGCCCGCGCCCGTACGTTCACCGCGATGCGCGAGGCCCTCGACCAGGGCGCGACCATCCGGGTGCTGCTGCTCGACCCGAGTTCCGCCGCCGCTCAGCAGCGCGCCGACGAACTGGAGCGGCGGCAGATCGACGTCGCCGCTCACATCATGGACAACCTGCGGCACCTGCACGTCTTCCGCGAGCAGCTCGACGGCCACGACCTGCGGGCGCGGCTCAAGGTCTGTGTGTACGACGCGTCACCGTCGATCCAGCTCTACCAGTGGGACGGGCGTGCGCTGATCTCGTTCTTCCCGATCGGCAAGGTGTCGTTCGACGTACCGCAGCTCGAGGTCGACATGGCCAGCCCGTGGGGCCAGTTCGTGGACCGGCGGTTCGACGAGCTGTGGGACCACGGCGATCATATTCGGACGCTGGACCGGTACTGGCGGCTCACGGTGACGCTCACCCACGGCGGGAAGCGCCTGGACGCGGTGCCGGTGCCCTACGTCAGCACCGACGACGCGGTCTACGTCGACGGCACCGGCGACCTCGCCAACCGGCTCGCCGCCCGGGTTCTGCACACGCAGGGTGAACCGCCGGCCGGCGAGGGGCTGTTCGGCGCGCTCGCCGTCTGGCCGCCGCGCCGGACCGGGCAGCAGACCCGCGAGTTCGATCTCGTCCGTCTCGACGAGCGGCAGACACCGGGCCCGGCCGAGGTGCTCGCCCTCTTCGACAAGAAGTACAGCGGCTACCCCGAGGCCCGGCGCGACGAAGTGTTCCTGCTCCGGCTGAACTGAGCCCGGGCCGTCAGCCGGCGTACATCCCGCTGATCAAAGACTGCCAGGTCATCGGCCCGACGACGCCGTCGACGGTCATCGCCGGTTCGTCGTGGTGGTGCAGGAAGTCCTGCCAGTCGAGGACCGCGGCCTCCGTCGTCTCGCCGAAGATGCCGTCCACGAGGGGCGCGTTGTCCGGGTCCTCGGACTGGTTGCGGTACTGGAACTCCTCCTGCACGGACTTCACCGCGTCACCCTGGTCACCGCGGCGGGCGGTGACGACGAGCGCTTTCCACGTCTGAGGACCCACGATCCCATCCACGATCAACTTCTTTTCCTTCTGGTACGCCCGGACGGCCGCATCCGTTTTCGGACCGAAGTCCCCGTCCACGACCACGGAGTGCCCGCGTGCTCGCAGCTGATACTGCAGGCTCGGCACCGGGTGTGCCTTGTGGCCCTTCCGGATCTCCGGCCACGGCTGCAACGCCATTGTGATCATCTCCTCCTGAGAAACGGCAACGCCATCGTCACTCCGGGTGGAGGCCGGCCCGATCACTCAGTCGCGGTGCCGACAGCCGGTTGGCACGCGCGATGCTGGACAAGGCCCACGAGGTTGCCCTCGGTGTCGCGCACGAACGCCTGAACCTCCTCGGTACCGGCCGGCCCGAGCACCCCGTCGCGGTGCGTGAAGATCACGTGCGGCTCACCCTCGACCGGCGTCCCGGCGGCGCGCAGCCGCTCCACCGTGGCTTCCACGTCGTCGACGAGGTAGTAGTGCAACGCCGACGGCGCACCCCGCTCGAGCAGCAACCGCTGCCCGTCCAGATCGAAGAAGACCAGCCCCGGCGGATCGAACGACGCCACCGGCGCCGCACCGAGCAGCCCCGCGTAGAAGGCGGTGGCCCGCGGCAGATCCGCGGCGAACTGGGCGATCTGTGCAGCTCTCACGGCCGGCACTCCTCGGACGGGGAGACCCGGCGGGGCTCGCCGAGCCTTCGAGGGCTTCGATCGTACTGTGATTGACTTGCCTGTATGGTCTTGTGCCCGCTCCCGCCCGCGCGAGTGAACCGTGCGCGCGAGTGAAACGGTCCGCGCGAGTGAGACGGTCCGCGCGAGCGAGACTGTCCGCGGGAGTGAAACGGTCCGCGGGAGGGGGACGGTGACCGCGGGCCCGGCCGCGGCCACCCGGCCGCACAACCGCAAGCAGCTGATCGTCGAGGCGGCCGGCCAGGTTTTCAGTGAGCGCGGCTACCACGCGGCCTCCATGGAGGAGATCGCCGCCGGGGTCGGCATCAGTGCTGCCGCGCTCTACCGGCACTTCCCGAACAAGTACGCGCTGTTCGCCGAGTGTGCCAACGTCATGGTGGACCGGCTGGTTGCCGCACTCGACGAGTCGCCGCCCGAGGCGAATTTGCGGGAGGTGCTGGCCGCTCTCACCAGGGTCACGGTGGCGCATCGCGCGTCGGGTGGGCTGTACCGGTGGGAGGCTCGCTATCTGGGGCGGGAGGATCGCCGCCAATTGCGGGGCAAGTTCGCGCACGTCGTGGGGCGGGTGACCGACCTGGCGAGGCGGGAGTACCCGCTGCCGGACGAGCGGCTGCGGGCGGTGGCGGCGCTCGGCGCGATCGGGTCGATCACCATGCATCACACGTCGATCGCGCAGCGCCGGGTGGAGGAGCTGTTGCTGGCCTCCGCGACGCGGGTGGTGGCGACCGATCCGGCGGCGGCCGCGGGCAGTGCCCGTACCGTCGAACTGCCCGCCCAGCCTGTGCCGCGCACGCGGCGTGCGGAGATCCTGGCCGCGGCCGTCCCGTTGTTCGCGCGGGACGGCTTCGCGACAGTGACGAACGGGCAGATCGCGCAGGCGGTGGGGCTGGCGCCGTCGGCGATCTACCGGCACTACCCCGGCAAGGTCGACATCCTGGTGGCCGCGTGCCTGCAAGCCGGGGGACTGCTGGCGCAGGCGGTGGACCGGAGCCTGCGGCAGGCGGCCGATCCGCGTCAGGCGGTGGTGGCGCTGACCGCGGCGTACGTGGCCTACAGCTTCGAGCACAACGCGCTCACCAGCGTCGCCGAGGCGGAGATCGCGGGGCTGCCGGCCGACCTGCGGCGGCCGTTGATCCTCGCGCAGCGTGAGCACATCGCCGTCTGGGAGCAGCAGCTGCGGTCGGCCCGGCCGGAGCTGGACGGGCGCCAGGCGCGGCTGCTGGTGCACGCGGGGTTCGGCGTGGTGGTCGAGGCCGGGCGCGCCCTGCGCTGGCAGGACACGCCGGACCACCGGGATGCGGTGACCGCGCTGGTCACCGGAGCGCTGACGCTGTGAGAACCGGCGCTATCCGGGCCGGTTCCCGGTCGGGATCGTGATCGGGGTGTAGGTCGCCGACGTGCCGTTGTTGAGGAACAGCATCGCCAGGCCGCGCACGAACTGGTCGAACAGGGAGAACCCGTTCGGCATGATCGGCGAGAGCCCTTCGCGGAACGCGACGTACGCCGGCCAGCCGACCTCGATCAGGCCCCGTGCCGCGAAGTCACGCGGCAGCCTCAGCCAGTCGCCGATCCGGTCGCTGAGCAGGTAGCGGGCGAACTCCCGCTGGAAGCCCTTGGTGACGCCCAGATCGATCGACGAGGTCAGCCCGAGCAGGATGCCGGCCAGGTCGATGCCCTCACGTGTCGGGGCGAGCAGGGGGGTCAGCGCGTACGCCGACTGCTGTTTCGCCGCCGCCCAGGTCGCGGGGATGAAATCGTCGCGCACGCCGAGCAGGTGCAGCGCGACCTGCCACATGTGCAGGAAGGCGTCCTCCTCGGCGGCGGACATCCGGATGCCCCACGACTTGAGCTTGCCGTGCACGAAGGTGCCGAGGCTGTGGAACGTGATCAGGATGTCGCCGTTGCTGATCGGCAGGAAGTCCTGGTCGTCGGTGACCGCCCGCCAGGCCGGTGACCGCGGCAGCAGGTGCCGCACCGCGGCGTGCGTCAGGCGCGTCTTGTTCGAGGTGACCACGAAGTGGCCGGTGGGCTGGAAGGCGTCGACGGCACTGAGGTCGTAGCCGTACGTGAAGGTCTTGGCCGCCCGCGCCTTCATGTCGGCGCCGCCCTCGGACCAGTAGACGTTGCGGGCCTCGCGCGGGATGACGGTGCTCATGATCCCGCTGCCGAGCCCGTAGAGCAGGAACAGGTACATGCTCATCCGCTTGTTGAACTGGGCGGCCCGGTTCAGTTTCGCCCGGTCGGCCCACGACGGCAGGGTGTTGACCTGCTGGAGGTAGGTGGTGAGGGCGGCCGGGATGCCCGCGGGCAGCGGGTCGCCGTTGGTGACCCACGCGCCGAAGGCCGTGTTGACGGCCGGGATCTGACCGTTCTCCAGGAGGGAGGCGACGAGCGGGTCGGTGGCGTCGTCCCACACACCCCACGGGTCGGTGACCGTGTCGGTCGCGGCGATCGAACCGGCGGACGACCACGCCCACGCCGGGGACGGCGCCGCCACGCCTGCCAGGCCGAGCGCGGCGCCGAGGGTCAGGACGCCTCGTCTGCTGAGATTCTGCATTCGCTTACCTCACTCCTGGTCGGACCGTACAGGCATCTTCGATCGACATCGATATGTGATTTCTCGTTAACATAGCGGGGCACGGCGGCTCGCGGCAAGGTGCGCGGCGGAGATAGCGGTTCGGTGTCAGCCCTGGTGATCAACGTCGATTGCCAAATACGGTCATCGATGGCCGCCGGGCCGCGTTCCGACAAGGAGGTCAGGACATGAGCACCAGGAGCAGGCCGCGGATGATCGCCGCGCTGGCCGCCGTCTCCCTCATCGCCGCCTGTTCCGGCAACGGCGGCGGTGGCACCGGGGGCGACGGCGGGAACTACCCGGAGCAGAACATCACCATCGTCGTGCCGTTCAGCGCCGGCGGCCCGACCGACACCGTCACCCGGATGATCGCCGACCCGATGGCGGCGGCACTGGGCGGCAAGATCGTCGTCCAGAACGTCGAGGGCGCGGGCGGCACGGTCGGCGCCGGTCAGGTCGCCCGGGCCGAGCCGGACGGATACACGGTGCTGATGCACCACATCGGCATGTCGACGGCGCCGGCCCTCTACAAGGACCTCGGCTACCAGCCGCTCGAGGACTTCGAGACGGTCGGGCTGGTGACCGAGGTGCCGATGACCGTCGTCGCGCGCAAGGACTTCGAGCCCGCGACGTTCCAGGACCTGGTGACCTACGTGAAGGCGAACGCCACCAAGGTGACCCTCGCCAACGCGGGCATCGGCGCCGCGTCCCACCTGTGCGGCCTGCTGTTCCAGTCCGCCGCCGGCGTCAAACTGCAGGAGGTTCCCTATCAGGGCACCGGTCCCGCGCTGACCGACCTGGTCGGTGGTCAGGTCGACTTCATGTGCGACCAGACCACCAACACCAGCGGGCAGATCGCCGCGGGCAAGGTCAAGGCGTACGCGGTCACCACGCCGGAGCGGGTGAAGAGCCTGGCCGACGTGCCCACCACCGCCGAGGCCGGCATGCCGCAACTCGCGGTCAGCGTGTGGCACGGCCTCTACGTGCCGGCCGATACCTCGCCGGAGATCGTGCAGAAGTTGTCCGGCGCGCTGAAGACAGCCCTCGCCGACCAGGCGGTCATCGACCAGATGGCCAAGCTCGGCACCGCACCGGTCACCGCCGCGGACGCCACCCCCGAGGCGCACCGGGCACAACTCGACGAGCAGCTCCAAACCTGGGCCAAGGTGATCGCCGACGCGGGCGTGAAGGCCTCCTAGGTGCAGCGTCGGCGGTCTCTCCCGGACGTGCTGGCCGGGGGAATCTTCGCGCTGATCGGTGGCGTGTTCGTCGCGGGGTCCCTCGGCTACGACCGGGGGACCCTGTTGCGGATGGGCCCCGGCTACTTCCCGCTGCTGGTCGGCGTGATCGTGACGGTTCTGGGCCTGGCCGTCGTGGTCAAGGGGCTGATCGCCGGCGAGCGGATCCCGTTCGAGAAGGTGCCCTGGCGTGCCGTGGTCCTGATCGTGCTGGCCGTCGCCTTCTTCGGCTTCTTCGTCCGGCGGCTCGGCTTCGTGCCGACCTCGATGGTGACCGCCCTGCTCACCGCGTTCGCCAGTGAACGGGTGCGGCCGCTGACGGCCATCGCGGTGGCCGCCGGGCTGACCGTGGCCGCCACCCTGATCTTCGTCGTCGGGCTCCAGCTGCGCATCCCGCTGTGGGGCTGGTGATGGACCTTCTCGACAATCTCGTGCTGGGCTTCTCCACCGCCCTGCTGGTCCAGAACGTCCTCTACTGCTTCGTGGGCGTGCTGCTCGGGACGGCGGTCGGCGTGCTGCCCGGTATCGGCCCGACCGCGACGGTGGCGATGCTGCTGCCGATCACCTTCAACTTCGAGCCGGTGACGGCCCTCATCATGCTGGCCGGCATCTACTACGGCGCGCAGTACGGCGGCTCGACAACCGCCATCCTGATCAACCTGCCCGGTGAGTCGTCGGCGGCGGTCACCGCGCTCGACGGTCACGAGATGGCTCGCCAGGGCCGGGCCGGTCCCGCGCTCGCGGCCGCCGCGCTCGGGTCGTTCTTCGCCGGTACGGTGGCCACCGTCGTGCTCGCCGTCGCCGCACCGCCGCTGGCCGAGGTGGCGCTGCGGTTCGGCCCGGCCGAGTACTTCTCGCTGGTCCTGCTCGGCCTGATCGTGTCGATCGCGCTGGCCAGGGGCTCCGCACTGAAGGCCCTGGCGATGATCGCGCTCGGCGTCCTGCTCGGCACGGTGGGACAGGACATCTACACCGGCGCGCCCCGGTTCGTTCTCGGCCAGCGTGAACTGTACGGCGGCATCGACTTCGTGTCGGTCGCCGTCGGCATGTTCGGCATCGCCGAGATCCTGCGCAACCTGGAGAACGAGCAGACCCGCGCGGCCGTGATCACCAAGGTGACGCACCTGTGGCCGACGGCCGAGGACCGGCGCCGGATCGTCGGCCCGATCCTGCGGGGCACCGGCCTGGGCGCCGCGCTCGGCGTGCTGCCCGGCGGGGGCCACGTGCTCGCCTCGTTCACCTCGTACGCCGTCGAGAAGCGGGTCTCCAAGCGGCCGCGGGAGTTCGGGCGCGGAGCGATCGAGGGGGTGGCCGGCCCCGAGTCGGCGAACAACGCCGCCGCCCAGACGTCGTTCATCCCGCTGCTCACCCTCGGCCTGCCCGCTCACCCGGTGATGGCGCTGATGGTCGGTGCCTTCATCGTCCACGGCATCACGCCCGGACCGAACGTGATCAACGAGGAACCGGCACTGTTCTGGGGCCTGATCGCGTCGATGTGGATCGGCAACGTGCTGCTCGTGCTGCTGAACCTGCCGCTGATCGGCATCTGGGTACGCCTGCTGCGCATCCCGTACCAGGTGCTCTTCCCGATGATCGTGCTGTTCGCCGTGGTCGGCACCTACTCGCTGAATTTCAATGCGTACGACGTCTACGCGATCGCCTTCTTCGGCGTCCTGGGCTACGTGCTGATCAAGTGCGGCTGCGAGCCGGCGCCGCTGCTGCTCGGCTTCGTCCTCGGCCCGCTGCTCGAGGAGAACCTGCGGCGGGCGCTGATCATCTCCCGCGGCGACCCGTCGGTCTTCCTCACCCGGCCGATCTCCGCGGTGCTCCTGGTGCTGGCCCTGGCGGCCCTGGCCGTCACCGTTCTCCCGGCGATCCGCAGGCGGCGCGAGGTCGTGTTCGCCGAGGACGAGTGAGCCGGGGACTATTTCCAATGGATTTCCAAAGTTTCTTGACAGTGTCGCCGGTGGCCGTGAGGCTGAAGATCACTTACCACGCGTCCACTGTGTTCCCGGGGAGTACGCATGAGGGTGTTGGCTGTCGCCGGCGCGTTGCTTCTGCCGATCGGACTGCTCGCTGTCCCTTCCCCGGCGAACGCCGTGGGTAAGGCAGGCAGCTTCGCGTCCTCGTTCGAATCCGGCGATCAGCAACCCGCCGCCAGTACCACCGAGACCGGCCCGGTGCAGGGCAACCTGACCGGATCGATCCGCACCGGCCTGCCCGGCAGCGTGCTCGACCGGGTCGACGCGGTGACGGCCAGCGCCGAGAACCCGCCGAACGAGGTCGCCGGCAAGCTGCGGGACGGCGACTCGTCGACCAAGTGGCTGGCGTTCAGCCCGGCCGGCTGGGTCTCCTACCGGCTGGCCGCGCCGGTGGCCGTCGTGAAGTACTCGCTGACCTCCGCCGACGACGCGCCCGGCCGTGACCCGAGGGACTTCACGTTCCAGGGCTCCGCCGACGGTGCGACCTGGACCGACCTGGACAGGCGGACCGGTCAGAGCTTCGGCGGACGGTTCGCCACGAACACCTACAGCTTCACCAACACGACCCCGTTCACCCACTACCGGCTGAGCATCACCGCGAACTCCGGCGACTCGCTGATCCAGCTCGCCGACTGGGACATCAGCGACGGCTCCGACGTCCGGCCGCCCGCCACCCCGATGGTCAGCGTGGCCGGATCCGGCCCGGTACGAGGCGCCAACATGCTGCCCAGCGCCGGGTTCAGCGGTGTCGCGTCGCTGCGGTACGCCGGCGCCGCCATCACCACCGGACGCTCCTACACGACGAACAAGCTCTTCGACGTGAACATCCCGGTCGGCCCGAAGTCCCGGCTCACCTACAAGATCTTCCCCGAGTTCACCGGTGCCGACGGCCAGTACCCGTCCACGTACGCGGCGATCGACCTGCACTTCACCGACGGCAGCTACCTCAGCCGGCGCTCACCCGCCGACCAGCACGGCAACACGCTCACGGCCGCCGGCCAGGGCACGTCGAAGGCGCTCTTCACCGACGAGTGGAACGCCGTGCAGTCCGACCTCGGCGCTGTCGCGAGCGGCAAGACGATCGACCGGATCCTGCTCGCCTACGACAACCCCGGCGCCACCGCCGCCACCCGGTTCCAGGGCTGGATCGACGACATCGCCGTGGTGGGCACGCCGGCCGTAATCGACGGCTCCACTCTCACCAACTACGTCGACACCCGCCGCGGCACCAACTCGTCCGGCTCGTTCTCCCGGGGCAACAACCTGCCGATCACGGCGCTGCCGAACGGCTTCAACTTCCTCACCCCGGTCACCAACGCCACCTCGAACTCCTGGGAGTACGAGTACCAGCGGGCCAACAACGCCGCCAACCTGCCGATGCTCCAGGGACTCGCGATCTCGCACCAGCCCAGTCCGTGGATGGGCGATCGGAACCAGATGTCGATCATGCCCGTACCCGAGGGTGGGTCGTTGACCGGGCAGCCGCGCGATCGCGCGCTCGCCTACCGGCACGACGACGAGATCGCGCGGCCCGATCTCTATCGGGTCGCCTTCCAGAACGGCCTGAAGGCGCAGATGTCGCCGACGGACCACGGCGCCATCATGCAGTTCGACTACCCGGCGGGCAGCGAGGGCAGCCTGGCCCTGCACAACGGCACCTTCACGATCGGCGCGGACGGCGCGCTCACCGGCTGGGTCGACAACGGCAGCGGCCTGTCCGCCGGCCGCAGCCGGATGTTCGTCGCCGGCACGTTCGACCGCGCCCCGGCCAGGACGGCGGCCACCTCCGCCACCTTCGACATCACCGCGAACAAGCAGGTGACCCTGCGGTTCGCGACGTCGTTCATCTCGGTGGACCAGGCACGGCGCAACCTCGACCTGGAGGTCACCGGCCGCGGCTTCGAGCAGATCCACGCTGCCGCCACCGCCGCCTGGAAGGACCGCCTCCAGCGGGTCGAGGTGCGCGGCGCGACCGAGACGCAGCTGGTCACCCTCTACTCGAACCTGTACCGCCTGAACCTCTACCCGAACTCCCAGTCGGAGAACACCGGCACCGCCGCGAGCCCCCGCTGGCAGTACGCCAGCCCGGTGTCGGCGCCGGCCGGCACGTCGACACCGACCGCCACCGGGGCGAAGATCGTCGACGGCCAGATCTACGTCAACAACGGCTTCTGGGACACCTATCGCACCGTGTGGCCGGCGTACTCGCTGCTCTACCCGGACATCGCCGCGAAGATCGCTGACGGGTTCGTCCAGCAGTACCGCGACGGCGGCTGGATCGCCCGCTGGTCGTCGCCGGGATACGCCGACCTGATGACCGGTACCAGTGCGAACGTGTCGCTCGCGGAGGCGTACCTCAATGGGGTCAAGCTTCCCGACCCGCTCGCCGCCTACGACGCGTCGGTCAAGGACGCGACCGTCGCCTCGGGTCGCGGCGCGGTCGGCCGCAAGGGCATCGAGACGTCGCTGTTCCTCGGCTACACGCCGACCTCGACCGGCGAATCCGTGTCCTGGGCCCTTGAGGGCTTCGTCAACGACTACGGCATCGGCAACATGGCCGCCGAACTGGCCAGGGACCAGGCCACCCCGCGGGCGAGGCGCGAGCAGCTCAAGGAGGAGTCACGCTACTTCCTGGAGCGCGCCCGCAACTACGTCAACCTCTACGATCCCAAGACCGGCTTCTTCCAGGGACGCGACGCCGCCGGCAACTTCCTGGCCGGCAACCCCCTCGACTGGGGCGGCGTCTACACCGAGACCAACGGCTGGAACTTCGCCTTCACCGCACCCCACGACGGCCAGGGCCTGGCCAACCTGCACGGCGGGCGCAAGGCGCTGGAGAAGAAGCTCGACGAGTTCTTCGCGACACGGGAGTTGGCCGACCGCCCCGGCGGTTACGGCGGCGTCATCCACGAGATGCTGGAGGCACGCGCGGTCCGGATGGGCCAGCTCGGCATGAGCAACCAGCCGTCGCACCACATCCCCTACATGTACGACTACGTCGGCGCACCGTCCAAGACGCAGGCCCTCGTGCGGGAGATCCTTCGGCGCCTCTACGCCGGCAGCGAGATCGGGCAGGGCTACCTCGGCGACGAGGACAACGGCGAGATGTCCGCGTGGCACCTGCTCAGCTCACTCGGCCTCTACCCGCTCCAGGTCGGGTCGCCCGAATGGGCCATCGGATCGCCGCAGTTCACCCAGATGACCGTTCACCGCCGCACCGGCGACATCGTGGTCAAGGCACCCAAGAACAACATCAGGAATGTGTACGTCCAAAGCGTCACGGTCAACGGACGGTCCCACCACGGGGTCTCCCTGGACTCGTCGGCCCTCGCCCGCGGCGGCACCATCGAGTTCCGGATGGGCCCGAAGCCGTCGTCGTGGGGCACCGGCTCGCGTGACGTACCGGAGTCGCTGACCAGGGGCACCGAGGTGCCGAAGCCGTTGCAGGACACCACCGGTCCCGGTCTCGGCACGGCGACCGCCAGCGGTGGGCAGGACGCGGCGAAGCTGTTCGACGACACGTCGGCCACCCAGATGACGTTCACCTCGGCGACGCCGCAGATCACCTGGGCGTACCGGGGCAGCAAGCAGGCGCCGACGTACTACACCCTCACCTCGGGTGCCGCCGCCGGCGACCCGGCCGACTGGAAGCTGCAGGGCTCCCGCGACGGCATCACCTGGACCACTGTGGACCGCCGCAGCGGCGAGGTGTTCCCCTGGCGCAACCAGACCCGCCCGTTCCAGATCGACAGGCCCGGGCGCTTCGCACAGTTCCGCCTGGTCGTCACGAAGACCACCGGCGCCGCCCAGCCGAACCTCGCCGAGATCGAACTGCTGGCCGGCGGTGACGTCCAGCTCGGCGGCGGCGCCGTCACGGTGACCGGCGCGGCCGAGGTCCCGGCCCGCTCCGGCGCCGCGGTGTCGGTTCCGCTGGCCACCGTCACCGGTGGTTCCGCGGAGGGCTACGAGGCCACCGTCGACTGGGGTGACGGCTCGCCGGTCAGCGCCGGCACCGTCGCCCTGAGCTCGCGAGCCGTCTACCGGGTGAGTGGCTCCCACACGTACGCGAAGCCCGGCTTCTACCAGGCCGCGGTCACGGTGACCGACGGGACCAGCCAGGATGCCGCCACTGTCGGCGTCGACGTGGCCTACGCTCCGGAGTCCGGCCTGACCGCCGCGTTCGACACCGTCTGCATCGGCGACGAGGGTGTGCTCGGCGCCAACTGCGACGCGAAGAACTGGGCATACTCCCGGACCGCCCTCGCGGCAGCCGGCGTCACCCAGGGCAAGCGGGTCACCGTGCCCGGGACCGCGCTGGGATTCACCCTGCCCGCCACCCCGGCCGGGCAGCCCGACAACGCGATCGGCAACGGCCGGACGATCGCGCTCGACCTGCCGTCCGACGCCACGAGCATCTCGTTCATCGGCGCCGGCACCCAGGGCAACCAGAGCACCACCGGCACGGCGACGTTCACCGACGGCAGCACCGCGGCCCTCCCGATCCAGATGAGCGACTGGACCCTGGGCGGCAACGCCAACGGCACCCCGTCGTACGGCAACGTCATCGTCGCGAAGAACGAGTACCGGCTGCGGGGGACCGATCGGGACAGCGCCCAGCCGTTCCTGTTCGCCACCGCGCCGTACCGGATCCCGGAGGGTAAGCGGCTGGCCTCGGTGACCCTGCCGGTCCAGTCCGGTGACCCGGGCTCGGCGGGCCGCATCCACGTCTTCGCGGTCGCCGACGACGGCACGCCCCGGGCCTCCTTGTCGCTGGCGGCCGGGCCTGACCAGACGGCTACCGCGGGGCAGGCGCTCGCCGCCCAGCTCGGTGCGGTGACCGGTGGCGTTCCCGCCTACCACGCCCGTGTTCAGTGGGGGGACGGCACGGTTCCGCAGGACGCCACGGTTGACGCGGCCGGGGTGATCAGCGGGAGCCACACCTACGCTCAGCCCGGCGTCTACACGGTTCACGTCACCGCCTGGGACGCGCTGTCGAGCATCACCGCCACGCTCGCCGTGACGGTGGGTCAGGCAGCCTCGGCGGCGACGGTGACCACCACTGTCCCGCCGGCCTCGCAGCCGGACCGGCCCGCATACGACCCCGAGGTGTCCCTTTCGGTCACCTCCGGACCGCGCGGCACGGCGATCACCGTCGACGGCTCCGGGTTCGCGCCCAACGAGACCGTCACCGGCACGCTCGGCGCCGGTCCGGCCGTCACCCTGCGTGCCAACGCCGACGGCATCGTCTCCGGCGCCACCGTCAGCGTGCCGGGCACCGCGGTCCCGGGTCCCGCCGCCCTCACCCTGACCGGCACCGACTCCGCGACCACTGTCGAGCAGCCCTTCACCGTCACCGGCTGAGTCCCGGGTGGACAACCGGCCGTCGCCGGTTGTCCACCCCCGCCTCGGGTGACCAGGACGTCACCGTCGAACGGTGCAGGAGGTCACGGCGGTCGCGCCCGGGTCACTCTCCGACCTGACCTCGACCGCCACCGCCCGCACGCCCTTGACGTAGACCTCGACCGAGGCCGGCTGACGGCCCGCCACCCCGACGACTGCCCGGGGCAGCACTGCCCCCGGCGCCGAGATCCGGAAGACGTCGGCGTTCCGGCTGGTGTTGCGGATCGGAATCGTGCACCGAGCCCAGCCGGACGGCCCGGGGCGAGCGGTGGCCGACGAGGCCCGCACACCGCGGGTGGACGGCCCGGCGCCGTCGAGCGAGCGCACCGCGACCTCGTACGAGAGCACGCCGTGCCGGTCCCGCCGCCGGTCGAGGACGTAGAAGTGCAGCCGGTTGGCCGTGTCCGCGTACTCGAACTGGCTGCCCGAGCCGGTGCCGGCGTGGAACAGCGCGTCGGAGAGCTGCCGGTAGTCGCCGATGGTCATCTTCTGCGGCGTGCCGTCCGGCAGCACGAAGTCGACCTTGTCGATGTCCTGCGGATTGGCGTCGACGGTCCAGATGAACGGCGCGGCGTCGGCGTTCTTCGTCTTGGCGAGCAGCACGCCGGAGTCCGGGGTGAACGAGTCGAAGCCCATCCGGTCGACCACTTCGAGCGTGTAGTTGTTGTATCCGCCGCCGTCGCAGTACGGATCCGTCGCGGTGTTGCAGGAGGGGCTGCGGTCGCCGCCGTCCAGGGTCACATTGATGCCGGCCAGCCGGCGCCCGGCCGGGTCGACCGCGCGCGCCGTCACCCGGGTCACCACGACGCCGGACTGGGCGAGCGCGTCGCGGGACAGCTTGAGCACCGCGGCGTCGTCGACGATGCCGAGCTTCATCTTGTTGCGCAGCATGTGCTGCGCGCCCATCGAGGAGCCCGCGGTCCCCGGGATCAGCCACCGGCTGTGCGGTCCGCCGGGGCCGTTGAACGTGCCGCGGCTCAGCATCTCCCACGGCCCGCTGTAATCGCGGCGCGCCGGCACGGAGTACGGGTTGTTGTAGTTGTCGCCGATGCCGAGGATGTGGCTGAACTCGTGCGCGTACGTCGACATGCCCGAGCTCTCCGCCTGCAGCGAGCTGCCCTGGGTGGCGTTCGGCCAGATGTTCGCCGAGGCCTGCCAGGACGTCCACTCGACGTAGCGGGTCGCGTTCCAGTTCGGCAGTGACTCATCCGGCGGGCCGAACTCCTCGCTGACGTCCTCCTTGGTGGTGAACTTCATCTGGCCGAACTCCTGCCAGGTGGCCGACTCGTCCTGGCCCGCCGAGAGGAAGAACACGAAATCGTACGAGGCCGCCTCCTGCTTGCCGACCGCGGCGATCCAGGCCGCGCGGGCGTCGGCCCGCAGATCACGCCCGCACACGTCGTCGCCCGGGCAGCCCAGGCCGCGCTGCATGGAGCTCTCGATGCCGTACTCGTGACTCTCGTGCGGCATCTGGTAGACGCCGAACGCGCTCAGGTCGATGCCGAAGCGCCCGTTCGAGTCCTCCATCCAGTACTCGTGGATGGTGTGGCCCCGGTTGAGCGCGCCCGGCTTGTTGAGGAAGTCCCGATAGAACGCCGGCACCTCGGAACGGTCCAGATTCTCGACGCCGGACGGGTTCCCGTAGATCGTGGAGTTCGCCGGCTGGGTGACCACGAACGGCTGGTTCGGGTAGTCGAGGAGCACCAGGGCGCCGTTGAAGGTGCGTTCCGAGCCGCGCACCGCCGGGTCGGCCCAGTCGGTGCCCGGCACAGCCCGGTAGTCGTCCCAGGTCATCGTGTCCGGCAGCTCGTAGCGCTGGGGGTCGATCGGCTGCGGCGCGCCGGCTGGGTGCCCCAGTGCGGACACCTCGTCGACCTGCCACGGCTGCGTCTGCGGCCAGTGCCGCATCCGCCACGGTGTTTCCGGATCTCCGCCGGGCGGCGCGGCGGTCGCCGGTGCGGCGTTGAGGGCGCCGGCCACCACCAGCGTCGCTACGGACAGTGCCGAGAACAGCCGTCGCCCCGTCGTCATGGCGTCATCCTGGCAAGGCTATTGACACCAATCAATGGGGCAAACGGCCGACCCGGCTCACTCCACAAGGAACGGCAGCACGCTAGCGTCAGGACGGCAGAGATCCCGGTCGATTCATTGGAGGTCAAGTGAGTCTACGCAGACGGGCAACATTCGTCGCGATGATCACGGTTGCCGCTCTCGCGGCAGGTGGAGCGGCGACCGCCGCCGCTGCCGCGCCGCCGGCCGCCCCGGCGGGCGTCACCCACGAGGAGAACCCCCGCGTACCCGAGGGCGCGGTGTGGACCGAGGCCTACTTCCCATCCGCCGACAACAGTGGCGTCGAGCTCCACGCCGACGTCCTGCGGCCGGCGAACCTGCCGGCGCGCGCCAGGACGCCGGTGATCCTCGCCGTCAGCTCGTACTTCAGCCACGCGGGCCAGACCGGGCCGGAGGGCTGGACCCGGACCGGCCCGTCCAGCCGGTTCGCGGACTTCACCAGCGGCACCGGCCTCTTCGCCCGCGGCTACACCTACGTCATGGTCGACCTGCGTGGCTTCGGCGGGAGCACCGGCTGCCTCGACTGGGTGGGCCCGGGTGAGCAGGCGGACGTGAAGGCCGCGATCCGGTGGGCGGCGACGCAACCGTGGTCGACCGGCAAGGTGGGCATGTACGGCAAGTCGTACGACGCCGTCACCGGGCTCGTCGGCAACAATCTGCGTCTCCCGGCGCTGAAAGCCGTCGTGGCTCAGGAACCGGTGTGGAACATGTACAACTACCTGTTCAGCAACGGGGTTCCGCGGCCCAACGTGACCGGCACCCCGAACGCCTACAACGGCATCGCCACGATGGCGCCGCTGCCCGATGACACCGCCCGCTACCAGGCCAACGCGGCGTACGAGCAGAGCCACCCCGAGTGCCTCGCCGACAACCTCACGAACAACAACAATCCCGACCTGGGCTCGTCCTACTGGCGCGCCCGCAACCTCGCCGCCCAGGCCAGAGGCACGAACACCCCGCTCTTCGTCACGCAGGGCTTCATCGAGAACAACACCAAGCCCGAGGACATGGAGGAATTCCTCGACAACCACCACGGCGTCGAGCGGGGCTGGCTGGGGCAGTGGGAGCACGTCCGCGGCAACGAGACGAACGATCAGGGCCAGCTGCTCATGGGCCGCGCCGGGTTCTTCGACGAGGTCATGCGTTTCTACGACCGCTACCTGAAGGGCGCCCGGCCGGCGGTCCAGGATCCGGCCTACGCCATCGAGGACAACACCGGCGCGTGGCGCGCACAGCGCACCTGGCCGGCGCCGTCGTCGAACACCACGGCGGCGCTGTCGAACGGAACGTACGTCGACGACGGCATCGCCTCGACGCTGAACGTGCCCGCCGGCCAGCAGTGGGACATGGAACACTTCACCGATCCCGCCCCGCCCGCCGGTCTGCGTCTCGCACCTTTGCCGGCGGCCGCCGACGCGCACAGCTATTTCAGCTTCTCCACGCCGGTCACGTCCCGGCTGCGGATCACCGCCACCCCGCGGATCACGCTGAACGCCGGCGCGCTGGGCAACGTCATGGTGCGGCTGTGGGACGTCGCTCCGGACGGGACCGCGGTGATGTTCGACGAGAACGTGGCGCTGATCGAACGAGCGGGCCGCGTCGCGTTCGACCTGAAATCCACGGACTGGACCTTGGAGGTGGGCCACCAGCTGGGTGTGCAGATCGGGACGATCGGCAGCGCAAGCTGGCGCGACACCCCGAGCGGCAACACGATCGAGGTCACCCGCGCGCGGCTGAACCTCGCGCTGCAGAACCCGCGGCTCGACGTGCCTACCCAGGGCGATCGGTCGCCGTTCCTCGACACCTACCTGAGGCAATACACCCGCACGCTCACCGGCGTCGGCGAGGGAACCTTCCCGCTCGCCCTGCGCCAGCGGTCCTGACGAGCCGCCACCGCGTGGACTGCCCGGCCGCCCGACCGGCCGGGCAGCTGCCACATCACGGCATGAGCGCTCCCGGGCGGCCCGCCTGGCTGGCGCTCAGCGTCGTTTTTCGCGGCCGGAGCCACCCCTGACGCCCAGCCAGCCCGCCTGGCTGGCGCTCAGCGTCGCTTTTCGCGGCCGGAGGCGCCCCTGACGCCCAGCCGGCCCGCCCGGCTGGGCGTCAGGGCCGTCCCGGAGCGGAAGAGGCAGCGCTCAGCGCCAGCTGGGGGAGCACGGCTGTGGGTTCGGGACGGGTGGTGCGGCCGGACCAGACGGCGGCGTTCACCGCGGCCCAGGCCGCGCCGAGGATGAGGGCGGCGACGGTCTCGCTCAGGCGGCTCCAGCCGAGGTAGACCCAGGAGCCCGCGCAGATGGCTGTGCCCAGTGCGGCGGCGGTCCAGACCGTGACCTGCCAGGACCAGGGCAGACCGCGGGCGACCAGCCAGGCGAGGAGGCCCGCGGCGGCGGCGACCTGGGCGGTTTGCCCGGCTGACATGGTGGCGAGGGCCATCGCGGCGGCGTCGAGCGGGACGCTTCCGTCGAACTCGGCCGGTGCGGGGAAGACGAGCGTTTCGGCGGCGCGCCAGCCGGGCGGTACGGCTTGGGACAGGACGGCAGCCAGGATCACGGCGGGAAGCACCGGGCCGATGGCTTCGAGTAGTCCGGCCCACCCGTTCCGCCGCGAACCCGACAGGGAGCGGGAGAGCGGGCGAGGCCAGAACCAGCGGAGCAGGGAGACCACGACGGCGAGGGCGATCAGGGCCTCGGGGACGAACGTGGTGGCGGTTTCGAGCGCGAACAGATAACCGTCGGACGTCCACTGCGAACGGGTCCACTCCGCGACCGCGTCATCCGTTGCGGCCAGGCCGCTGAAGCGCACCACCGGAGGAATCACCGCGACGAGGAGGACGGCGAGTGAGGTGAGCAGGCCGAGGCTGAGTCCGGCCGCGATGACCGGGTGTGCCGGGTGGGGCCACCAGCGGCTGCCGCGGGGGAGGAGGCGCGCGATTGCCCGTACCGAATCGGGGTTTTGACCGAACCATCGACCCGCCAGAATCAGTCCGAGAATGAGCAGCGTCAGCGCGGCCAGCGCGCCGGTCGCGCGACCGGCGCGCGCGGCTAGGACGTCGTAGGAGGCCCCTGCCGCGTAGCTCGCGCCGACCATCCACAAGGACCAGAGGATCGCCGCCGGCGTGTGCCAGGCCGCGAAAGTGCGATGGGGTACGCGACCGCGCGCTGCCAGCCGAGGCATGAGGGTACGCGCGCCCACCACCCACTGTCCGAGAAAGATCGCCCGCCCGCCGTGCCTGCCGAACAGCTTCTCGGCGCGCCGCAGGCCCCGGTCAAGAGGCCGCGGGCCCCGGTCGAGAGAAAGCCCGGCGCGGGGGAGACCGGCACGACGGGCGCCGGACCGGAACGCCAGGTTGCCACCGAGCAGCGCCGACCCGGCCGCGACCGCCAGCGCCGGCACCAGCGGCACCACCCCCGCGTTGGCGAGCAACCCGAGTGCGACCAGAGCCGTCGCCGCCGGCAGCACCAGACCGGCGACCAGGGCCGTCTCCGCCGTGACCAGGACGGCGACGACGAGATAGACCAGGACCGGAGGCAGCCCGCCGAGCAGATCGTTCAGCACATCGAAAACGTAGGGCTTGGGGGATCGAGGGGGATCGGTGATGCTCCCTAGGTATGCACCTCATCCTGCGCCGTCTTGATGATCTCGCCGCCCACCTCGGAGCCCGTGACGACACCGTCGCCGTGCTCGGTCTCGGCTCGGCCGGCGCCCAGCGGGCCCGCCTGGACGAGCACTCCGACCTGGATTTCCTGCTGGTGGTCGCGGACGGGGCGAAGTGGCGGTACGTGGACCGCACCGACTGGCTGGAAGTGCCCGGACCGGTGGTGTTCAGCTTCGCCCACGAGCGCGACGGCCGCCGGGCCCTGTATGAGGACGGCGTCCTCGCCGAGTACCGGGTGGTCACCGTCGCGGAATTGACGAAGGTCCCGTTCTCCGGCGCACGGATCGTGTGGCGCCGGACCGGTGCGCCGCCCGGGCTGGCCGAGAGTCAGGCATCCCTGCCGCACACTCCCTACGACTCCGCCGATTACCACCTGAACGACGCACTGACCTGCCTTTACACCGGGATGCACCGGGAGCTGCGCGGTGAGCGGCTGGCCGCCTCCCGGATGATCCAGACCCGGGCCGTGGACGGGGTGATCGCGCTGGCCCGGCTCAGCGGCGGCGAACCGCCCTACCGCGACCCGTTCGACGCGTCGCGGCGGGTGGAGCGGGCGTACCCGCCGGATGCGCTGCCGCTCGCCGCGATGGTTCCCGGCTACACCGGCAACGCGGCCGCCGCGCTGGCGATCCTCGACTGGCTCGCGCACCGCTATCCGATCGATCCGGCGATCGGCGACCCCGTGCGCGCGCTGATCCGGCGATCGGCCCAGACCCCGCATGCGCGCTGATCCGGCGACCCCGTGCGCGCGCTGATCCGCCGTTCGGAGGATTATCGGTGACCTTCGAAGAGAGGAGGGTCTATGTCCGTGATGCAGACAGTTCCTAAATGGAGAGCAGTCGCGCTGGACTTCCTGGAGCGTGCCGGGTGGTCGGCGGGGCAGGTGTTCGTCGCGACCCTGCTGGCCGGTGGGGCCGGCGCGGTCGGTCAGCTGCCGTGGAAGCAGGCGATCACGCTGGCGGTCAGCGCCTTCGTGGCCTCGGCACTGCTGACCGGCGTTCAGTACCTGGGCAAGTTCAGCAACCTGTCGTTCTGGCCCGACCTGCTGGTCCGCCTGGGTAAGACGTTCCTGGGTGCGCTGACCGGGTCGATGGTGGCCGGGGTCTTCGACATCACGACGTTCGACTGGGGTGCCGCGCTGAACGTCGCGTTCCTGGCCACGCTCGCCTCGCTGGGCAAGGGGCTCCTCGCCCGGGAGCCGGCCGCACCGAACGGGCAGGTTCCGCCCGACGCCAGCCCGTCCACGCTGCCCACCGGCACGTACCGGGAGGCCGTCGACCACGCCCCGGCGCCGCCCACGATCGAGGCGACGAACCCACCCGAAGGCACACCCGCGGCACCGCCTGCCCAGGCTGCAGCCGCGACGGACACGAAACCTCAGTAACCGATCGGCAGGCCGGCGTAATTCTCGGCGAGCCCCGTAGCGCCGGCCTCGCTGTTCGCCACCCAGCGCAGCTGGGACAGCTGCAGTTCGGCGTCGAACGGGTCGCCGGACGTGTGCAGCATCGTCGTCATCCACCAGGAGAAGTGTGTGCATCGCCAGACCCGGCGCTGCGCGTCGCCGGAGTACCGGTCGGCGAGCGCCGGGTTCCCCTCCTTGATCTGCGCGATCAGGGCCCTGCTGAGCAGCGCGACGTCGGCGATCGCGAGGTTGAGGCCTTTGGCGCCGGTGGGCGGCACGATGTGCGCGGCGTCCCCGGCGAGGTAGAGGTTCCGGTGCCGCATCGGTGTCTGCACGTAGCTGCGCATCGGCAGCACGCTCTTGTCGGTGATCGGCCCGGGGGTGAGTTTCCAGCCGTTCTGCCCGTGCCCGAGCCGGGTCGCCAGCTCCTCCCAGATCCGGTCGTCGGACCACGAGGCCGGGTCGGTCCCGTTCGGCACCTGAAGATAGAGGCGGCTCACCGTTGCCGAGCGCATCGAGTGCAGGGCGAACCCGTTCGGGTGCCAGGCGTAGATGAGCTCGTCGGTGGAGGGCGCGACGTCGGCGAGGATCCCGAACCAGGAGTACGGGTAGACGCGCTCGAAGGTTTTCGCCGCGGGCACGGCGTGGCGCGAAGGCCCGAACGAGCCGTCACAGCCGGCTGTCGCCTCACAGTCCAGCCGGTGAGACACGCCGGCCTTGTCAGTAAAAGTCACGAATTCGTCAAACAACTGGACGTCCGACACCTCGTAGTGGATCTCTTGGCCGTCCGCAGCACGGGCGGCGACCAGATCCTTCTGCACCTCGGTCTGCCCGTAGACCCAGACGGAGCGCCCGACGAGGTTCTCGAAGTCGAGATGGTGCCGCTCACCCGGCCACTGCAGATAGATCCCCCGGTGATGATCGCCCTCCCTGCGGATCCGGTCACCGAGCCCGGCCGACTCCAGCAGCTCGACACTGGAGTGCTCCAGGATCCCGGCGCGGATCCGGGCCGCCACGTACTCCTCGGAGCGGATCTCGAGGACCACCGAGGAAACCCCGCCCTGGGCGAGGAGATGAGAGAGGAGCAGACCGGCCGGGCCGGCGCCGATGATGGCGACCTGGGTACGCATGACCTCAGCCTTCGGCAGCGGCACGTGCCCCGGCAAGACCCTGATTCCATCCAGTGGAAGCCGTCAGCGTTCGCCCGATCCCGTTGGACGCCACCTGCAACGCGGACACCAGCCGTGGCAGCTGGCGGCGCAGATCCGGCACGACGATCCCGAGGGCGGCCACCACGGTGTCCCCGGTGCGTACCGGCACCGCCACCGAGCAGGCGCCGAGGCTCATCTCCTCGCCGGTGGTCGCGTAGCCCTCGGCGCGGACCCGGCGCAGCTGCTCCAGGAGCCGGGCGGGCTGGGTGACGGTGTACGCCGTGATCCGCACCAGCCGCCCCAGAGCCTCGGCGCGCACCTCCTCCGGCGCGTACGCGAGGAGCACCTTCCCCACCCCCGTCGCGTGCATCGGCAACCGCGACCCGACCCGGCTCACCACGGGCACCGACACGTGCCCCGCCAGCCGCTCGACGTAGAGCACCTCGATGCCGTCCCGAACAGCCAGATGCACGGTGGCGAGCGTTGTGCCGTACAAATCATGCAAAAATGGGGAAGCGGCCTGGCGCAGCCCGCTCTGCACCGGAGCGAGCAGCCCGAGCTGCCAGATCCGGCGCCCGATCACGTAATCACCGCTGGGCTCGCGGGTCAGCGCACCCCACCGATGCAGCTCGCCGACCAGGCGATGCGCGGTGGCCAGGGGCAGACCGGCCCGCCGGGCGAGGTCGGTCAGCGAGAGGCTGCGATGCGCACCGTCGAAGGCGCCCAGAAGGTCGAGCGCGCGTGACGTGACGCTGGCCCCCATGAGCCCCCCTTCCACTGAATGGAAGAAGAGTATCGCCGGAACGCCGGGAACCGCCTAGCGTCCGGTGCGTGAACATGGAGTTGTCACAAGCCGACATCAGCGCCGAGATCGAGGCGGCTGCCCAGCAGCCGGGCGGTCCGCAGCCGAGACTCGACTACCCGTCGTACCGCAGCAGCGTCCTGCGGCACCCGAAGCAGCCGGCGCACCTGATCGACCCGGAGTCGGTGGAGCTGTGGGCACCGGCCTTCGGTCACCGCGACGTCGCCGACGACGAGGCGGACCTGACCATCCAGCACTCCGGCACCCCGATCGGCGAGCGGATCGTGGTGTCCGGGCGGGTCCTCGACGGTGACGGGCGCCCGGTCGCGGGCCAGCTCGTCGAGGTCTGGCAGGCGAACGCGGCGGGACGATACCGGCACCAGCGCGACCAGCACCCGGCGCCGCACGACCCGAACTTCACCGGGGTCGGCCGCTGCATCACCGGGCCGGACGGGTCGTACCGGTTCCAGACGATCAAGCCGGGGCCGTACCCGTGGCGCAACCACGTCAACGCGTGGCGCCCGGCGCACATCCACTTCTCGCTCTTCGGCCTCGACTTCACCCAGCGGGTGGTCACCCAGATGTACTTCCCGGGCGACCCGCTCTTCGCGCTGGACCCGATCTATCAGTCGATCACCGACCCGAAAGCGCGGGAACTGCTGGTGGCCCAGTACGACCACGACCTCACCACGCCCGAGTGGAGCACCGGATACCGTTGGGACGTAGTTCTCTCCGGCACCCACCGCACGCCACTCGAGTCGGACACTGAGGAAGCTGCATGAGCGAGCTTGCGAGCGAATCATCAGGCTCAGCCTTCGGCTCATGGCGACGCCGGAGCGCAGCGGAGGTGGCGCCATGAGTGAGCTTGCGAGCGAATCATCAGGCTCAGCTTTCAGCTCATGGCGACGCCGGAGCGCAGCGGAGGTGGCGCCATGAGCGCGGTACCGGGCCAGACCGTCGGCCCCTTCTTCCACCTCGGCCTCGAGTTCCCGCGGATGAACGAGCTGGTCCCGCCGGCCCATCCGCGTGCCGTCCGGCTGCACGGCCGGGTCACCGACGGCGACGGCAACGCGGTGCCCGACGCGGTTCTGGAGATCTGGCAGGCCGACCCGCGGGGTCACGTCCTGCGGGAGCCGGGGTCGCTGCGCCGCGACGGGTGGACCTTCACCGGCTGGGGCCGGGCCGCCACCGACCCGGACGGCCACTACCAGTTCTCGACGCTGGAGCCGGGTGCGACCGAGCCGGGCAGCGCTCCGTTCTTCGCCGTCACGGTCTTCGCCCGCGGCCTGCTGGACCGGCTCTTCACGCGCGCCTACCTGCCCGACGACCCGGACGTGCTGGCCCGCGACACCCTCCTGGAGTCGGTCGCGCCGGACCGCCGGTCCACGCTGATCACGACCCGGGAACCGGACGGCCTGATCTTCGACGTCCGTCTTCAGGGCGACGGCGAGACGGTCTTCCTCACCTATCCCCGGCTCCGGGACGCCTGGGCATGAGACAACGCGCTTGCGCGCTTTCCAGGCCATGCAGGGGTACGCCTTGAGCGATCTCCTCTGGCCCGGTGACGACCGTGCCGGTGGCCTGTTCACCGGCGCCGCCGTTCTCGAGGCGATGGTCCGGGTCGAAGCCGCCTGGCTGGACGCCCTGGTCCTGCACGGCGTGGCCGGCCCCGGCGCGCGTGACGACCTCACCGGACTGACCGGCCCCGGCGACGTCCCGGCCGTGGCCCGTGACGCCGAGTCCGGCGGCAACCCGGTCATCCCGCTGCTGAAACTGCTCCGGTCCCGGCTCGGCGATCGCAATCCCGCCGCCGCCGAGCTGCTGCACAAGGGCCTGACCAGCCAGGACGTCCTGGACACCGGTCTCGTGCTGTGCCTGCGTGACGTGCTGGCCCGGGTTCGCGACGACCTGGCCGGCCAGATCACCACGCTCGCGCGGCTCGCCGGGGAGCACCGGGGCACGCTGATGGCCGGGCGGACCCTGACCCAGCATGCCGTACCGATCACTTTCGGTCTCAAGGCAGCGACCTGGCTGACCGGCGTGCTCGACGCCCGTGACAGCCTGGACACCGCCGCCGACCGCCTGGCGGTGCAGATCGGCGGCGCGGCCGGCAGCCTCGCCGCCCCGGTCGCCCTCGCCGGATCGCCCGCCGCTGTCACCGACCTAGTCGAGACCACCGCGGCCGCCCTCGGCCTGCCGGCCCGCACGCCCTGGCACACCGCCCGCGCGCCGCTCACCGGCGCCGCCGACGCGCTGGTGACCTGCACCGACGCCTGGGGCCGGATCGCCAACGACATCCTCGTCGCGGCCCGCCCGGAGATCCACGAGCTGACCGAGGGCGCGGTCCGGGGCCGGGGCGGCTCCTCGACGATGCCGAACAAGCAGAACCCGGTGCTGGCCATCCTGGTGCGCCGGGCCGCGCTGGCCGGGCCACCCCTGGCCGCCACCGTGCACGCCGCCGCGGCCGCCGCCGTCGACGAGCGGCCCGACGGCGGCTGGCACGTCGAATGGGCCACCCTGCGCACGCTCGCCCGGCACACGGTCACCGCCGGTTCGCAGACCGCCGAGTTGCTCGCCGGACTGCACGTGGAGACCTCCTGGATGACCGCCAACCTGGCCGCGGCCCGGCCCGGCGTCGACGCCGAGCAGCGGTCGGTCGCACCGGAAGCGGCACCCGACGAGCCCTACCTCGGCGCCACCGACCAGATCATCGACGCGGTCCTCGCCCGGGCCAAGGAGTGAGACGTTGCTGACCGCCACCACCTTCACCGGCGCACCCGGCCGGCCACTGCTGCTGCTCGGCTCCTCGGTCGGCACCAGCGCCGAGACGCTCTGGGCCGGCTGCGCCGCGCGCCTGTACGGCAACTACCACGTGGTCGGCTTCGACCTGCCCGGCCACGGCCGAAGCGCACCGGCACCCGGCCCGTTCGGCGTCGGCGACCTGGCCCGCGAGGTGATCGCGCTCGCCGACCGGATCCGGCCGGGCACGTCGTTCCTCTACGCCGGCGACTCGATCGGCGGCGCCATCGGCCTGCAACTGCTGCTGGACTTCCCGGAGCGGGTCACCGCCGCCGCGCTGCTCTGCACCGGTGCGAAGATCGGCGAGGCCACGGCCTGGCACGACCGCGCGAAACTGGTCCGGGCGCAGGGCACCGAGGCGGTGGTGGCCGGCTCGATCGAGCGCTGGTTCGCCCCCGGCCTCCCGGACCGGTCGCCCGAGGTGACCGAGCCCCTGCTCGGCGCGCTGCGCGCGACCGACGATGAGAGTTACGCGCGAGCTTGCGAGGCGCTTGCTGATTTCGACGTACGCGAGAGGCTGCCCGAAATAGCCGCCCCGGTCCTGGCCGTGGCCGGAGCCCTCGACAAGCCGACCCCGCCCGGCGGCCTCGCCACGATCGCCGAAACCGTCCTGAACGGCCGCCTGGTCGTCCTCGACGGTGTCGCGCACCTCGCACCGGCCGAGTCACCGGAGATCGTCGCCTTCCTGCTCGACCAGCACTTCGACGAGCAGCGCGCGGCCGGCCTCAAGGTCCGCCGCGAGGTGCTCGGCCCGGCCCACGTCGACCGGGCCACCGCCGGCACCACCGCGTTCACCCGCGACTTCCAGGACCTGATCACCCGGTACGCCTGGGGCGAGATCTGGACCCGCGACGGCCTGGCCCGCCGGGACCGCTCGCTGATCACGCTGACCGCCCTGATCGCCCTCGGTCACCACGAGGAACTGGCCATGCACGTACGGGCCGCGCGGACCAACGGGCTCTCGGCCGGCGAGATCAAAGAGGTCATCCTGCAGACTGCGATCTACTGCGGCGTACCGGCCGCCAACACCGCCTTCCGCATCGCGCAACGCGTTCTTGAGGAGCTCCCGTGACCGACTCGTTCGTCTACGCCGCCGCCCGCACCCCGTTCGGGAGATACAGCGGTGCCCTGGCCGAGGTGCGACCGGACGACCTCGCGGCCACCGCCCTGACCGGTCTGCTCGACAAGGCACCGGAGTTCGACCGGGGCCGCATCGACGACGTCTACTGGGGCAACGCCAACGGTGCCGGCGAGGACAACCGCAACGTCGGCCGGATGGCGGTGCTGCTCGCCGGCCTGCCCACCTCGGTACCGGCGGCCACCGTCAACCGGCTCTGCGGCTCCAGCCTGGACGCCGCGATTCTCGGCTCCCGCGCCATCGCCGCGGGTGACGCGGAGATCGTGGTGGCCGGCGGTGTCGAGTCGATGACCCGGGCGCCGTGGGTGCTGCCGAAACCGTCCCGGGCCTTCCCGGCCGGGAACCTCGAGGCGGTCTCGACCACGCTGGGCTGGCGCCTGGTCAACCCGGAGATGCCCGCCGAGTGGACGATCTCGCTGGGTGAGTGCAACGAACGGCTGGCGGAGAAGCACGGCATCACCCGGGAGCGGCAGGACGCGTTCGCCGTACGCTCGCACCTGCTCGCCGCCAAGGCCTGGGACGACGGCTTCTACGCGGACCTGACGGTGCCCGCGGGTGACCTGGTCCGCGACGAGGGCATCCGTGCCGACAGCAGCCCGGAGAAGCTGGCGAAGCTCAAACCGTCGTTCCGCAAGGACGGCACGATCACCGCCGGCAACGCGTCACCGCTCAACGACGGCGCCTCCGCGGTGCTGCTCGGTTCCGCCGCGGCCGCCTTCCACATCGGCTTCGACCCGCTCGCCCGGATCGCCGGGCGCGCCGCGCACGCCGTCGACCCGCAGGACTTCGGTTTCGCACCGGTCGAGGCGGCCGAGAAGGCGCTGGGCCGGGCCGGCATCGGCTGGGGCGACGTGGGCGCGGTCGAGCTGAACGAGGCGTTCGCCGCGCAGTCCCTCGCCTGCGTCGACGCCTGGGGCATCGACCCGGAGATCGTCAACACCCGGGGTGGCGCGATCGCGATCGGTCACCCGCTCGGCGCCTCCGGCGCGCGCATCCTCGGCACCCTCGCCCACGTCCTGCGCGAGCGCAACCAGCGCTGGGGTGTCGCCGCCATCTGCATCGGCGTGGGCCAGGCCCTCGCCGTGGTCCTGGAGAACTGCACCCGGTGAAAGCGATCATCACGGACGCGCTCGGCGCCGTCACCGCGGTCAAGGACGGTGACACCGTCCTGATCGGCGGCTTCGGCATGGCCGGGATGCCCGTCGAGCTGATCGACGCGCTGATCGAGCACGGCGCGGGCGACCTCACGATCGTCAGCAACAACGCCGGCAACGGGGACACCGGACTGGCCGCACTGCTGGCGGCGCGCCGCGTACGAAAAATGATCTGTTCCTTTCCCCGGCAGACCGACTCCTGGGTCTTCGACGGCCTCTACCGCGACGGCAGCGTCGAACTCGAGGTCGTCCCGCAGGGCAACCTCGCCGAGCGGATGCGTGCCGCCGGCGCGGGCATCGGCGCCTTCTACGGCCCGACCGGCGCCGGCACCATGCTGGCCGAGGGGAAGGAGACACGCACCATCGACGGCCGGGAGTACGTTCTGGAGTACCCGATCCACGGCGACGTGGCGCTGATCCGGGCGCACGTCGCCGACCGCCTCGGCAACCTGGTCTACCGCAAGACCGCCCGCAACTTCGGCCCGGTGATGGCCACCGCCGCCACCGTCACGATCGCCCAGGTCTCCCGGATCGTCGAGCCCGGCGACCTGGACCCGGAGAACGTCGTCACCCCGTCGATCTACGTCAACCGGCTGGTGGAGGTGCCCCGATGAGTCAGCCCCTCGGCAAGGACGACCTCGCCCGGCTCATCGCCGGTGACATCCCCGACGGGTCGTATGTCAACCTCGGCATCGGGCAGCCCACCTCGATCGCCCACCACCTGAAACCGGACAGCGGCGTCATCCTGCACACCGAGAACGGCATGCTCGGCATGGGCGAGGTGGTCCCCGCCGACCGGGCCGACTGGGACCTCACCAACGCGGGCAAACAACCGGTCACCGAGCTGCCCGGCGCTGCCTACTTCCACCACGCCGACTCGTTCGCGATGATGCGCGGCGGCCACCTGGACGTCTGCGTGATGGGCGCCTTCCAGGTCTCGGCCGCCGGCGACCTGGCCAACTGGCACACCGGCGCGCCCGACGCGATCCCGGCCGTCGGCGGGGCGATGGATCTGGCGGTCGGCGCCAAGGAGGTCTGGGTGATGATGACGCTGTTCACCAAGACCGGCGAGCCGAAGCTGGTGCCGGAGTGCACCTATCCGCTGACCGGTAAGACGTGCGTGACCAGGGTCTACACCGAGGTGGCGACGTTCCTCGTGGGTGGTGAGGGTGTGCGTGTGGTGAACACCTTCGGCATCACCTTCGAGGAGCTGGAGTCACGCCTGGACGTGCCGCTCGCACGTCCCTGAGGGCCACGGTGGCCGGCGGCTCAACGGAGCGCCGCCGGCCATCGTCCTTCGCTTTCGGCGCACCCGCCGGTGGTTCTCGGAAAACGGGGCGTTTCAGCGCGCGTCCTGGGGGCATCGAAGATTCGCATGAGGGAAGCGTCGATGGAAACGCGGGCCGGTGAGCCCGGTCCGTACAGCAGGACGAAGATGCGGGTGCTCGCCGTCGTCGGCGTCGTTTCCGGGCTCCTCGTGCTCGGCATGGCCCTGCTGGAGCGGGCCGGGGGCAACCCGAACGCCGGCAAGCTGATCTGGCTCGCCTGCGCGCCGCTCGCCGTTCTGGCGATCACGGTGCCGCTGGCGAAGCACCGGGGCCGGATGTAATCCGGTGGGAGAGACTCCCCCTCCAGGGGTGGACAGGGGATGACGGGGAACGAGGTGGGGCTGCCTCGTTCCCCGTCGGGAGTCACAGCACGTGCGTGGACGGAGCCGAACCACGCGGTCTAGCTTTGCCTCCAATTCGTTGGGGATGTGGTTGGGGGACTGGGAGCGCTCCCATTAACACCAATGTAACCGAAGTGAACGGCTCGCGCGAGGGTCAGGCGGAAGCGGTGCAGCTTACTGTCGGCGTGGCCGCCGCACCGGAGCCCAGGAAGCCGAAGCTCGTACTGGCTCCCGCCGACACCGCCCCGTTGTAGCTGACGTTCGTGGCCTGGACCGTGTTCCCGCTGGTGGTCAGGTTGGCGTTCCAGCCCTGCTGGATCGGCGGCGTGCCCGGGTAGGTGAGCAGCACCGTCCAGTTCTTGATCGCGGAACTGCCCGCGGTCACCTTCACCTCACCCTGATATCCGCCGTTCCAGCTCGACGTCACCGCGAAGGCCGCCGAGCAGGCGCCGGTGACCGGCGGGTTCGAGGTGGACGGTGACGGCGACGGCGTGTCAGACGGCGGGCCCGAGGGGGACGCCGACGGCGAGGACGACGGCGACGAGGACGGCGACGCGCTGGGCGACGTCGGCGGGTTGGTGCCGCCGAAGTTCACGTCGCTGCAGAAGTAGTACGACTGGTCCGAGTGGCTCGCCTGCCAGATCGTGTAGACGATGGCCCGCCCGGAACGCCCGGAGACGCTCACCGGGATGTTCTGCTGCACGCCGTTGGAGAGCTGCTGGGTCCACTGCGCGGCCGGGGTGTTCGGCACGCTGGTGGTCAGCTGCAGGTCGGACCACTTCAGCGCCGTCGTCACCGGGTTGTACCCGGGCTTCGACACGTAGACGCGGATGTAGTCGGCACCGTGCCGCGCACCGTCGAAGAGCTGCACGGTGAACGAGTTGCCGATGTTCGCGGCCTTCCAGTCACCGAGAGCGTCCATCGCGTTGTAACGGCCGCCCTCGGCGTGGCCGCCGCTGCACAGCTGACCGTCCGGGATGCCGCCCTGGTGGTTGCCGGCCAGGCCCTCGCGGTACAGGCCGTTCCAGTTCCACATGGCGTTCGGGTTGGCCTGCCAGGCCTGCCAGCACATCGGATCCTCGGTCTGCATGGCCGGGTCCTGGAACTTCGAACCCCAGCGCTCGAAGCAGCCGTAGTTGCGCGACGCGGGACCGACGACGTTGCCGTGCGCGGCGGCCGGCCCACTTGGGATGAGGATGGCGAGGGTCGCGGCAAGGGCCGCGACCAGGGCACTGATCAAGAATTTGAGACGTACGGGTGAGGACATCTGCGCTCAGCACTCCGTGAGCTAGGGACCGTCGCGCCGTTCGCGGACAGCCTTCATCAGGGACGCGCGAAAGCTGCCCATGCTTTCGCGGCCGCGTGGCTCCGGCGGCAGTGCTGTGCGCCCAGCCTCGCCGAACAATCGACCCAAGTCAATTGTTGATCGAGGAAAGTTCAGGCGTACGCCTTGGTCCAGTTCTCACCCTGGTCGGTGCCGCTGCACAGGCCGGACCCGTACCCGGTCGCCACGCAGACCCGGAACTCCACCGCCCGGCCCTCACCGAAGTCGTGGTCGAAGCGGGCCGGGACACCCACCAAGGCGGGTCCCCGATGGGTGCCGGTCTGCAGCGTGCCGTCCTTGCGGACGTACTTGTACTCGGCGTACACCTGGCTGCCGTGATCGGCCAGCTTGATGAGCGTGAAGGTGTCGCCGGCCGAGGCGAAGCGCGCCTCCGCGAGGACCCGGCTGTTCTCGTCGTAGACACTCGCGAGCGCGTCCAGCCCTTTGGCGCTCGCGGCGCCCGGCGCCATTCCGGTCTTGGCGCTCGCGGCGCCCGGCGCCATGCCGGTCTTGGCGCTCGCGGCGCCCGGCGCCAGACCGGCCGCCAGTAGCACGGTGAGCGCAACGGCGACTCGTCGCAGGATGGTCATGACTGCCTCCCGGTTTCGCCGATACGACACGGTCGTTCGCCGCGTCGCCCAAAACCGGAGGAAACTCATCAATACCCACGCAGGCGCCGAATAATCGGATGCCGCCGCGGAACCGCCCGCCTACGGTGCAGGAATGTCCGTCCAAGCTGCTCGCGCCGCCGAGATCCTCATGCAGTTGTCCCACCCCGCCCGGCTCCGCGCCTACGCCGAGCTGGTGAACCAGGGCAACAACGGCGCCACGCTCTTCGAGCTCTCCCTCCACCTGGACATGCCGAAACCCGATGTCGCCGAGCTCTGCGGCCGCCTCGTCGGCGCCGGCCTGGCGAGGGGCACCGGCCAGGGCACCTTCCGCGCCCGACCCGACGTGCTCCGCGAGGCCGCCCAGGCGCTCGCCCGGGTCCAGCCCATCGCCCCGCTCCTGGCGGACTATCCGCAGCTCAAGTCGTACTTCGCGCACGGCCGCCTGAGCAGCCTCCCGCCCACGATGAGCGAGCGCTACCACCAGATCGGCGAGCTCTTCGCCCGCTTCCTCGCCGTCGACGGCATCCTCACCGAGGCCGAGGTCAACGACCGCCTCGCCGTGGTCACCGACGACGTGGCAGCCGCCCGCCGCATGCTCGTCGAAACCGGCTGGCTGGAACGCGACCGGGCCGGCACCTCCTACGGCTCCGGCCGTCCCCTTCCCCAACCCGCCTGACGAGACCCACCCGGCTGGCTGTGAGCGGTGGGTTTGAGCGTGAAAGGCGCCGCTGAGCGCCAGCTGGGTTACCCGGCTGGCCGTGAGCGGTGGGTTTGAGCGCGAAAGGCGCCGCTGAGCACCAGCTGGGTTACCCGGCTGGTGCCCAGTGCTACCTCCCGGCGTTGGGGCAGCCCGGGGAGCCGGCGTGGGAAATCTGGCGAGCTGGGGCGGGGGATGTCATTCGTGGGTGACGTTGAGGGGGGCGGCGTCGCGGGGGACGATCGCCAGCATCGAGACGGCAAGGACCGCGGACACGATGCCCAGGATGCCGACCGCGGGACGCAGGCCGCCGACCGCGGCGCCCACCCCGGTGATCAGGACGGGGGACAGGAACTGGCCGATGAACAGGGTTCCGGTCCACAGCCCCGTGCCGCGCCCGCGCTCGGAGAACGACAGGCCGTTCGTGGCCCAGGTGACGAGGGTCGGCAGCAGCAGGCCGGTGCCGGCGCCGGTGACGACCGCGCCGACGGTGATGACGGCGACCGAGCCGCTCGCCCAGATGATCAGGAAGCCGGCCGAGGCGAGTCCGAAAGCGATCGGCAGCAGGGTGCGCGGCGTCTGACCGGAGAGCTTGGCGAACGAGCCGGCCGCCAGCGCGGTGGCCAGCGACATCAGCGCGCTGAGGGCGCCGATGGTGGCCGTCGCGGTCACGCCTGCCTCGTCGAGCAGGAACGAGAGCTCGACGATCAGGGCGTAGAAGACCACGCCGCCGGCCAGGGTGACCAGGCACGGCACGCGCAGGCGCCGCCAGGGGATGGGGTCCAGCTTGGCGGCGCGCGGTCCGGTGGCGGGCTGCCAGATCAGCAGAGCCATGGGTACGGCGAGCGCGGCTGCCACCAGGTACAGCCAGAAAGGTGTACGCCATCCGCCGGCACCGAGGGCTCCGCCGAGCCCGAGGAAGACCGTCGCCGAGACCGAGGCGAGCAGAGTTTGCAGAGCGAGGTAGCGGCTGCGCTGCCGCCCGGACCAGTAATCGGCGATGAGCGTGGTGCAGCAGGTCATGATCGCCGCTTCGCAGAGCCCGACAAGGACCCGGCTGCCGATGATGGTGCCCAGCGACTCGAGGTAGAGCGGTGCTGTGCCGAAGATCGTGTAGCCGATCATCGCGATGATCAGTACCCGCTTGCGGTCGATGGCGTCGGCGATCACACCGGCGAACGGCGCGGTCAGGCCGATGATCAGGGCGGGCACGGTGAGCACGATCGGCACGAGCACGTCGGCGCCGGCGACTCCGGCGAAGTGGTCGGTCATCTGCGGTAGCACCGGTGCGATGAGCACGGCGCCGAGGACGGAGAGGCAGCTGCCGGCGAGCAGCACGATCAGCTGGGGGAGGCCGGCTTGACGTGCCGGCGCGGCGGTCGCGGTTCCGGGCATGGACAGGCCCTTCGAGGAGAGTGGCGGGAACAGCCGGTGGTCCAGGTCACACGCGGTGGCCCTGACTATGGGCGGCGCCCGTCATCAGCGGAAGACGTATCCGCTGATGGCCACCATCAGCCCGGCTGATGGCGCCTTCCGGTCCGCGGCCGCCGGTCAGCCCGGCTGATGGCGCCTTCCGGTCCGCGGCCGCCGGTCAGCCCGGCTGGTGGCGCGACTTCGCCGGCAGCCGCTTTCAGCCCGGCTGATGGCGCAGTTCGTCCGCGGCCGCCGTGAGGATCTCGCGCAGCCACAGGTGGGCGGGGTCGTTGCGGTAGAGCGGGTTCCACCAGAAGGCCTCGGCCACCGGGACCACCTCGAACGGGCAGGCGAGCACCTTCACGCCGGCGACCGGTGCGAGCCGCCGGGCCAGCCGTTCCTGGATCAGCGCCACCCGGCGGGTCCCGGCGACCAGCCAGGGCATCTGCAGGAAGCCGTCGACCACCACGTCCACCCGGGCCTCGACGCCGAGCATCCGCAGCTGGCGCGACGCCGACGCGAACGCCGTCGGCCCGTTGAACAGCGCCACCCAGGGCAGCTCACCGAGCTGGCTCAGCGTCAGCCGGTCGCCGACGTCGGGGTGGTTCTCGTCCACGATGCACACCCACCGGTCCTCGTAGAGGTCCAGGTACGGCAGCCCGGTGACGAAGCCGTGCGGGATGAACAGGCCGTCGGCCGTGCGCAGGGTCTCGGGTGCGTGGTCGACAGCGTCCGGGGTGGTCTGCTGCAGGTGCAGCCGGGCGCCGGGTGCGGCCTCGGCGAGGCGGCGGGCGACGAGGGGGCCGAGGATGGTGGCGGCGTAGTCGGAGCTGACGATGGTGAACTCGCGGTCGAGGCCGGACGGGTCGAACTCGGCGGTGGCGTCGAAGACCCGGCGGACCGCGGCCAGGGCCGGCCCGGCGAGGGCGGCGACCTGGGCGGCCAGGGGAGTCAGCTGGTAACGGTTGCCCACGCGGACCAGGAGCTGGTCGCCGAAGTGCCGGCGCAGGCGGCCGAGCGCGCCGCTCACGGCGGGCTGGCTGACGCCGAGCCGCTCGGCGGTGCGGGTCACGTTGCGCTCCCGGAGCAGGGCGTCGAGCGTGACGAGCAGGTTGAGATCGAGGTTCGCCAGCACCCGGTCGACCGCCATGGAGACACTATAAGACGGGCCTATGGGTCCCATAGCCAAGTCGAGCTTCCCTGATACCTGCCGTCACGAGACAGTGGTCCCCATCACAGCCGTTACAGAGGGGAAACCGCCGTGCCGGCAGTTCGCAATGTTCTGGTCGTGGGTGGTGGCGCCGCGGGCGCCGCCGCGGCGATCCTCCTCGCTGAAGGCGGCGTCTCGGTCGATCTGGCCGACCTCAAGCCCGACGTGTCCGCGCTCGGCTCCGGCATCACGCTGCAGGGCAACGCGCTTCGCGTTCTGCGCGAGCTGGGAGTCTGGGAGAAGGTCAGGGCCGAGGGGTACGCCTTCGACACACTCGGCCTTCGCGCACCCGACCCGGCCGGCACGCTGATCGCCGAGCTGACCGACATCCGCACCGGTGGGCCGGACCTGCCCGCCACCCTCGGCATGTACCGGCCGGCGCTGGCAAGAATCCTGCTCGACCGGGCCGCCACGGTGGGCGCCAAGATTCGCTTCAGCACCCGCCCCACCGCGCTCGACCAGGACGGCGACACCGTCGCGGTCACCTTCGCCGACGGCTCGACCGGCCGGTACGACCTGGTGATCGGCGCCGACGGCATCCGCTCCTGGACCCGGCGGGCGATCGGCATCGACCTCGAGCCGCAGCCGGTCGGCATGGGCATCTGGCGGACCTTCACCCGCCGCCCGGACAGCGTCACCCGCACCGACCTCTACTACGGCGGTCCCGCCTACATCGCCGGATACTGCCCGACCGGCCCGGACAGCCTCTACGCCTACCTCGTCGAGGACGTCGGGGACCGGGCCGGTCTGACACCGGACGAGGCCCTCGCCACGATGCGCGAGCTCGCCGGGGCGTACCACGGGTCGTGGGACGAGATCCGCGACCGGCTCACCGACCCGGCGACCGTCAACTACACCGCCTTCGAGAGCCACGTCCTGGACGGCCCGTGGAACCGCGGCCGCGTGGTGCTGATCGGCGACGCCGCGCACAGCTGCCCGCCCACCCTGGCGCAGGGCGCCGCCCAGGCCCTGGAGGACGCCTCCGTCCTGGCCGGGCTGCTGCTCCGCGACACCGCCGTCACCGGCGAGCTGTGGACCGAGTTCACCGGCCGCCGCCTGCCGCGGGCCAGGACGGTGGTCGAGGCGTCCCTGCAGCTCACCCGCTGGCTGCTCGCCCACGAGCGGGGCGACGTCCCAGGCCTGATGGCACGCGTCGCGCACCTGGTCGCCGAGCCGGCCTAGATGGCACGCGTCGCGCATCTGGTCGCCGAGCCGGCCCGATGGCACGCGTCGCGCATCTGGTCGCCGAGCCGGCCTGATGGCACGCGTCGCGCATCTGGTCGCCGAGCCGGCCTGAACTCACCGGAGGGAAGAACATGAACGACGAGCGACTCATCACCCATCTGCGGCACGTCGACCTGGCCGTGCCGGACTACGACCGGCAGATCGCGTTCTACACGACCATGTGGGGCCTGGACGCCGAGACGACCGACGACGGCCTGGCCTTCCTGGCCGCCGCCGGATCCCCCGAGCACTATTCGGTACGCCTGCGCAGAGCCGCCGAGAAGCGGCTCGACCTGATCGCCTTCGGCGCGGCGAACGAGGCCGACGTGAACGCGCTCGCCGAGCGCCTCGGCCGCTCCGGCGTCCAGCTGGTCTGCGAACCCGGCAAGCTGCTCACCCCCGGCGGCGGATACGGGTTCCGGTTCTTCGACCTCGACGGCCGTACGGTCGAGGTCTCCTCCGGCGTCGAGGTCCGGCAGCATCGCAAGCTCGAGGAGGGCGAGTCCGTACCCGTCAAGCTTTCTCATGTTGTGATCAACTCGCCGAACCCGGAGGCGACCGTCGCCTTCTACGCGAAGCACCTCAACTTCGCGCTCTCGGACACCCTGACGCACCCGCGGATGGGCGACATGATGTGGTTCCTGCGCACCAACCGCTGGCACCACAGCCTGGCGATCGCCCGCGGGCCGCACGTGTCGCTGCACCACGCGTCGTTCGAGATGCGCGGCATCGACGAGTACATGCGTGGCACCGGCCGGCTGCTGCGCGGCGGGGTGGAGAAGGTGTGGGGGCCGGGCCGGCACATGGCCGGGAACAACACCTTCAGCTACTTCCTGGACCCGCACGGCAACACCATCGAGTACACCACCGAGCTGGAGGAACTCGACGAGGACAGCTGGCACCCGCACCTCTACGACTTCTCCGACCCGGCCGTGAGTGACCAGTGGGGTACGGCCAACCCGATGAACGAGTTCGTGGCCAGGCAGTCGTTCAACGATGTCGACCGCGGCGTTTTCGTCGCACCCCCGGTGTAGAAGGAGAGGCATGCGGATCGCGAGTTTCCGGCACGACGGCCGGGTCAGAGCGGGTGTCGTCGAGGGTGGCGAGGTCTTCGGCTTCCCCGGCGACCTCGACGTCCGCACGATCATCGAGCAGGGGACGGACGTTGGTCAGTTGCGGCGTGCGCCCGGCGTACCCCTCAAAGACGTTCAATTGCTGGCGCCGCTGCAGCCTGCCTCGCTCCGCGATTTCGTCGCGTTCGAGGAGCACGTCGAAGGGGTGCGGCGCAGCATCGACGGCACCGGCGGCGTGCCTGACGCGTGGTTCGACGCGCCGACGTTCTACTTCACCAACCCGCACCGGATCTACGGGCCGGACGACAGCGTCCCGTTCCCCGCGCACTCGGTGAACCGCGACTTCGAACTCGAGGTGGCGGCGATCGCGGGGCCGGCCGGCACCATCTTCGGCTACACGATCTTGAACGACTGGTCGGCCCGCGACCTGCAGAAACGGGAGATGCAGGTGAGCCTGGGCCCGGCCAAGGGCAAGGACTTCGCGAACACGCTGGGCCCGTGGATCGTGACCGCCGATGAGCTGGAGCCGTTCAAGGACGGCGACGGGTTCCTCGACCTCTGGTGCTCGGCGTCGGTGAACGGCGTGGAGATCGGCCGCGACCTGCTCAGCAACATGGGCTGGACCTTCGAGACCATGATCATGTATGCCGCCCGGGACAGCCGCGTCGTCCCCGGTGACGTGCTCGGCTCCGGCACCGTCGGCAACGGCGGCTGCCTCGCCGAGCTGTGGGGCCGCAACGGGCGGCAGGAACCGCCGCCCCTGCGCGACGGCGACGTCGTCACCCTGACCGTCGAGGGCATCGGCAGCCTCACCAACCGCGTCACCTCCGGCCCCGCCACCGACGACATCCCGCGTGTCCGCCGCCGTGACCCGGCCGCCGCGCGTGCAGAGAGGCACTGAGATGTTCGAGTACTTTCCCGGCAACTACGTGTGGAACCTGGGCGTCGTCGCCACCCTGAACAGCGGCGGCCTGATCGACGAGGTGGACCGCGCCTGCCGCCCGATCCGCGACCTGGCGGCGCGAGGGTCGGATGTCGGCACCGTCGAGTTCCTGGCCTCCTGGGCGGCGGTCGCCGAAGACCTCGCGGCGCAGGCGGCGGCGGACGAGGCGGCCGGCCACCTTCGCACGGCCGGTCAGAAATACCTGCGCGCCACCAACTATCTGGCGCAGGCCGAGCGGATGCAGAGCGCCAAGGCGCCCGACCGCAACGTCTTCTACCGGCGGTGCCTGGAGCTGCAGCAGAAGGCCTTCGACCTGATCGACCCGGCGACCACGAGGGTCGAGATTCCGTTCGAGGGGGCGCTGCTTCCCGCGTACCTCAAAAAGGCCGAAACGGACGGCCCGGCGCCGATGGTCATCATGTTCAACGGCCTCGATTCCACCAAGGAGCACATGTACGCGTCGGGCTTCCCGCAGGAGATGGCCGCCCGGGGGATCTCCACGCTGATGGTCGACTGTCCCGGCAGCGGCGAGGCCCTGCGCCTGCTCGGCCTCACCTCCCGCGTGGAGAGCGAGGACTGGGCACGCGCCTGCGTCGACTACCTGCTCACCCGCGACGACGTGCTGCCTGAGAAAATCGGGCTGGTGGGCTGGTCGCTCGGCGGCTATTACGCTCCGCGCGCGGCTGCGTTCGAGAAGCGGCTGGCGCTCTGCGTGGCGTGGGGGGCGAACCACGACTGGGGTGCGGTGCAGAAACGCCGGCTGGAGCGGGAGGGGGAGAACCCGGTTCCGCACTATTGGGACCACGTTCTCTGGGTGTGGGGCGAGACCGACCTCGACACGTTCATCAAGAAGGCGTCGGCGGTGAATCTGGACGGTGTCGTCGAGCGGATCACGGTGCCGTTCCTGATCGCCCACGGGGAGAACGATCGGCAGATTCCCGTCGCCTACGCGCACCGGTCCTACGAGCAGGCGGTCAACTCACCCCGCCGTGACCTGCGGATCTTCACTGCGGCTGAGGGTGGGGCGGAGCATATCGGGCTCGACCACTTCGCCCACGTCCAGACCTACATCGCCGACTGGATCGCCGACGTCCTCCAATAACCGCCCCGCCCCGCTCAGCGCCAGCTCGTTCGCCCGGCTGGTGGTGAGCGGGGTGTTTTTGGGCGTGGGGCCCCGCTCGGCGCCAGCTCGGTTGCTCGGCTGGTGGTGAGGGGGGTGTTTTTGGCCGTGCGGCCCCGTTCAGCGCCAGCTCGGTTGCCCGGCTGGTGGTGAGCGGGGTGTTTTTGGCCGTGCGGCCCCGCTCAGCGCCAGCTCGGTTGCCCGGCTGGTGGTGAGGGGGTGTTTTTGGCCGTGCGGCCCCGCTCAGCGCCAGCTCGGTTGCCCGGCTGGTGGTGAGCGGGGTGTTTTTGGCCGTGCGGCCCCGCTCAGCGCCAGCTCGG
>NZ_JBHTDO010000009.1:7902-17742 GCF_042666575.1 Actinoplanes sp. GCM10030250 | reverse complement strand
TTGCCCGGCTGGTGGTGAGGGGGTGTTTTTGGCCGTGCGGCCCCGCTCAGCGCCAGCCTGGCTGGGGTCTTGGGCGGCGAACTGGGGAGGGCGTTGTTCAGAGGGCTGGGGCGGGGGCTGGTTCGGGGCGGCGCTTGGAGACCCAGCGTTCGAAGATGAGGGTGGTGAGGGGTGGGATGGAGGCGGCCAGGCCGAACAGGGTGCGCCACAGGGACCAGCGTTCGGATCGCGCGGCCCACAGTGTTGCGGCCAGGTAGGCGACGAACAGCGCGCCGTGCAGCCGGCCGAAGAGCCACACGCCGGCTTCGGTGGTGTGCGTGACGTGCTTCAGGTACATGCCGACCAGTAGCCCGGTCCACGAGATCGCCTCCGCGACCGCGGTGATCCGGAAGATGCGGAACGCGTCCACCGACCTGCCCTTTCTTGACCGTGCCGAAAGTGCCCAGAGTGCCGAGCAGCGCCGCGAGCGCCGCGCATTGCCTGAGCGCCGCACGGCACCGGCTGGCGCCTCAGGCGCTGAGCAGCGCCGCGAGCGCTGAGGAACGTTGAGGTTAGCGGGGTGGAAGATGAGCGTTTGCTGTGGGAGTGATCGGGATGGCCGATACTGGACCGGTGGCCGACCTGTCCCGTCCGGAGCGGATGCGCCCCTGCCGCCGCTGCGGTCACCCGACCCGGGTGGATCGCATGGTGCAGGGCTACGGGCGTAACTGTGCCGCCCTGCTCGGCCTGATCGGCGGAACAGTCGACACCGGCCACTCCGGCCCGGACCTCCTGGACCTGCTCGACCCGGACCTGATCAACGCCACCCTGAGAGAACCCGAGGACGAGTGCGACGGCTGGGACCGCCCAGCCGACCGCCCAGCCGACCGCCCAGCCGACCGCCCAGCCGACCGCCCAGCGGACCGCCCAGCCGACCGCCCAGCGGACCGCCCAACGGACCGCCCCGTCGGACCTAACGCACGCCGACACCCGCCAGCGTGAGATACCGCGACGGATCCTGCGCCGAAGCCTGCTCCGGCCGCCACAACTGCCCGTACACCAAACCAGGCTCCACCAGCTCCCACCCGGCGAAGAACCGCGCCACCTCCTCCTCGTCCCGCGGCACCAGAGCCGTCCCGGTACGGGTGTAAAGATCAGCCACCCGCTCCATCGCATCCGGCCGCGCGCTGGTCGTGGCATGCGTGACAGCAAGCTGGCTGCCAGGCACCACCGCCTCCCGATAAGCGCTCAGAGCCGCCTCGATCCCCGGCCCATCGGAGACGAAATGCAGCACCGAGACCATCAGAACCGCGACCGGCAGGCTCAGATCGAGCAGCCCGCGCACCGCCGGCTCGGCCAGCAGAACTTCCGGCTGCTGCAGATCGCCGTGAACCACAGTGATCCCCGGCTCCTCGCCGAGCAGATGCCGCGCGTACAGAACAGCCGCCGGATCGATGTCGACGTAGACCACCCGCGCGTCGGGGACAGCCTCCCGGGCCACCTCGTGCACGTTGCGTTCGGTGGGTATGCCCGAGCCCAGGTCGAGGAACTGGCGGATCCCGTGGCCGGTGGCGTACCGGACGGCCCGTTGCAGGAAGGCCCGGTTGGCCTGGGCGATCTCCGGGAGTTCCGGTACCAGCTCGACGGCGCGGGCGGCCACGGCGCGGTCGGCGGCGAAGTTGTGGGTGCCGCCGAGGAACGCGTCGTAGATACGGGCCGCGCTGGGACGGTTCGGGTCGATGGTGGCTGGCAGTTCGGGCGTCGTGCTCACCAACTCACGATGCCCAGATTCTGGATCCTCATAACCGGAATATCCGAATAGACGTACTTTAGGGGGCGGGAGGTAGCGGTGGAGTCACGCGAGGTCCCGGGGCTCCTGCTCGACACCGCCCCGGATGCGATCATCGTCAGCCGCTCGGACGGCACCATCACCCTGGCCAACCGCCGGGCCCACGACATGTTCGGGTACCCCGCCGAGACACTGGTGGGCTCGCCCGTCGACGTCCTGGTGCCGGACGAGGTCAGGGAACAGCATCCGGGCCACCGGTTGGCGTACCTCAGTGGGGCGCATCCGCCACTGCGCAGGCTGCCGCTGCGCGGCCGGCGCGGCGACGGCAGTGTCTTCGCCGTCGAGGTCTCACTCTCCGCGGTCACCGCGCCCGACGGCGAGACGTACGTGACCGCAGTGCTCCGCGACGACACCACCCAGCGCGAAGCGGCCCGGACCCGGGCGCTGCTGGCGTCCGTGGTGCAGTCGTCGCACGACGCGATCGTCACCGCCGACCTGGAGGGCCGGGTGCTCTCCTGGAACCCCGGCGCCGAGATCCTCTACGGTCACCCGGCGGCCGACATGATCGGCAAACCGATCGACGAGATCATCCCGGTGACCCGCCGCAACGACGAGGAGCAGGTCCGGCTGCTGGTCCGCCTCGGCGGCCGGGTGGACCGGTACCGCAGCCTGCGCCAGAACGCCAAGGGCGAGATCGTGGCGGTCTCGATGCTGATCTCCCCGCTGCTCGACGAGCGCGGCTCGATCATCGGCACCACCACGATCGGCCGGGACATCAGCGACCGGGAGCGTGCCGAGGCCCGGGTGCAGGCGATCCTCGACGCCGCACCGGACGCGATGCTGGGCGTGGGTGAGTCCGGCGAGGTGGTCCTGGTCAACGCGGAGGCCGAGCGGCTCTTCGGGCACCCGCGCTACGACCTGCTGCACATGCCGCTCGACCTGCTGCTGCCGGACGGCCTGCCGCCGATCTCGGCGGTCCTGCGCACCGGCGGTGACAGCACGCCGCTGGACACCGAACGAGCCCTCGCCGAGCCCGGCGAGCCGGTCGACCAGCGCTGGGCCTCCCGCCGGGCGCTGCACCGGGGCGGCGGCGAACTGCCCGTCGACATCGCGTGCAGCTCCCTGCACACCGACACCGGCATGGTGATCGTGGTGGTCGTCCGCGACATCACCGAGCGCCTCGCCGCCGAGGAGGAACGACGCCGGCTGCGCGAGGAGACCGATCGGCAGCGGCTCGAGGCCCGGATGCAGCAGGCGCAGCGGCTGGAGAGCCTCGGCCAGCTGGCCGGCGGCATCGCGCACGACTTCAACAACCTGCTCGCGGTGATCCTCAACTACGCCTCGTTCATCATCGAGGACGCCGCGGGCAGCCCGCCCGCCGTGGACGCCGAGCAGATCGCCCGGGCCGCCCGGCGGGGCAGCGACCTGACACACCAGCTGCTGGCCTTCGCCCGCCGTGAGGTGATCCGGCCGCGCCCGCTGAACCTGAACACCGTGGTCACCGAGGTGCACCAGATGCTCGACCGGTCACTGGGGGAGCACATCGCGCTGACCGTACGGACCACGGCCGGCCTGCCGTCGGTGATGGCCGATCCGGGTCAGCTGGAACAGGTCCTGGTCAACCTGGCCGTCAACGCCCGCGACGCGATGCCCACCGGTGGCCGGCTCACCATCGACACCGCCCTGGTGCCGGTGGACGCCGAGCACGCCGCTGCCCGCGCCGGCCTCAGCCCCGGCCGCTACGTACGCCTGCGCGTCTCCGACACCGGCACCGGCATGCCGAAGGAGGTGATCGACAAGGCGTTCGAGCCGTTCTTCACCACCAAGCCCAGCGGGCAGGGCACCGGCCTCGGCCTGGCCACCGTCTACGGCATCATCACGCAGGCCGGCGGCACCGTGCAGATCTACTCCGAGACCGGCATCGGCACCACCTTCACGATCCTGCTGCCGGCGACCGAGGTGCAGGCGCAGGAGGCCGCGCCGGAGGAGTCGGTCGCCGGGCTCACCGGGCACGGCGCGACGGTCCTCGTGGTGGAGGACGAGGACGCGCTGCGCGAGGTGACCTGCCGGATCCTGCACCGCGGCGGCTACACCGTCCTGGCCGCCGGCAGCGGTGACGAGGCGCTGCGGCTGGCCGCCTCGCACAGCGTCGACGTCCTGCTCACCGACGTGATCATGCCGGGCATGCTGGGCAGGGACCTGGCCGCCGCGGTCAGCAGGTCGTGGCCGGCCACCAAGGTGCTGTTCATGTCCGGTTACGCCCAGCCGGTCCTCACCACTCACGGCACCCTGTCCGCCGAGGTCCACCTCCTGGAGAAGCCGTTCACCAGCGCCGAGCTGATGCGAGCGCTGCACGACGAGCTCCAGGCCAAGCCCTGACATCGACGCCGGTCTCAGGATGCGAGGTGGCGCGAGCGGGTGTAGACCGGACTTCATGGCGTACCGGAGACTGGCTTCCGCCCTACTGGTGACGACCCTCGCCCTGCTTCCGGCCCCACGAGCAGAGGCAACAGCAACACCGGAAAGAGCACCGGCAGAGGGTACGGACGAGCAGTACCTCCCGGCGGACAAGTCCGGCTTCCTCACCTCGGCGGACACCCGCAGCAAGGTCTGGGCCACCGTCCAGCGCTCCGGCGGCCTCGGCGAGGTCTTCTATCCCGACCTCGGCACACCGAGCGTCCGCGCCCTCCAGTTCGTGCTGGCCGGCCCCGGCGGTCACGCGGTCCGCGCCGAGGAGGCCGCCACCGTCACCACGACGCTGACCGGCGAGCGCAGCCTCAGCTATCGGCAGACCTTCACCGAGCGGTCCGGCCGGTGGCGGCTGTCCGCCGCGTACACGACCGACCCGCGCTCCGCGGCCGTCCTCGTCGACCTGCGGCTGACCACTCGCGGTGACCGCCCGTACCGGCTCTACGCGATCTACGACCCGGCCCTCGGCAACACCCGTGGCAACGACGCGGGGCGCACCGTACGCGATGCGCTTCTTGCTTCTGATGGGCCGGTGACAAGCGCCTTCGCGGCCTCGCCGAGCTTCACCGCCACCTCCAGCGGACACGCCGGCGTCTCCGACGGCTGGACCGACCTGCTGGCGGACGGCCGGATGGACCTGCGCGCCCCCGCCGCCGCACCCGGCAGCCTGGTGCAGACCGGCGAAACCACCCTAACCGGGCGCCCGGGCCACCGCTCCGCGACCCTCGCCCTCGGCTTCGCGCCCACAGCCACCGAGGCCCGCGCGCTCACCGCGTCCACACTGCGCCGCGGCTTCCCGGCGGTCGCCCGCGAGTACGCCCACGGCTGGTCCCGCTACCTCGACGGCATCCACCGCCCGCCGGCCGCCGCGGACCGCCGCCTCTTCCGGGTCTCCGCGATGGTCCTCGCCGCCACCGAGGACAAGACCCACCGCGGCGCCTACGTGGCCGCCCCCGCCGCGCCGTGGGCGTTCGGGCGCGACGACCCGTCCGGCCCCTACCACCTGGTCTGGGCACGCGACCTCTACCAGATCGCGACCGGGCTGCTGGCCGCCGGCGACCGGGCCGGTGCCGGGCGGGCGCTGGACTACCTGTTCACCGTGCAGCAGAAGCCCGACGGCTCGTTCCCGCAGAACTCCCGCATCGACGGCACCCCGGTCTGGGAGGGGCTGCAACTCGACGAGGTCGCGCTGCCGATCGTGCTGGCGTACCAGCTCGGCCGCACCGATGCCCGGACATGGTCGGGGGTGAAGCGGGCGGCGGACTTCCTGCTCGGCTTCGAGCAGGACGGTAACCGGGCGCCGTGGAGCCCGCAGGACCGCTGGGAGAACCAGTCCGGGTATTCGCCGGCCACCATCGCCGCCGAGATCGCCGGGCTGGTCTGCGCGGCGTCGATCGCCCGCGCCAACGGGGACGCCGCGTCGTCGGCGCGTTATCTGGCGACCGCCGACGAGTGGCAGAGCAGGGTCAAGGGCTGGACGGTCACCAGCACCGGGCCGTACTCGTCCTCGCCCTACTTCCTGCGCCTGACCAAGGACGGCCGGCCGGACGCCGGAACCACCTACGACATCGGCGACAGCGGGCCGTCCGGCGTTGACCAGCGCCGGGTCGTCGACCCCGGCTTCCTCGAACTGGTGCGGCTCGGTGTGCTGCCGGCCGCCGACCCGGTGATCCGCAACAGCCTCACCGTCGTCGACGAGCAGCTCGGCGTGCCCACCGCGCGGGGCCTCTTCTGGTACCGGGCCTCGTTCGACGGCTACGGCGAGAAGGCCGACGGCAGCCAGTGGGACTATCCGTTCCCGGCCGACTCCCTGATCACCCGGGGCCGGGCGTGGCCGCTGCTCAACGGCGAGCGCGGGGAGTACCTGATCGCCTCCGGCCGGGACCGGGCGGCTCGCGAGCAGCTGCGGACCATGGCCCGTGCCGCCGGATCGGGGCTGCTCCTGCCGGAACAGGTCTGGGACCTGCGGCCGCCCTATCGCGAGCCGGGCACCCCGACCACCTCGGCCACGCCGCTGACCTGGTCACACGCGCAATATCTGCGGCTGGCCCGCGACATCGAGGCGGGCCGCGTCCTGGAGCAGCCCGCGGTGGTGGCCGCCCGTTACCTGCGCTGACCGGACCTGCGCTGACCGGACCTGCGCTGACCGGACATGCGCTGACCGGACCTGCGCTGACCTGCCATCACCGGGGGACGTCGGCCGACAGGATCAGGCCCAGGCAGGCGCAGCCGGCCAGCATCACCGTGACCACGAGCAGGATCACCGCCGCGGCCAGACCCGGATAGCGCTGCGGCGGTGAACCGATCGCGCCCGCCATGAACGAGAGCAGCGGAGCCCGGTATTCCAGCTCGACAGTGCGGCCGGGCACGGCCACGACGTCGGTCTCGGCCACGCCGATCCGGGACGGCATCAGATAGGGAACGTGCACGTGGACGTGGTGCGGCCCGAGCGTCACCGAGGTGACCACCCGGCCCCAGCTCGCCGGAACCGGCTGCCCGTCGACCTCCAGCACCGGGGTGTAGAGCCCGAGCAGGAACGCGAGCGGGGCGTATTTCAGTGTCACGGCGATCGTCGAACCGTCACCGCGGCGCGACGAATCCCCCGGCGGGATGCCGGGGAGCACGGGCCGGTACGGCGGCGCTTGGATGGCCAACGGTCAACCCTTCGGGCGTTGGTCGCCCGGGAAGAATATGCCGTACTCGGCGGTCCTGGAAGTCCTATGTGGACACAGCGATCCCACGGCGGCGCCGCGTGCCGCTAGGATGTGCTTCCCACCGACCTCACATTCGGCCTGGAGGACTCCCGTGACCAGCGGAGACGCAGCACCCACAGTGGATCAGCAGACCGTCTCGCCGGCACGCCGGTGGAACTACTGGCTGGGCGGCAAGGACCACTTCCAGATCGACCGGGAGTCCGGCGACCGGATCGCCGACGCGTTCCCCGCGATCCGGATCGCCGCCCAGCAGGGCCGCGCCTTCCACAACCGGGTCATCCGCCACCTGGCCGGCGAGGCCGGGATCCGGCAGTTCATCGACATCGGCACCGGCCTGCCCGCCCCGGACAACACCCACGAGGTGGCCCGCGCGATCGCACCGGAGTCCAAGGTCGTCTACGTCGACAACGACCCGATGGTGCTCACCCACGCCCGCGCGCTGATGGTCGGCGGGACCACGACGTATGTGAACGGCGACCTGCGCCACCCCGGCACCATCCTCGACTCCGCCGAGCTGAAGGAGACGATCGACCTGTCCCGGCCGGTCGCCATCCTGCTGATCGCCGTCCTGCACTTCATCAAGGACGACGAGCAGGCCCGCGAGGTGGTCCGGGAGTTGCTCGCCGCGGCCGCGCCCGGCAGCTTCCTGGTGGCGACCAACTCGACGAAGGACTTCATCCCGCCGCAGACCGCCGCGATGTATGACGCGATGCTCGCCACCGGCCACGTCGACGCCTGGCCGCGTGACAAGGACTGCTTCGGCCGCTTCTTCGACGGCCTGGAGCTGATCGACCCGGGCGTCGTGCCGATCTGCGACTGGCGGCCCGACTCCGACGAGCGGCCCACCGCGGCCGAGACCTCGATGTACGGCGCGGTCGGCCGCAAGCCCCGGTGACGCGGGGCCCGCGATCCGCAATCCGCAATCCGCGGGCTGCGGGCCGCGGCTGCGGGCCGCAGGCCGCGGTGACGCCTCGGCCGAGGGAAAGATCGAGTGGAAGCGGCGATTTCTCAGCGTTCGTTCAGCGGGCGTTGCTAGTTTTCCGATCCTGACGGGTTCTAAGCGGGAGTAAATCGTGGTCTTCAAGAAGCTGCTCGGTGCCCTCGGTGTGGGCGGGCTCAGCGTGGACACCGTGCTGTCCAACCCCAGCACCTACCCGGGCGCGCCCCTGACCGGCCAGGTCAACCTGGTCGGCGGCACCCAGGACCAGGACATCGAGCACATCACCCTGGGCCTTGTCACGCGGATGGAGGTGGAGAGCGGCGGCAGCGACTACTCGACCGTCAGCGACTTCCTCCGGGTCCCGGTGACCGGCCCGATGCGGATCGGCGCCGGCCAGCAGGCCTCCCTGCCGTTCCGGTTCGACATGCCGTGGGAAACGCCGATCACCACGGTCTACGGTCAGCCGTTGCGCGGCATGGTGATGGGCGTCCGCACCGAGGTCGCGATCGCCCGCGCCATCGACAAGGGCGACCTGGACGCGGTGCACGTGCACCCGCTGCCGATCCAGCAGCGCATCCTCGACGCGTTCAGCCAGTTGGGCTTCCAGTTCAAGTCCGCCGACCTGGAGTACGGGCAGATCTACGGCGTCCACCAGACGCTCCCGTTCTACCAGGAGATCGAATACTTCCCGCCGCAGCAGTTCGCCCAGGGCGGCATCAACGAGGTCGAGCTGACGTTCGTCACCAGCCCGCACTCCGTCGAGGTCGTGCTGGAGTTCGACAAGCGCGGCGGCCTCTTCACCCAGGGCCACGACACGTACGGCCGCTACACCGTGTCACACGCCGACGCCGACACCACCGACTGGCGCCAGGTCGTCGAGGGCTGGGTCCGCCAGGCCGTCGACCGCCGCAAGTCGATGCCCGGCTTCGGCGCCCCCGCCGCCTACGGCCACCCCCAGCAGGGTTACGGCCAGCCCGGCTACGGCCAGCCCGGCTACGGCCAGCCCGGTTACGGTCAGCCGGGCCACGGCCACCACGGTCACTACCGCGGCCACGGTCGCGGGCACGGCGGCGGCATGGGCGGAGCCGCACTGGGTGTGGCAGGCGGTCTCGCCGCCGGCTACTTCGTCGGCGAGGCCATCGAGGACGTAGCCGAAGACTTCGGCGGCGACTTCGAGGAGTAGCCAACCCCATCGTGAACGGGGCGAGAGAAACTCTCTCGCCCCGTTTTTCGTGCACGCCTCGCCCGAAGCGCAACCCCCGCCCCGCCCGATCCACCGAGCTGGCTCTCAGCGGTGCCCCCAGAGCATTCCGGCACCGCTGAGCGCCAGCCGGTCCACTCGGCTGGGCGTGAGGGGTGCCCCGGGAGCGTTTCGGCACCGCTGAGCGCCAGCCGGTCCACTCGGCTGGGCGTGAGGGGTGCCCCGGGAGCGTTTCGGCGCCGCTGAGCGCCAGCTGGGGGAGCGGGCTGGGCGTGAGCGGTGGGTCAAGAGGGCGGGGCGGGTGGGGTGGGCTGGACCACCGATCTCAGCCCGGCGGTCGTGGCAAAGGCTCGCGTTGCAGGCGAGGTCGCGCCGGCTCCTGGAGAGCTTTGCGTCGACCGTACGATATAAAGCGCACTGAGAGTGACCGGCCACTCAACAGGAACCATATCCCATTCACTCTATGGGAAATGTATGTGGGCTGGGTCACAAAGAGGCTGACGCCGGGCATGTCCGCCGTCTACGTTCAGGGCATGAATCGGAGCAAGTGCCTGATCCGGCGCCGCTTCGTCGACTATCTCCGGGTGTGCACCTGCGCCTGTTGAGTCCGACGGCGAAGCGACGCCGCCCGACCTCCTGAGCACCGGCAGTGACGCCGGACCCTCACACGACGCCGGACCCTCACACGACGCCGGACCCTCACACGACGCCGGACCCTCACACGACGCCGGACCCTCACACGACGCCG
>NZ_JBHTDO010000009.1:0-7806 GCF_042666575.1 Actinoplanes sp. GCM10030250 | reverse complement strand
GCCACCCGGCAACCGCCGAAGCAATCAACGCTGAGCAATCGAATACCGACGGCACATTGCGCCGATCGGTCGATGGCACCTGGCCATTTTCAAGGAGCACCCCATGGTTACCCGCAGATCCGCAATCGCCACCGCATTCGCCGGCGTCCTCGCCGCGTCCCTGCTGTCCGCATGCGGCGGCTCCGACAGCGCCGCCGCCGCCGGTGAGCAGGTCAAAGAGCTGCGCTACCAGGGCTCGGTAGGCGCCGTCACCCCCGCCGAGCTAGCCGATTCACTCGGTTATCTGGGCGACGTGAAACTCAAATGGATCGGCAACACGATCAGCGGCCCACAGGACATCCAGGCCGCAACCACCGGCGACATCGATTTCGGCGGCGCCTTCAACGGCGCGATCGTCAAGCTGAAGGCCTCCCGCGCACCGATCACCGCCGTCGTCGGCTATTACGGGTCCGACAAGGACAGCTACATCGGCTATTTCGTTGCCGACAACAGTCCGATCAAGACCGCCAGAGACCTGATAGGCAAGAAGATCGGCGTCAATACCCTGGGCGCGCATTCCGAGGCGGTCATCAAGACCTACCTGACCCGCAACGGGCTCACCCCCGAGGAGATCAAGCAGGTCGAGCTGGTCGTGGTGCCGCCGGTCAACACCGAGCAGTCGCTGCGCCAGGGCCAGATCGACGTCGGCGCGCTCAGCGGCGTCCTGCGCGACAAGGCGCTCGAACGCGGCGGCATCCGGCCGTTGTTCACCGACTTCGAGCTGCTCGGCGCGTTCACCGGCGGCAGCTACGTGCTGCGCAACGACTTCCTCAAGAAGAACCCGGACACAGCGCGCACCTTCATCACCGGTGTGGCCAAGGCGATCGAGTGGTCCAAGACCGAGCCGCGCGAAACCGTCATCGCGAAGTTCACCGAGATCATCAAGAGCCGCGCCCGTAACGAGGACACCAGCGCTCTCAAGTTCTGGAAGAGCTACGGCGTGACCAGCAAGGGCGGCGTCATCGCGGACAGCGACTTCAGCGTCTGGATCGACTGGCTGAACAGCACCGGCGAGCTGAAGAAGGACGACCTCAAGCCGGCCGACCTCTACTCCAACGACTACAACGGGGTGACTCAGTGATCTCCTTCGAGAACATCACCAAGTCCTTCACCGCCCGGGGGACGACGGTAACCGCCCTGCAGAACATCAATCTCGAGGTACGCACGGGCGAGTTCCTCGTCATCGTCGGCCCCAGCGGCTGCGGCAAATCCACACTGCTCGACCTGCTCGGCGGCCTGGCCGAGCCCACCAGCGGCCGGATCCTGGTCGACGGCAAGCCGGTCACCGGTCCCGGCCTGGACCGCGGCATCGTCTTCCAGCAATATGCGCTGCTGCCGTGGCGGACCGCGCAGGGCAACGTCGAGTTCGGTCTCGAGGCCAAAAACGTGCCGCGCAGGCAACGGGCCGGGCGTGCCCGCGAATACCTCGAACTGGTCGGCCTGCACGGCTTCCAGGACCGCTACCCGCACGAGCTCTCCGGCGGCATGAAACAGCGGGTGGCGATCGCCCGCAGCCTCGCCTTCGACCCGGACGTGCTGCTGATGGACGAGCCGTTCGCCGCCCTCGACGCGCAGACCCGCGACGGCCTGCAGGACGAGCTGCTGCGGATCTGGGAGAAGACCGGCAAGACGGTCGTCTTCATCACCCACGGCATCGAGGAGGCCGTCTACCTCGGCCAGCGGGTGGCGGTGATGACGTCCCGGCCCGGCCGGATCAAGGAGATCGTCGACATCCCGCTCACCGCCCGCTCGGCCACCGAGGACCTGCGGTCGGATCCGCAGTTCGCCCACTACCGCCACGAGATCTGGACGCTGCTGCGCGACGAGGTCAACCGCGCCCGCAGCGAGGAGCTGGAGGGCACCCATGTCTAGCGTCACCACCGCACGCGCGCTTCCGGCGCGCCGGCCGCTCGGTATCCCGGTGCGCCGTGCCGCCCGCTTCACCGGCGCGGTGCTCACCCGGACCGCCGCGATCGCCGCGCTCGCCGTGATCTGGGAGGTGTTCCCGCGGCTCGGTGTTGTCGACGCGGTGTTCCTGCCGCCGCTGTCCGAGGTGCTCTCCGCCTGGTGGGACCTGCTGGTCTCCGGCGAGCTGTGGAGCCACACCGCGGCGAGCCTGGGCCGGTCGGCGGCCGGGTTCGGGCTGGCGGTGCTGATCGCGGTGCCGCTCGGGCTGCTGATCGGCTGGTACACGCCGGTGGCGAACCTGCTCAACCCGCTGCTCGAGGTGTTCCGCAACACCGCGGCGCTCGCCATCCTGCCGGTCTTCGTGCTGATCCTCGGCCTGGGTGAGACGTCCAAGGTCGCGATCATCCTGTACGGCTGCACGTGGCCGATCCTGCTCAACACGGTCAGCGGCGTACGCACCGTCGACCCCCTGCTGATCAAGTCGGCCCGCTCGCTCGGGCTGGGGCCGGTCCGGCTCTTCCAGAAGGTGGTGCTGCCGGCGGCCGTACCGACGATCTTCACCGGCATCCGCCTGGCCGGCGCCGCCTCGATCCTGATCCTGATCGCCGCCGAGATGGTCGGCGCGAAGGCGGGCCTCGGATACCTCATCAACTACGCCCAGTACAACTTCGCCGTCGCCGACATGTACGCCGGGATCATCACGATCTCCGCCATCGGCCTCGTCGTCAACCAGCTCCTGATCGCCACCGAGCGTCGCTTCTCGACGTGGCGCACCAACTAGAAGGGATTTCCGACATGAGCATCGACGTCACCCGCATCGGCGGCCGCATCGGCGCCGAGATCACCGGTGTCGACCTGAAGCAGGAGATCGACGAGGGCGCCGCCAAGGAGATCCACGGCGCCCTGGTCGAGCACAAGGTGCTCGTCTTCCGCGGCCAGCATCTCGACGACGCGCAGCACCAGCGTTTCGCGTCGCTCTTCGGCGAGCTGACCCTGGCGCACCCGACCGTCCCGTCCGTCGACGGTCAGGCCAGCGTCCTCGAGGTCGCCGGCGGTGAGGGCGCCCGCGCCAACGCCTGGCACACCGACGTCACGTTCGTCGTCGCCCCGCCCAAGGCCACCACGCTGCGCAGCCTGGTCATCCCGCCGTACGGCGGCGACACCCTCTTCTCCAACACCGCTGCCGCCTACAGCGACCTGCCGGAGCACCTGCGCCTGCTCGCCGACCGGGCCTGGGCCGAGCACTCCAACGCCTACGACTACGCCGAGCACCCGCAGTTCCGCTCGAAGGAGGTCGACGAGTACCACAAGGTCTTCGTCTCCACCCGTTACCGCACGGCGCACCCGGTGGTCCGCGTCAACCCGGACTCGGGTAAGCCGAACCTGTTCATCGGCAACTTCGTCACCGGCATCCTCGGCCTGTCCAAGACCGAGTCCCGGGACATCCTGCGGCTGCTGCAGCACTACGTCACCCGGCCGGAGAACACGCTGCGCCACAAGTGGCAGGTCGGCGACATCGTGGTCTGGGACAACCGGAGCACCCAGCACTACGCCGCCGACGACTACGGCGACCTGGCCCGCAAGCTGCACCGCGTCACCGTCGCCGGCGACGTGCCGGTCAGCCTCGACGGCACCAAGAGCTACATCCTCGAGGGCGACGAGGCCACCCACTACACCCCGCAGGTGCAGTGATGAGCCGTCCCGGTCACCTGCACCTCAACGCGTTCCTGATGAGCGTCGGCCACCACGAGGCGGCCTGGCGTCTCCCGGAGAGCAACCCGCGTGCCGACCTCGACGTCGAGCACTTCAAGAGGCTCGCGCAGATCGCCGAACGGGGCAGACTCGACTCGGTCTTCCTCGCCGACGGCCCGGTCCTCTGGGACCAGGTGGGGCGCCGCCCGTCCGGGGTGCTCGAACCGACTGTGCTGCTCACCGCGCTGGCCGGGGCGACGTCGCACATCGGGCTGATCGCCACCGCGTCGACGACGTACAACGAGCCGTACAACCTGGCCCGCCGGTTCGCCTCGCTGGACATCGTCAGCGGGGGCCGGGCCGGCTGGAACATCGTCACCACCGCCGGGCTGGACGCGGCCCGCAACTTCAACCTCGACCACCTGCCGGCGCACAAGGAACGTTACGAGCGTGCCGCCGAGTTCGTGGACGTGTCGCTGAAGCTCTGGGACTCCTGGGACGACGAGGTCATCGTCGCCGACAAGGACACCGGGGTGTGGGGCGACGACCGGAAGATCTACCCGCCGGAGCACCGGGGCCGGTTCTACTCGGTGGCCGGGGCGCTCAACGTGCCGCGGTCCGCGCAGGGGCGCCCGGTGCTGGTCCAGGCCGGATCGTCGGAGAACGGCCGCAACTTCGCCGCGAAGTACGCCGAGGCCGTCTTCACCGCGCACCAGACGCTCGCCGACGCACAGGAGTTCTACGACGACCTGAAGCGCCGGACCGCCGAGCACGGCCGCGACCCCGACCACATCAAGATCCTGCCGGGCATCGTGCCGATCATCGGCGCGACACCGGCCGAGGCGCGCGACATCGAACGCGAGCTGGAGCGGCTCATCCGTCCCGAATACGCCCTGGCCCAGCTGGCCGGTCTGCTCGGGGTGGACGCCGGCGTTCTCCATCTCGACGAGCAACTGCCCGCCGACCTGCCGGAGGAGGAGCAGATCGAGGGCGCCAAGAGCCGCCGCACCCTGGTCGTCAACCTCGGCCGCCGCGAGAACCTCACCGTCCGCGAGCTGATCGGCCGGCTCGGCGGCGGTCGCGGCCACCTCACCTTCACCGGCACCGCCGTGCAGGTCGCCGACAAGATCGAGGCCTGGTACGAGGCGGGCGCCGCCGACGGCTTCAACATCATGCCGCCGGTGTTGCCGTCCGGGCTCGCCGCGTTCGTCGACCAGGTGGTACCGATCCTCCAGGAGCGCGGCCGGTTCCGCACCGAGTACAGCGGCCGTACCCTGCGGGAGCACTACGGCCTGCCCCGGCCGGCCAACCGTAATACGGTCGCCGACCGCGAAGCCGTGGTCCAGCATTCGTGACACGACCGCCATCAAGCCCCGGTGGCGGCGCTGAAACCGCCGCCGGGGTGGGCGCTTCGGCCGTACCCCCATGGTTTGTGAAACAAGCTGGAGCCCCACATGGCCGAGATTGATCGGCGCGCCCCCGCCATCCTGGGTGGCCTCTGCCTGGCCACCGCCGCCTACTCGGTGTTGCAGTCGCTGGTGGTGCCCGCCCTCGGGGTGTTCCAGCGCGAGCTGGGCACCACCCCCGCCGGTGCCGCCTGGCTGCTGACCGCCTTCCTGCTCAGCGCCTCCATCTCCACACCGATCCTGGGCCGCCTCGCCGACGTCCACGGCAAGCGCCGCGTCCTTCTCGCAGCTCTGACCGCGATGAGCATCGGCGCCCTCACCTCCGCGGCAGCCGACACGCTGCCGGTCATGGTCGCCGGCCGGGTCATCCAGGGTATCGGCGGCGCTGTCTTCCCGCTCTGCTTCGCCCTGGTCCGTGATCACCTACCGGCGCTGCGCCGCCCCCGCGCGTTCGTCACGATCTCCACCGTGATGAGCGTCGGCGGCGCCGCCGGAACCATCACAGCCGGGCCGATCCTCGAGATTCTGTCGTCCCGCTGGCTGTTTCTGATCCCTGCGATCGTCTCCGCCCTGGCGATGATCCCGGTGCTCCTGCTGCTGCCGCCCGGCAGGCGCGCGTCGCGAAATGCCAAGGTCGACTGGTCCGGCGCCGCCCTCCTCGCCACCTGGCTGGGCCTGCTCCTGCTCGCCATCAGCACCGGCTCCATCTATCCCGTCCCGGCTGCGGTCCTGCTCGCCGTGCTCTGGTGGCGAGCCCAGCGCCGGGCCGAGCAACCCCTTGTCGATCTGCGCACCCTCGCCCTGCCCACGGTCCGCGCCACCAACGCCGCGACGTTCCTCCTCGGCTTCGGCATGTTCGGCTCGTGGATGGTCATCCCGCTGATGGTCGCCGACCGCTTCGCCGCCGGTCCGACCGTCGTCGGCCTGGTGATGCTGCCGACCGCCGTGGGGAACCTGCTGGTCATGCCGGTGCACCGGCGCCTCACCGCCCGGCAGGGGCCGCGTGCCGCTCTGGCTGTGGGCATCGCGGCGGCCGGGCTGTCCTATCTGGGGCTGGCGATCTGGCACGACAGCCTGCCGCAGATCTGCATCGGCATCCTGGTCATGGGCGCCGGCATCGGGCTGGCCTTCGCGGCGGTGGGCGCGCTCGTGGTCGAGGCCGTTCCGAGCGAGCAGACCGGGGTGTCGGCTGCGGTCAACACCGTCATGCGTACGGTCGGCGGCAGCCTGGGATCCGCGGTGGGCGGAGCTGTCCTGACCTGGTCCAGCGGAAACTCGCCCTACGTGACAGTGCTGCTGTTGTACGCGGCCGCCCTCGCCGGAGCCCTGCTCTGCGCGATCCAGGTCCCGCGCCCCGACCTCACGGCTACGCCTCTTACGCCTACGCCTCTTACGCCTCCGCCTCTTACGTCTCTGCCGGAACCTCTTACGTCTCTGCCGGAACCGACTGCCTCCGCGCCTCCGCCACATCCGACATCAGCTGATCCCACCGCTCGTCCGCCCGGAACCGCGCCAGCGGCACCGACGCCTTGACCGCCCACGCCGACGTGTACTCCCACCACGCCGCCACCCGCACCGGCCACAGGCCCACCCGGATCGCCCCCGCCATGAAACAGCGGTGCGCCAGCAGCGTCGCCGCCAGCATCTCCGGGTCCAGCTCCACATCCGGGTCGTCGACCGCGCGCCCCAGCATCCGCACGTCCCGGTGCATCTCCGAATACGACACCAGGCCCGGCATGGCCGGCACCAGCAGCTCGTCCTCCGGATCCACCATGTCGTCCGCGTAGGCGGGCGTGAACACCACGTCGTCCACCGTCACGATCAACGGCAGCACCTCACGCTTGCGCTTCAGGTCGATCTGCACGGCGGGCGCCCCGGTCGGCACCGCCACCTCGTAGGCCTCGATCACATCCCGGAAGGCGATCCGGACCGTGTCACCGATCGCCGGGACGTGCACCGTGACCAGCCCCGGCCCGTAGGTCACCTCGGTGCCCGGTACCTCACTCACGAGGTCGGCGAGCTCATCAGTCCGCATGCGCTGGTTATATCCCCCCACCGCCAATGCGATGCCCGCGGTCCCTCCACCCGCAACCGTCCCTGCCGAGGCCTGGGTGGTTCCCTCACCCTTACTACTTTTCTTGTACGACACACGAAGAGTCCCGCCGTGCCACGCGATCACCTGCCGGGTCGGGGCCGCGGCGCGCCCGCCGGGCTGAAGTGGGTGGTTGCGCCTTTCCCTTCCCCTGGCTTCCTCCCCGCTTCCCCTCACCCGCTTCTTCACCTGCGCTCTTTCACTCGCCGGGTGGATGTGACCCGGGTCGCCGCGGACCCGACTTGGCACGGCAGGAGGGGGCGGGTAGTGTTGTCCGAGCCGCCAGGGAGACGGGCGAGCGTGCGAGACCCGCGAGGGGCTCGGGCCGGCCGTCCTGACGGAAACCCTTCTCTTGATCACGCGATCGTGAATCGCGAGGTTTTGTGGGGTGCCTGGACAGTTTTCGGGTCGGGGAATTCGGGTTGCGAAACCTGAATTTGACGAGACGGAAACGGCGGGTAAAGTAGAGCGAGTGCCCCGGAGGGCGGGCCGCGAAATGCGGATCGTTTGATGGTGTGTGGTTGTTCTTTGAGAACTCAACAGGGTGCTTGATAAGCCAGTGCCATTTATGGCAATACCCCGGCCTGTCTTCGGATGGGTTAGGGATTCCTTTGGCAACATTTTGTTTGTTGTCAGGAGCGCTTTTCCAAAGGTTTTTATTGGAGAGTT
>NZ_JBHTDO010000008.1:99396-245440 GCF_042666575.1 Actinoplanes sp. GCM10030250 | reverse complement strand
CGGCAGGGTGCGGCGGGGCGGCGGCGGGGCGGGGGCGGGCCGGGGAGGTGGGGTGGGGGGCGATGTGGGCCGGTGGGGCGGGCTGTCTGGTTGTCACCCGGTGGGACGAAGAGGCACGAACGCGGTACGGACGTGCCGGATAACCGCCCGGGCCCTGGTGATCACGGGCGCGATGCTGCTAACTAGTCGGTCGGTGCCCGTGATCGGGTGACCGGTCAGCGACAACGGGGTGGTGCATGGAAGGCATCGCGGCGACCGTCAGCTACGACGGCCGGCGGTGGACGCTGGGTGTGGGTGAGCGGCTCACCGTCGGGCGGAGCAGTTCATGCACGGTGCGGCTGCCGGACGACGGTCATCTGTCCCGGCGGGCGGCGTCGGTGGACGTGCTCGGTGACGGCGTGCTCGTGCGCAACACCTCGGGCACCAAGCCGTTCGTGTTGCGGCCGCCGGCCGGCGAGGACCAGGTCGTGGTGCCCGGAGCCGCCACCTCGCTGCCGCACCCGCGGTTCGAGATCGTGCTGGCGGGCAGTCGCGGCGACGTGACCGTACGGGTCGACAGCCCGGCCGCGAGAGCCGGTGAGAACGCAGCCAGCGAGGACGCGGCCGCCGGTGAGGACGGGATGACCCGGTCCGGGGACACGTTCACCGGACCTGGGCGGTTCTCCGCGGCGCAGCACCGGGTGATGGTCGAGCTGTGCCGCCCGCTGATGGTGTCGTCCGGGCCGTCCGCCCGGCCGGCGACCTACGCGGAGATCGGCGAGCGCCTCGGCCTCAATCCGCACTACGTCCGCAACGTGCTCAAGGGGATCCGGGAGAGCCTGACCGGGTACGGCGTACCGGGCCTGGTCGGTGAGCAGGCAACGGCCGAGGACTTCCGGCTGCCGCTGGCCCGGTGTGCGCTGTGGAACGGCTGGGTGGGCCCGGCCGATCTGGAGGAGGGCGAGTGACCGCCGGAGAGCTGACCGGACCGGCCACCGAGGGGCCGGCGGTGCTGCCCGCGCCGCGGCCCAACGGGCTGTTCGCCGGGCCGCCGGACGCGCCGGACCGCTTCGAGCTGGTCGGTGAGGGGCTGCGCGGCGGGGAGGGCATCACCTGGCGGGCCAGGTATCAGGGGAAACTGCACACCGCGGTGCCGCTCGCGGTCAAGGCGCTGAACCGGCCGGACGGCGCCGGTGCGGACTGGCCGGCGCCGGAGACGCTGCAGCGCTGGCGCGACCGTACGGTGCTGCTCCAGCACCTGCACCTGGAGCGGGTGGTGTGGCTGACCGAGGTGTTCGTCGGCGCGCCACCGCACCGGCGGGGCGAGCCGGACGCCGGGCCGCCGGTCCCGTACGTCGTGATGGAGTGGGTCGAGGGGCCCACGCTCGCCGATCTGGCCGGTGGTGCCCCGGCCACCGCGGCCACCCTCGCTCAGCGCATGCGGTACGTCCGGGAGGTCGCCGAGGGCCTCGCCTCGATCCACACCGCCAGCCGCTCGGCGGGCAACCCGAGCCTGCACCGCGACGTGAAGCCGACCAACTGCATCGTGCACGCGGCCCGGGGCGTCGTGCTGATCGACGTCGGCGGGATGCGCACCCTGGACGACGGGTTCGACGTCCAGGGCATGCACACGCCGGCGTACACGGCCCCGGAGATCTTGCGGAACCCACATCGCGCCCGCGAGGCCACCGGCGACCTGTACGCCCTCGGCGCCCTGGCTGTCTTCTGCCTGCTCGGCGAGGATCCGCCGCCCGCCGGAGCGGCCCTGGCCGACCTGATCGCGCCGAAGGTCCAGGCGGTGGCCCGGGTCGCCGGCGTCGCCCGCCCGGACGCCTTCGCCGCGCACCTGCTCACGATGCTGCGCTCCGACCCGGCCGACCGGCCCGCCGACGGACCCGCCTGGGCCGAGCGGCTCGCCGCGCTGGCCACCGAAGCCGCGGCCACCAAGCCCGTCGAAGCCATTGAGCCCGCCGAACCCGCATCAGGCCCCGCACGCCGCCGATGGCCGCTGGTAGCGGCCGGAACCACCGCCGCTCTCGTCCTGGCCGGCGCAATGGCCTACGCGGCGCCGTGGAAGACCACCGGAAGCCGCTCCGCGACCCTGCCGGACGTAGCCACCGGTCCCGCCGTCACCACAGCCACCGGCACAGGCAGCCTGGCACCCGGCACGCCGCCCGGCAGCCCCGCCGCCGGCGGAAGCCTGGCCGCCTCCGCGGGCGTGCCGATCGCGCAGGACCCCGCCGCCCCCGGCCCGGTCACCACAAGCACCCCACCGGCGAAGCAGGCCCGCCCGGGTACGACCGTGACGGCACTCCCCACGCTGAAGACCGCGAACACCGTGGCCCCGATCACCACGTCCAGCGGCACGATCTCCTCGCCCGCCGCCAACAGCAGGGTGGTGAACTGCTCCTACTTCTCCGGTACGGCGAGACTCGCCGCCGGCGAGACGCTCATCCTCGCCATGCGCAACCTCGACAACGGCGACAGCAACGAGTACGTCGAGACCGTCTTCGGCTATCCCGAACCGGAGAACCTGGGCTCCTGGCGCGGCCACCAGTTCTTCGGCGGCGAGCCGGGCCAGGCGTACCAGGTCACCCTGATCGCGGTGGATCTCGACGACGTCAAGGCCGCGGACTCCGGCGGCAGCGACGCCGCGTTCAACGCGCTCGCCGGTGCCGGCAAACGGCTCGCCTCCCGCAAGGTCGTCAAAACCTCCGGTGCGGACATCACCTGCGACGGCCCCTGACCAGGCGGTGCTGAACAGGCGGTGCTGAACAGGCGGTGCTGACCAGTGCACCCCCGCACTGCCGTCGCGGCGCGGATCCGGCGACGGTGGGGCATGCCAAGTCCACCCACCGTCGGCGTCGTCGGTGTCTCCGGCACCGGCAAGTCGAGCACGGTGAACGCCCTGTTCGGCACCGCCCTGCCGGTCAGCCACACCACTGCCGGCACCCGCGGGTTCCGCAGCGCCGACCTGCTCGCCGGCACCACCCCGATCCGGGTGCTCGACGCGCCCGGTCTCGGCGAGGACGCCCGCCACGATCCCGGCTACCTGCGGGAGTACGCCGAGCGCCTCCCCTCCTGCGACGTGATCCTCTGGGTGCTGACGGCCCGCAACCGGGGTCTCGCGCTCGACCAGGCGTACCTGCGTGAGCTGGCCCCGCACCGGGACCGGCTGGTCTTCGGCGTCAACCAGGTCGACCTGATCGCGCCGGGCGACTGGGAGCACGGGCCGAACCTGCCGTCCGAGGCGCAGGAGCAGCACCTTCTGGAGATTCTGGAGGACCGGAAGGCGCGCCTCGCCGCCACGCTCGGGTGTGCGCGTCCGGTCGTCGGTTATTCGGCCGTCCGGGCGTACCGATTGCAGGAACTCTTCACCGCACTGACCGGCGCCTGCCCGCCCGGCCGGGCCACCGCCCTGCGTGCTGCCAAGCGTCTGCGGCCGGACCGCGCCGCCCTGGAACGGCGCCGCGAACGCGCCCACCTGCGCCGCGAAACGGCGCACCCCTGACAGCGGGCAGGGTCACGGCGTGAGGCCGGCGATCAGGTCGGCGACCGGCGCGGGCCGGGCCGCGGCGAACCCGGTGCCGGCCCACAGGTTGATCGCTCCGGCGTCACCGCGGGCGGCCGCGGCGGCCCGGATCGGCGCTGTCAGATGATGGACCGCCGGATAGCCCACCGGCGCGTCCGCGTAGGTGTCGGTGAACCGGTTCCGCAGTGCCCGCGCCGGCTGCCCGGTGAAGGCCCGCGTCACGACGGTCTCCCGGAACTCGCCCGACCGCATCGCCGCCCGCTGCACCGGCCGGGTCCCCGCCTCGTCCGCGAGCAGCAGCGCCGTTCCGCACTGGACGGCCACCGCACCCGCCGCCAGCAGCCTTCCGACGTCCTCCGCCGAGGCGGTGCCACCGGCCGCGACGACCGGCAGCCCGGTGACCGCCCGCACCTCGGCGAGCACCTCCGAGGCCACGCTCGTGCCGCGATAGGCGTGCGGGCCGGTGGTCGCGGAGTGCCCGCCCGCCGTCCCGGCCTGGGCGATCAGCGCGTCCGGCCCGGCGGCCACGGCGCGGCGGGCCTCACCGGCCGAGGTCACTGTGATCAACACCATCGAACCGGCAGCACGCAGGGCACGCACGACGGCCGGGTCCGGCACGCCGAAGGTGAAGCTGACGACCGGGATCGCGTACGAGACAGCCAGCTCGACCTTCGCCGGATAGTGATCGTCGTCGTCCAGGCGCAGCGCGGGAAGCTCCACGCCGTACCGCCGGGCCTCGGGTTCGAGCCGCCGCCGGTACTCGTGCAGCGGCCGCGGGTCGGCCGGTGCGGCCACCGGGACGAAGATGTTCAGCCCGTACGGCACGCCGCCGACCTGGCGCACCTCGTCCTCCACCGCACCCGGTGTCTTGTAACCGGCCGCCAGGAACCCGAGCGCTCCCGCCGCGGCCGCCGCCGTGACCAGGGCGGGTGTCGACGGGCCCCCGGCCATCGGCGCGACGATGACCGGCCGGTCAGCAGCAAGCATGCCCCGACCCTATGCAACAGCGCCCGGAACAGGTGAACCCGCAGGTCAAAGTTACCGGGCAGTACCGCCGGGCGGCATTTCGCCGGAACGGCAGTTGTAGTCTCCTGGCGTAGGTTTGCCGAGGCAGGGGCCCAAACGAGTGTTCAGTCGAATCGCCATCGTCAACCGTGGTGAGGCCGCGATGCGGCTCATCCACGCCGTCCGTGAACTGGCCGCGGAGATCGGGCAACCGATCGAGACCGTCGCGCTGTACACCGACGTGGACCGTACAGCGACTTTCGTTCGCGAGGCGGACCGCGCGTACGAGCTGGGGGCCGCGGCCGCCCGGCCGTACCTCGACCTGAAGGTGCTGGAGCACGCGCTGGTGGAGACCGGCGCCGACGCCGCGTGGGTCGGCTGGGGCTTCGTCGCCGAGGATCCGGCGTTCGCCGAGCTGTGCGAGCGGATCGGTGTCACCTTCGTCGGGCCGAGCCCGGACGCCATGCGCAAGCTCGGCGACAAGATCGGCGCGAAGCTGATCGCCGAGGAGGTCGGCGTCCCCGTCGCGCCGTGGAGCCGCGGGCCGGTCGAGACCCTGGAGGCGGCGATCGAGGCCGCCGACCGGATCGGGTACCCACTGATGCTCAAGGCGACCGCCGGCGGCGGCGGGCGCGGCATCCGGCTGGTCCGCGACCGTGACCAGCTCAGCGACGCGTACGAGCGGACCAGCCAGGAGGCCGCGCGGGCCTTCGGCAGCGGCGTGGTCTTCCTGGAGCGCCTGGTCACCGGCGCCCGCCACGTCGAGGTCCAGGTGATCGCCGACGGCGAGGGCACCGCGTGGGCGATCGGCGTCCGCGACTGCTCGGTGCAGCGGCGCAACCAGAAGGTGATCGAGGAGTCGGCGTCGCCGGTGCTCCCGCCCGAGCGGGTGCTGGAGCTGAAGGCGTCGGCCGAGCGGCTGGCCGTCGCGGTCGGTTACCGCGGCGCGGCGACCGTCGAGTTCCTCTACCACCCGGGCGACGACCTGCTCGCCTTCCTGGAGGTGAACACCCGCCTGCAGGTGGAGCACCCGATCACCGAGTCGACGAACGGTTTCGACCTGGTCAAGGCGCAGCTGCATGTGGCGTCGGGCGGGCGGCTGGAGGGCACCCCGCCGGTGGAGCGCGGCCACGCCATCGAGGCGCGGCTGAACGCCGAGGACCCGGACCGCGACTTCGCGCCGTCCCCGGGCCGGATCGCGCGGCTCGACTTCCCGGCGGGACCCGGCATCCGGGTGGACACCGGCGTCAGCGAGGGCGACAGCATCCCGGGCGACTTCGACTCGATGATCGCGAAGATCATCGCGTACGGGAAGGACCGCGACGAGGCGCTGAGCCGCCTGCGCCGGGCCGTCTCGGAGACGACAGTCATCATCGAGGGCGGCGCGACCAACAAGAGCTTCATCCTCGACCTGCTGGACCAGCCCGAGGTGATCGACGGCAGCGCCGACACCGGCTGGATCGACCGGGTCCGCGGCGAGGGCCGCCTGGTGTCGCACCGGCACTCCGCCGTCGCCCTGGCCGCCGCCGCGATCGAGGCGTACGAGGAGGAGGAGCGCGGCGAGCAGCAGCGCCTGCTCTCCACCGCGTTCGGCGGGCGCCCCCAGGTCCGGCACGAGAGCGGCCGGCCGGCCGACCTGAAGCTGCGCGGCGCGACCTACCGGGTCCGGGTGGCCCGGGTCGGCGCGCACCGCTTCCGGGTCGGCATCGAGGCCGGCGCCGACGTCCGGACGGCCGACGTCGAACTGGAGCGGTTCGACGAGCACAGCGGCCGGATCGTGGTGAACGGCGCCCGGCACCGGCTGCTGACCGGCACGCACGGTGCCATCCACCTGGTCGAGGTGGACGGCGTCACGCACCGGGTCAGCCGCGACGAGGGTGGCGTGCTGCGCTCCCCGATGCCGGCGCTGGTGGTCGCCACACCCCTCGAAGCGGGTGCGGAGGTCGAGGCGGGCGCTCCGGTTCTCGTACTCGAAGCCATGAAGATGGAGGCGGTGCTGCGCGCGCCCTTCCGCGCAAGGCTGAAGGAATGCCTGGTCTCGGTCGGTGCCAAGGTCGACGCAGGCACCCCGCTGCTGCGCCTGGAGCCGCTCGGCGGCGACGAGGAGGCGGCTGCCGACACCGGCGCCTTCGCCCTGGACCTTCCCGCCGAGCCACCGGCGAGGTCGGCGCGGCACCGCGCCACCCGCGGCCAGGAGGACCTGCGCGGCCTGCTGCTCGGTTTCGACGTGGACCCGCACGACGAGAAACGCGTGCTCGAGGAGTACCTCACCGCCCGCGGCACGGCCACCGGCGAGGGCCACCGCCCGCTCGCCGGTGAGGTCGGGCTGGTCGAGGTCTTCGCCGACCTGGCCGAGCTGAGCCGCAACCGGCAGGCCAACGAGGACGACGGCCACGCCTACAGCGCCCGCGAGTACTTCCACACCTACCTGCAGAGCCTGGACGTCGAGCGGGCCGGCCTGCCGCAGACCTTCCAGTCCCGGCTGAGCAAGGCGCTCGGCCACTACGGGGTCAAGGACCTGGAGCGCACCGCCGCCCTCGACGCCGCGGTGTTCCGGATCTTCCTGGCCCAGCAGCGCGCCGCCACCGAGGCCTCGGTGATCGCCACCCTGCTGCGGTCCTGGCTGCGGGAGCCGCCGCCGGACGAGGCCCTGCGCGAGCCCGCCGGTCTCGCCCTGGAACGGCTGATCGCCGCCACCCAGGTGCGGTTCCCGGCGGTCGCCGACCTCGCCCGCGGCGTGGTGTTCACCTGGTTCGGCCAGCCGCTGCTGCGCCGCAACCGGGCCCGGGTGTACGCCGAGATCCGCAAGCACCTGCGCCACCTCGACGAGAACCCGGCCTCGGCGGACCGCGCCGGCCGGGTCGACGAGATGGTCCGCAGCACCGAGCCCCTGGTCCGGCTCCTCGGCCAGCGGCTGCTGCGCGACAACCTCGACAACTCGGTCCTGCTGGAGGTCCTGACCCGGCGGTACTACGGCAACAAGGACCTGACCGCGGTCCGTACCGCCGAGGCCGCCGGCTCGTCGTTCGTGATCGCCGACCGGGCCGGGTCGCAGGTGGTCTCGGCAGCGGTGAGCTTCGACGGCCTGCGCGGGGCGCTGGACGGCATCGCCGAGCTGGCCGGCGACGGTACCGCCGTCGACGCCGACGTCTACCTCGCCTGGGAGGGCCAGCCGGCCGACCCGGACGAGATGGCCGCCGCGCTGCTCGAGGTGGTCACCGCCCGGTCGCTGCCGGCCCGGATCCGGCGGGTCACCACCACGGTGGCCGGCCGCAGCGGTGCCGTGATGCACCACCACTTCACGTTCCGCCCGTCCAGCACCGGGCTGACCGAGGAGCGGCTGATCCGCGGCCTGCACCCGTACATCGCCCAGCGGATGCAGCTGGAGCGGCTGCGCAAGTTCGACCTCACCCGGCTGCCGTCGGCGGACGAGGAGATCTACCTGTTCCAGTGCGTGGCGCGGGAGAACCCGGCCGACGACCGGCTCGTCGCGTTCGCCCAGGTGCGCGACCTGACCGAGCTGCGTGACCACGACGGCCGCCTGGTGGCCCTGCCGACCACCGAGGACACCATCGCCACCTGCCTCGACTCGATCCGCCGCGCGCAGATGCAGCGGCCCTCGGACAAGCGGTTCCCGACCAACCGGATCGTGCTCTACGTGTGGCCGCCGGTGTCGCTGACCCGTGCCGAGATGGAGATGATCGCCCGGCGGGTGGCGCCGACCACCGCGGGTGCCGGGCTGGAGGAGATCGAGTTCATCGCCCGCCGGCGCGACCCGGAGACCGGCGAGCTGACCAAGATCGCTGTGCGGATCACGTTCGAGGTGACCGGTGGCACCGAGCTGATCATCGGTGCGCCGTCGGACGCGCCGATCGAGCCGATCGACGGCTACCGGCAGAAGGTCCTGCGGGCCAGCGCGCGCAGCACGGTCTACCCGTACGAGCTGACCGGTCTGCTCGGTGAGTTCGCCGAGTACGACATGGACGACAACCACGTGCTCGTACCGGTGGACCGGCCGAAGGGCCGCAACAGCGCCGCGCTCGTCGCCGGGGTGATCACCACGCCGACCTCGCGCAACCCGGAGGGCATCGTCCGGGTGGTGCTGCTCGGCGACCCGACGAAGTCGCTCGGCGCGCTCTCCGAGCCGGAGTGCCGCCGGGTGATCGCCGCGCTGGATCTGGCCGAGCGGATGCGGGTGCCGCTGGAGTGGTACGCGCTCTCCTCCGGCGCCCGGATCTCCATGCAGTCGGGCACCGAGAACATGGACTGGGTGGCCGCGGCGCTCAAGCGGATCGTCGAGTTCACCCAGGCCGGCGGCGAGATCAACATCGTGGTCGCGGGGATCAACGTCGGCGCCCAGCCCTACTGGAACGCCGAGGCCACGATGCTGATGCACACCAAGGGCATCCTGGTGATGATGCCGGACTCGGCGATGGTGCTGACCGGCAAGCAGGCGCTCGACTTCTCCGGCGGTGTGTCGGCCGAGGACAACTTCGGCATCGGCGGCTACGACCGGGTGATGGGGCCGAACGGGCAGGCGCAGTACTGGGCGCCGAACCTGATGGCCGCCCGGGACGTGCTGATGGCGCACTACGACCACACGTACGTCGTACCCGGTGAGCTGACGCCGCGCCGGACCACCACGACCGACCCGGTCACCCGTGACGTCTCGAGCTTCCCGCACCAGGCGGAGGGCAGCGACTTCACCACGGTCGGCGAGATCTTCTCGCCGGTGGCCAACCCCGACCGCAAGAAGCCCTTCGACATCCGTACGGTGATGCGCGCTCTCGCCGACCAGGACCACGCGGTGCTGGAACGGTGGGCCGGTATGGCCGACGCCGACACCGCTGTGGTGCAGGACGTGCACCTCGGCGGCATCCCGGTGTGCCTGCTCGGCATCGAGTCCAAGTCTGTGCCGCGGCGGGGCTTCCCGCCCACCGACGGACCGGACACCTACACCGCCGGCACGCTGTTCCCGCAGTCGTCGAAGAAGGCGGCCCGCGCGATCAACGCGGCCAGCGGTAACCGGCCGCTGGTGGTGCTGGCCAACCTGTCCGGCTTCGACGGCTCCCCCGAGTCGATGCGCAAACTTCAGCTGGAGTACGGCGCCGAGATCGGCCGTGCGATCGTCAACTTCCAGGGCCCGATCGTGTTCTGCGTGATCTCCCGCTATCACGGTGGCGCGTTCGTGGTCTTCTCCAAGGTGCTGAACCCGAACATGACAGTGCTGGCCGTCGAGGGCTCGTTCGCCTCAGTGCTCGGTGGCGCCCCGGCGGCGGCGGTGGTGTTCACCGGCGACGTGAACGCGCGTACCGCGGCCGACCCGCGGGTGAAGGACCTCCAGGCACGGGTGGCGGCGGCGACCGGCGCGGACCGGGGCCCGCTGGCAGCGGAGCTCGACGAGCTGCGGGTGTCGGTGCGTACCGAGAAGCTGGGCGAGGTGGCGGCCGAGTTCGACCGGGTGCACAGCATTCAGCGCGCGGTTGAGGTCGGCTCGGTGGACGCGGTGATCCGGGCGGCGGAGTTGCGGCCCCGGATCATCGAAGCTGTGGAGGCGTACCTCAGCAAGAGCTGAGCGGCCTACTTTCTGGAGTGGCCACCCACGGCGGGTGCCGTGTCCCGGGGAACCCCGGTGGCACGGCGCCCGTTCTGCGGCGGCGGCGGGCCGGCCGGGACGGTCAGCACGAACACCGAACCGTGCGGCTCGCGCGGCAGGTAACTCACGGCGATCCCGCTGGCGTCGGCGAGCTGCCGGACGAAGTGCAGGCCCAGCCCGGTGCCGGGCTTCGCGGTGGCGATGCCGGTGCCGGCCCGGGTGAACCTGTCGAACAGGTGCGGCACGAACTCCTCCGGTACGCCCTCGCCGTGATCGCTCACCCGGATCTCGACGGTACGCAGGAAGCGCACCACGGAGATCTCGAACGGCGGCTTGCCGTACTTGACGGCGTTGCTGATCAGGTTGCCGAGCATCAGCTGCAGGTGGACCGGGTCGGCGAAGGCGAGTGCCTCGTCCGGTGCGGTCACCGTGAGCACCGTCTCGGAGGCGTTGACGGCCTGGCGTACAGCGTCGTGCAGGTCCAGCCGCACCGGGCGGGCGGCGATCGCACCGGCGTCCAGCTGGGCGAGCGTGAGGATCTCGGTGACGATGTGGTCGGCGCGGTGCCCGGCGGCCGTCATCCGGTGGACGTACCGCTGCTTCACCTCGTCGTCCATGTCCTTCCAGCCCTCCAGGAGCATCTCCCCCCGGCTGACCACGCCGGTCAGCGGCTGCCGCACGTCGTGGGTGAGCATCGCGATGAAGTCGCCCATCTGGTTGTTGGCCTGCTGCAGCTGGTCGGCGCGCTCGGCCAGCTCGGCCTCGTGCTGCACGCGGGCCCGCTCCAGGCTGCGGCGGGCGGTGACGTCGGTGGCCTGCACCGCGAAATACTGCGGGCGGTGGTGCTCGTCGCGCAGCAGGATGGCGGTCACCGAGACCAGCACGGTGTATCCGTCGGCGTGCAGGTACCGCTTCTCGACGGTGAAGCCGTCGTTCCGCTCCTCCAGGCAGGCCCGGATCTCGGCCTCGCACCGCTCCCGGTCGTCGGGATGGGTGAACGTCGTGTACAAACGCCCGAGCAGGCTCTCCTCCGAGAGGCCCAGCATCTGGCACAGCGCGACGTTCACCCGCAGCATGCGGCCCTGCGGGTCGGCCAGCATCATCCCGCTGGCGGAGTTGTCGAACACCCGGCGGAAGCGCTCCTCGCTGATCTGCAGCTCCCGGCGGTTGCCCCGGGCCCGGCCGGCGACGGCGACCACGAGCAGTCCCACCGCGGCGGCCGCGACGAGAGCCGCCCGGCCGCCGATCTCGTTGCCGGAGACCGGCGCGTACAGCACGTCCTCCTCGACGGCGGCGGAGAGCCGCCACGGCGTACCCGGGATGGTGTGCGACGCGTAGTGCCAGCTCTCGCCGGCGTGCGCGTACCGGCCGTGTTCCGCGAGGCTCAGGGCGTGGGCGAGGTCGGCGTCCTGCGTGTTGAGCATCGGCAGCGAACCGGGGTGGTCCTGGTTGGCCGCGACGATCACCCCGGTCTCGTCCACCAGTTGCAGCCGCACCCCGTCGATCGAGATCGCGCTCGCCAGGTACGACCCGAGCGGGCTCTTCTTGATCTGCACCGCGCCGGAGAACACCCGCCGCCCCTGCGGGGTCTGGAACGGCACCGCGAACCCGACCACCGGCACCCCCTCGGCGGCCGACGGGACGACTGGTGACACCGCGGGGCGGCCCTCGACGGCGGCCACGCGCAGATGCGGGTAGTTGTCGGCCAGGCGCCGCCCCACCAGACCCGGATTGGTCGGCGCGACGTGCAGGACCACGCCCTGCTCGTCGAGCAGCAGCGCAGCCGGATAGCCGAACGCGTTGACCGAGCGGAGGAAATCCCGCTCGTCGACGACCGGCTCGGTGAGGAACGCCTCGGCCTGCACCCGCTCGCGCTCGAGGAGGTCGGTGACGTAACTGGTGACGAACTCCGCCACCAGCTGCACCCGCAGGTCGAACCGCTGGGCGAGGGTCTCCCGCCCGTTGCGTTCCAGCAGGGAGAGGCCGGTGGCACCGGCCAGGGTGAGTACGAGCCAGACGACCAGGGGCGTGGCGGCGAACCGCCAGACCGCTGTCCTTCCGAGCCCGGAAAGTCGCACAACATACTATGGCAAACCGGTCACCACCCCGGCCCCCCGAACGGGTGTTTCGCAACTGTGCGTGACCTTTCGAGGCCGAAATTGGAGTGAACCGGCCACGCTGCCCGGGCGTATCCACTGTTGCCGGGGTCACACCCCGCCTCTGAAGGAGGAAACATGACGGTCCGGGAGCTGCACCGCCAGGAGGCGCAACACCACTCGGGCGCCATCCTGCGCGGTCACGGACGCTTCGCCCGCCAGTTCGAACTTGACGGCCACGTGCTCACCCTGGGTGTCGAGCCAGGTGTGCGTGGCGGCCTGTACTACCTACCCAGTACGCCCAGCTGGGACGACGGCACACCGGTCCCGCGGGACGTCGTGACGACGATGCAGCCGATCATCGAAGAGGTCGAGCGTTTCTGGGGCACGTGGCCCGAGTTCCGCGCCATCCTCTAACTCCAAACTCCAGCTGGCACTCAGCGGCGCCTCTGGGCCCGAAAGGCACCCCTCACGCCCAGCCGAGTCCCCCAGCTGGCGCTCAGCGGGGCCTCTGGGCCCGAAAGGCACCCCTCACGCCCAGCCGAGTCCCCCAGCTGGCACTCAGCGGGGTCTCACGGGCCGAAAGGCACCCCTCACGCCCAGCCGGGCGGCTAGGGGCGCCGGGTTGTGGTCACCACTCGCATCACGATGCCGGTCAGGGTGATGGCGGCGCCGGCGACAAGCAGCCAGACGATCGACATGCCGGTGGTGGGCAGGTCGGGTCCGCTGTCCTCGGGCTCCGCACCGGCCTTCACCTCGAGGCTGAGCGAGAGTGGCCGCCCGGCGGCGTCGACACCGCTGGCGATGATCGTGTGGTCACCGGTGGCACCGGCCGGGACGGTGACCGGGATGCTGACGACCCCCTCGGCGTCCGCGACACCGCTGCCCAGGCCCATCGGCGTGGAGTAGAACGTCACGGTGACCGTCGAGTGCGCGGCGAAGCCCTCACCGACGATGGTCAGGTCCTGGCCGGCTTCGACGGTGTCGACGTCACCCGCGTCGGTGGTCAGCGATCCGCTGGTGTCCGGCGGCGTGGTGGTCAGCGGCGGCGACAGCGGGGTGACCTCCAGGCTCGGGCCGGACGCGGCCGACTCACCGCCCGCGACCTCGGTGACGACGGTGACCGTGTACGCGGTGCCGGCCTGCGCACCGAGCACGCAGCTCGTACCCGTGGTGGAGCAGGTGGCCGGTCCCGGCGAGGCGATCGCCCGGTAACCGGTGACGCCCCTGGCATCGGCCGGCGGGGTCCAGGAGACCGTGATGGACGAGGTGCCCGCCTCGGCGACGACCTCTGTCGGTGCCGCCGGAACTCCGGCGGACGGACTCGGCGCCGGCCGGGTGGGACTGGTGGTCGGGTTCGCGGTCGGGCTGGTGCTCGGCGGCGCGGTCGGGGACGGGCTCCCGGCCGGGCTGGGACTCACACTCGGGCTGGGACTGACGCTCGGGCTCGCGCTGGGGCTGGGGCTCGGGCCGGGCGGCGCGGCGGGCGTGATCGTCGTGGACGCGGACGGGCCGGCGCCGACAGCGTTGCTCGCGCGCAGGAGCAGCGTGGTGGCGACCCCGTTGGTCAGTCCGGCCACCCGGCCGGTGAGCAGGTTGCCGTCGGGTGTAGGGGTGACAGTGGTCCAGGTGGCACCGTTGTCCCTGCTCACCTCGTACCCGGTGATCGGCGTGCCGCCGGTGCTCGACGGCGCCCGGAACGAGAAGGTGGCAGCCCGGTCGGCCGCCGAGGCGGTGAACGCTCCGGGCGCGGCCGGCGGCCCCAGCGGGGTGACGGTGTCGGAGTTGCTCGCCGCCCCGGGCCCAGCCGCGCTGACCGCCCGCACCCGCACCGTGTAGGTGGTTCCGTTCGCCAGCGAACCCGCCGTTCCGGTACGGGTCGTCGCGCCGCCACCGGTCGCCGCGGTCGGCAGGGGACCCCACGTGTTGCCGTCGTCGGCGGACACCTCGTACGAGGTCACCGGCGCTCCCACGGGATCGGCCGGCGGCTGGAACACGAGCACCACACTGCTCACCGCGGACTGCGCGGCCAGACCGGTCGGCGCGGCCGGGACGACGACGGGCACGACCGTGTCCGACGCGCTCTGCGCTCCGTGACCGGCACTGTTCACCGCGCGGACCCGGATCAGGTACGCCTGCCCGTTCGTCAGCGAACCGACCGTGCCGGTCAGCGAGGTGGCCCCACCCCCGGTCGGCGCCGTCGGCAGTGTGGTCCAGTTCGTGCCGTCGTTCGTGGACACCTCGTACGACGTGATCGCCGCGCCGCCGTTGCCGGCCGGTGGCTCGAAGACGAGGCTCGCGGACTGGTCGCCCGGCGCCGCGTCCAGGGCGGTCGGCGCGCCCGGAACCGTTGCGGGCACGACCGTGTCCGTGTCCGCGGTGCTCGGCCCGACACCGTTACGGGCGCGAACGCTGATCGTGTACGCCTGCCCGTTGACCAGCGGGCCGGACGTGGCGTCCAGCGTGGTGGCCCCGCCGCCGGTCGGCGTGGCCGTCAGGGTGGCCCAGTTGGTGCCGTCGAGCGAGATCTCGTACGAGGTGATCGTGTCCCCGCCGTCCGAGGCCGGCGGCTCGAACCGCAGGGCGGCCTGGGCGTTCCCGGAGGTGGCGGTGAGCGCGGTCGGCGGGTCCGGCACCCGCGCCGGAGTCACCGTGTCGGTGGCGGCCGGCCCGGCGCCGCTGCTGTTGCGGGCGCGCAGCTGGATCGAGTACTGCGTGCCGTTGGTCAGCGGGCTGACGTCGGCCTCGAGCGTCGTGGCGCCACCGCCCGTCGGCGTGGTCGCCACACCGGTCCACGAGATGCCGTTCAGGGAGTACTCGTAGCTGCTGATCGGCACCCCACCGGTGATCATCGGCGGTTCGAAGACCAGGTGCGCGGCCTGATCCGCCCGCGACGCCACCAGCGACGTGGGTGCGCCCGGCAGCCCCGCCGGCACCACCGTGTCGGCAGCCTCCAGCCCGAAGCTGAGGCTGTTGACCGCCCGGACGGCGATCGTGTAGTTCACCCCGTTGACCAGCGACCCGACCACGCCCTCGATCGTCGTCGCCCCGCCGCCGGTGGGATTGACCGTCAGCGGAACCCAGCTGGTCCCGTTGTCGATCGACGTCTCGTAGGTGAGGGTGCCGCCGCCGGTGGAGGCCGGTTCGAACACCAGGGTGACCTGCTGGTCACCGGGCTGGACCACGAGCTGCCCGGGCCGGCCAGGCAGGTCCGGCAACGGCGTGACGGTCTCGACATCGGGCGTTCCGCCGCCCACGGCGTTGACCGCCCGCACCGAGAACGTGTTGAGCAGGTCGTTGGTCAGGCCGGTGACGACCGCGTCGAAGGTGCCGTTGTTGTTGTCGACGACCGGGAGTGTGGACCAGCTGGTCTCGCCATCGGTCGACTGCTCCCAGCGGATCACCGGACTGCCGCCGTCACCGCCCGGCGCGAAGGTGATGCCGGCCGAGCCATTACCGGCGCTGACGTTCAGAATCGCCGGGGCCGACGGCGCGAACGCCGCGAAGGGTGTCACCGCCGACGAGGCGGCACTGTCGACGGACCGCCCGGTGTCGTTGCCGGTGTTCGAGGCGGTCACCTTGAACGTGTACGGAACCCCGTTGGTCAGCCCGGTGACGGTGCACGAGGAACCGCCGGGCGAGGTGCACCGCAGGCCACTCGGGCTGGACGTCACCGTGTACCAGTTGATCGCCGGCCCGCCGTTGCCGGTCGCCCCGGACCAGGACACCGTCGCTGTCGTGTTCCCGGCGACCGCGCTCACGGTGGCCGGCGGCTCCGGCACCGTTCGCATGGTCAGCATGCCGGTGCTGCCGACATTGCTCAGCACCGCGGGGCTGGAACCGCCATTGGCCCGCAGGAGGTCACCCGACAAGCTGTCGCTGATATAGACCTCCCCGTCGTGCACCGCTACGCCGAAGGGCATGACTCCGGTCGCCACGCTCGTTCGCACACCGCCGGGCGTGAATTTCTCAACCACCATCGAGTCGGCCGCGGCCACGTACACATTCCCGGCCGCATCCACCGCGATGTCCTGAGGCGCGCCGATGCCGGTGCTGGCGACGAGCGCCTGAACGCCGCCGGCCAGCTTGAAGAGCCTTCCGAGGCCCACGTTGGGGAAATCGATCACGTACACGGTCCCGTCCGGGGCGACGGCCACCGCCTGCGGATTCGTCAGGCCGGTGAACCCGACCACGGACTGTGTGCCACCGGCTGTCCGCTTCACCACCCGGTTGTTCGACGCGTCGGCGACATACAGTGCGCCCGAGCTGTCGAGCGCCAGCCCCACGGGAACGTTGAGCCCCGTGAAGGAGACGCCGGCGGAACTGCCGTCCGGGGCATACCGGATGACCTCGTTCGTCGACGGAGAGCTGGAATACACGTACCCGTCGCCGGAGACCGCGACTCCGTACGGGGGCGACGTGTTGCTGCCCAGCGTTGTCTCCGTGCCGTCCGGGGCGATCCGGTGAATCTTCGAGTCATCGAACGAGGTCACCCAGATCGCGGTGGCGGGCAGCGAACCCGTGAACGCGGCCGCCGGCCCGGTGACACCGACCAGGGTCGACAATCCGATCAGTCCCGTGGCCAGCACTCCAGCCACGACCCGGCGTACCCGATTCCCCGACATCCGCGCTCATCCCCCACGAGAAACAGAGCGCGAACTCGGCAACGGATCATGCGCCCTCGCCTCACTATGTAGCCCAAAAGAGGTAAGAGCGGGTGATTAGCCCGAATACGGACGCCCTGGCCCATCAGGGCCAGGGCGTCCGGAGCGTGGACCTCAGAGCGTCAGATCGCTCCCCACAGCGCCGGCACGACCGGTGGCTCCCAGCCCACCAGCGAGGTGTGCGCCTGGATGCACCGGTACCGCGTGCCGTTGTAGGTCACCACGGCCCCGGTCGCATACGACGTGTTCGGCGCCCAGGTCGTGGCCCCCGGCGGCGTCGTGGTCGGCGGCGTGGTGGCGGGCGGCGTCGTCGGCCGGGTAGTGGGCGGAGTGGTCGGCGGCGTAGTGGGAGGCGTAGTGGTGGGAGGCGTAGTGGTGGGAGGCGTAGTCGCCGGGGGCACCGTGCCGCCGCCGGACGCGTTACCACCGGACCAGTTCGTCGCACCGCTGGCCACCGTCTTGCCCGCCGGCACACTCAGCGTGCGCCCGTCGGTGAACGTCACGGTCAGCGCCGTGTTCGTGATGTTCGAGGCGACATACGTCCTCGCCCCGTTGCGGCTGAACACCTTGGCCAGCGGATGGTTGGCGCCGACGGAGGCGTCGACCTGACCGAGCGCCTGGAGGTTGCGGATCCAGTGGAACGTGTGCGCCCGGCTCTCCCCCTCCTCCGGCGTGTACGAACCGGCCGCGCGCCACTTGGCCATGGCCGCGTCCGGGTCGCCGAGGGCGAGGTACTGCCAGAGCATGTCGCGCCAGGCCACCGGCTCGCCGCCCTTGTTACGCACCATCTCCGCGTAGGTGTTGCGCACCGCCGCCGGGTATTCGCCGAGGTAGAGCTGGCCGCCGGTCATCGGGAGCATGTTGATCCCGACCACCATCTCGTGCTCGCCGGAGAACCAGGTCGCGTACGCCCCGCCCGAGCCCCACACGATCGCCGTGTAGTTGTGACCCCAGTTCGACGGGAAGTTCTCGTTGCGCACGTCGAACCAGTACTCGTTGATCGCGGCCGCCTGCGTCGTGTGCAGCCAGATGCCGGCGTCCCGGATCGCGGTGTTGCCGGTCGCCTGCCCCCACTGGATCAGCGCGTTGGCGAAGTTCTGCCCCTCCGAGGAGGACTCTTGGTTGTTGCCCGCGCCGAAGGCACCGTGCCCGGACGCCCAGTCGTGGCCCGCGTAGATGTCGAAGTCCCGCAGGTACGGAAAGCGCGTGTCGCTGCGGTCGTAGTTGTTCGCGTCGCGGATCAGCAGGTCGACCATGCCGCCGTACCGGGAGCCGGTCGCCCAGGCGGGGTCGAATTTCGCCAGCGTGGCCGCCGCGGCGACGAAATAGCCGTAGTGGAAGTGGTGGTCGTTGAGGTCCTCGTCGGACGCGTACGACGCGGGGTAGCCGATCAGCGTGCCCCAGTTGCGGTCGTAGTAGAAGACGCGCTGGGTCTTGCCGGGTGACGCGGTGAACCAGTCGGTGAGCCGGGTCCGGATCACGTTCAGCGCGGAGTCGCGGACGCCGGTGAGGTTGAGCTGATCGGCGATCTCCGCGATCCGGGCGGCACGGCCGAGGCCCTTGCCCGTCCAGTAGGTGTCGTTGCCGCGGAAGTCGGCGGGGTTGTTGAGCTCGTTGTTCAGCAGGGTGGTGATCTGCGCCAGGTCGGCGCCACTGGAGTCGCCGGCGGCCGGCAGCTCGGGGAGCACGCCGGAATACCGCATGGTCGTCTGGAACTGCTCACCCGTGAGGATCTTCATCGCTCCGCGAGGAGAGACATAGGTACGCGACAGCGGCGCCGACCCGGTCAGATAGCGCCACTGGTGCGGGTAGAGCGCGATGACCGCACCCGGGGTGCCGCCGCCCAGGTTCTGCGTGGTGACCCGGTAGGTCGTGGTGACGGTCCCGTTGGCGGCGTTGTAGGAGTACTGCATCCGCGTACCGGTGACGTGGTTGTGTGCGAACTGCCCGAAGGTGTCGGCGAGAGCGATCTTGTCGGCGGTGCTCGCGCTCGACAGGGTCGGCAGCACGCTGACCGAGAAGTATCCCTGGCCGTTCAGGCCGGAGCGCAGCGTGTTGCCGGATTGGGTCCAGCTCGATCCGGCCGGCCCGTAGGCCACGTAGTCGTGACCGCCGATCGAGAAGCCGATCCGGCCGCCGGTGTTCTGCCAGACGGACGGCGGCCCGGTGATGGAGAGCTGCGCGTCGCCACCGGTGATGCGGTAGAACGAGGTCGGCAGGCCGTGGCCGATCGTCGCCTTCATGGTCCGGGTGCCGTCGCTCCACGACGGGGTGACGGTCCAGTCGCTCCAGCCGTCGACGAGCGCGCGCGGCGCGTTGAGCCCGGCGACACCCACCACGACGTGCTGCGCGTACGGGTAGTGGTACTCACCGAGGCCCGTCGCGCTCCCGCTGATCGCGGCATCGGTCTGGTACGACAGGCCGAGCCCGCCGGCGATCGGCCGGTAGGACGCGGGCCCCGCGAACAGCGCCTGCGAGAAGTTGCAGTCGTCGCCCTTCTTGAACAGCAGCGACGACCACCAGTCGTTGGTAGGCACCGCTCCGGCGGGCGCGTTCGCGGTGACGAACTGACGTGGGTTCGTGGAGATGGTGCCGCAGCCGGCCGGCAGCTTCGCACCGGCGGGCAGCGTTTCGGTATAACTGCCGGCGCCGACCGTTGCGGCCTGCGCGGTGGAGGTCAGCGTGACAGCCAGGACACCGGAGCCGACGGCGAGCGCGGCAACGAAACCCAGGGTGACCAGGCGTGATCGGGGATGCATGGTGCCTCCGTTGAGGGAGCGGGGGCTGTGAGAGCGCTCTCACACTACCTCAACAGTTAAGAATGTGAATAGTTTCGATAAGGCCGATCAACGCCCGCAAACGGTGACCACTCCCGTCAGGCGACGAGCGCCCACACGGCACCGCCACGCCTCGCCCGGTAGGTGTCACCGACGATCTCGAGAGCCCACCGCATGCGCGGCGCCGCCACTTCGGGATGGTCACCGTATTCGGCGGCGACGTCGGCGGCACAACCGCGCACGCCGCCGTGTGACCGCACCGCGAAGCGGATCGCCTCGTCGACGACACCCTCCTCGGGGCGGCTGCCGGTGGACAGGTGGCTGGTGAACAGGGCTTCCGCCCGCGCGGCGGTCAGCATGGCAGTCATCGTGATCTCCTCCTTCGTGTGACGCTTCCGATGGTGACGCTTCCAATGGTTGGACCGGCCGGCCGTACTGAACTCATCGCCGAAACTAGCCCTGGGGTACGACACTTTTTCCGGGATTCGCGGCCGGCCGCCGCGCGGATGGTGACGGATTTCCGCGGCCACCGGACCGATGACACGAACGTCCGGACAGGACGACCGCGCGGCCGGCGACCGAGGTGAGCTCCCCCCGCTCGATACCCGGTCCGGCACCGATGCCAACCAGGCGTTTTCTGAAGATATAGCGACTTCGGCACCGGCCGCTGCCCGGTGGACGACAGTGCGGAACGCCGGGTAGCCTGTGGAAGCAATACAGTTGTATTGCAAAAGCTGAGGAGGCCCGGGATGCCGGTCGTACCACTCTCACAAGCCGGCCCGATCGACCTGGTCGGGGGCAAGGCGGCGGCCCTCGGCGAGCTGATCCGCGGCGGCGAGCGGGTCCCGGACGGCTTCGTCGTCACCACTGACGCGTTCCGGACCGGCACCCTGCCCGAAACCGACATCACCGGCGCCTACCGCGCGATGGGCGGCGGCCCGGTGGCGGTCCGCTCCAGCGCCACCGCCGAGGATCTCCCCGGCACCAGCTTCGCCGGGCAGCACGAGACGTTCCTCGAGGTCGACGGCCCCGCCAACCTCCTCGCCGCCGTCGCGAAGTGCTGGGAGTCCCTGACCTCCGGCCGAGCCGAGGCGTACCGGTCGGCGCACGACCTCACCGGCACCGACGTGGCGATGGCCGTGATCGTCCAGCGCATGGTCGGCGCCGCCACCGCCGGCGTGCTCTTCACCGCCAACCCGCTGACCGGCCGCCGCACCGAGATGCTCGTCGACGCGGTCCCCGGCCCCGGCACCGGCGTCGTCGACGGCACCGCCGACGCCGACCATTACGTCCTGAACGAAACCCTGAACGGCACCGGCGGATGTTTGACCCCAGCCCAACTCGCCGAACTGCGCGTCACCGGAGAACGCCTCCAGACAGCAGCCGGGTCACCGCGGGACATCGAATGGGCCTACGACACCGACGGCACCCTCTGGCTGCTGCAATCCCGGCCGATCACCACGCTCTTCCCCCTGCCGCCCGCCACCGGCGGCACACTCCCCCGGGTCTACTTCGAGTTCGGGCACGTCCAGGGCATGCTCCAGCCGGTCACCCCGATGGGCATGGCGGGCCTCAAACAGGTGATCGCCGGGATGACTGCGGCGCTCGGCCTGCGAGCCGAGATCGTCGACATCGGCGGCCGGCTCTACGGCGATCTCTCGGATCCCGCCCGCCACCCCACCGCCCGCAAACGCCTGGTCAAGCTGATGGCTGTCGACTTCGGACCGCGCGCCCAGGCCGCCATGGAGCACATCCTCGGCGACGCGCGCTTCGCTCCGGCAAAGCCGGATTCGCGGGCCGGGGCCGACTCCTCCGCACTGCGTACCGCCGGTCGCGCGCTCTCCGGGATCACTCGTGCGCTGATGCGCCCCGACACCGCCCGGCAACGCCTTCAGGCCGCCGCCGAAAGGCTCAGGTCAACCGCCGCCGCTCCGCCCGATCTTCAGTCGGCAGATCAAAGACTCTCTTTCGTACGGTCGAACGACTCCACCGGCGCCGCGGACGACCTGACCTGGCCCATCGTCGCCGGAATGCTCGCCGCCTCCCTCCCCGGCCCCCTGCTCAAGGGCCTCGCCGAGCCCGACGAGATCCACACCATCCTCGGCGGCCTCCCCGGCAACGTCACCATCGAGATGGACCTGGCTCTGTGGCGCCTGGCCCGCGACGCCGGCGACCACCGCGACCTGCTCCTGAACACCCCACCGCCCGAACTCGCCACCCGCTATCTACGCGGCGAACTCCCCGATCTCGGACTTGCCGCGTTCCTCGAAACCTACGGCCATCGCGGCCCCGCCGAGGCGGACCTCGGCGTGCCACGGTGGGCCGAGAACCCGGCCGGTGTCTTCGCCGCCATCGCGAACTACCTGCGCCTGACCGACACTGATCAGGCACCGGACGCGCGCTTCTCCCGTACCGAAGAAACAGCGGAAGCTACGCTCGCAGCTCTCACCCGCAGGGTCCGCCGGCGCAGGCCCGTGCGCGGCAGCCTGGCCGTGTTCCTCCTGCGCCGCGCCCGCGCCCTGACCGGCCTGCGCGAGACCGGCAAGTTCGCGGGCCTGTACCACCTGCGCGCGGTCCGCGAGCAACTCCTCCTGGTGGGCGCCGAGCTGACCGATAATGGCTTGCTCGACAAGCCGGACGACATCATGTTCCTGAACCTCGACGAGGCCGACGCCGCCGTCCATCACGCGGTCGACCAGCGTGAGTTGGTGGCGCAGCGCCGCGCCCTGCACCGAGCCGAGTCCCGCCGCCGCCACGTCCCGGTCGCCCTGCTCTCCGACGGCACCGACCTCGAGACCCTCCTGCCCGCCGCCACCTCCTCGGGTGACGCCGGCGTCTCGGGTGACGTGCTGCGCGGCGTGGGCGCCTCGCCCGGCCGAGTGACCGGCCCGGCGCGGATCATTCACGACCCCGCGACCGCCCACATCGAACCCGGCGACATCCTCGTCGTCTCCACCACCGACCCGGCGTGGACACCGCTCTTCCTCACCGCGGCCGCCCTGGTCAGCGAAACCGGCGCCATCATGGCCCACGGCCCTACTGTCGCCCGCGAATACGGCCTGCCCGCGGTCATCAGCGTCCCCGCCGCGACCAGCCTGCTCTCCCCCGGCCAGCAGATCACGGTCGACGGCTCCACCGGCACCGTCACCTCTGCACCCGCTCCCGCCCCCGCCTCTGCCCCCGCTCCCGCCTCTGCCCCCGCTCCCGCCTCTGCCCCCGCTCCCGCCTCAGCTCCAGCTCTGGGCGATGACGGACTGGCCGGACCCGGCACCCCCTCGGCGTCGTGAAAGCATCGCGGCATGCCCAGGAAGGTCGACCGCCAGGAGCGGCGAACACAGATCGCGGACGCACTGATGCGGGTAGCCGCCGAGCAGGGCCTGGAAGCAGTCAGCCTCCGCCACGTAGCAGCCGAGGCCGGGGTGTCAGCCGGAATGGTGCAGCACTATTTCCGCACCAAGGACGAGATGATGCGGTTCGCCCTCGACGTGGTACGTGACCGCGGCGAAGCCCGGGTGACCGCCGCAATAGAAGCGCTCGGCCCGACCCCGCCCCCTCGCCTCCTCCTGCGCACCCTCCTCACCGCCCTGCTCCCCCTCGACGAGGAGTCCCGAGCCGACGGCCGCGTCGCCCTCGCCTTCCTCGCCTACACCGCGGTCCGCCCCGCCACCGCACCCGCCCTCCGCGAGGGAACCGCCCAGATGGTCGCCTTCATCACCACCCTCCTCCCCACCACCGACAAAACCCGTGCCGCCGGCCTGCTCGCCCTGATGGAGGGCCTCGGCATGTACCTCCTGGGCGGCCAGTACACCGACGACCAAGCCCTGACCGCCCTCGACACCCACCTGAACCTCCTCTTCCCCTGACCTCCCCGCGCCCAGCCGGCGAAAACCCAACCAGCTGGGCCCCAGCGACGCCGAAACGCGCGAAACACCCCGCCCACGCCCAGCCCAGCCAACCGGCTGGGCCCCAGCGACGCCGAAACGCGCGAAACACCCCGCCCACGCCCAGCCGGGCGAACCGGCTGGGCCCCAGCGGTGTCGGGACGCGCGAAACACCCCGCTCACGCCCAGCCGCACGGATCCGGCTGGGCGTGAGGGGACCGGTGGCAGCGCCGAGACGAGCCAGGGCGGGCGGGGAGGATCGGGGGCGGGTGGGCGTACAGGAAAGGGTTAGTGGTCTTGGGGCAGGTCGCGGGACGTCGTCGCCCAGGTCTGGTTCGGGGTGCTGGCGAGGGTGAAGCTCACCGTCCCTCCTCGCTGGACGAACGACTCAGGCAGCCACGACCGGCTCAGCGGCGCGCCGTTCAGGCGCACCGACCGCACATAGGTATCCGTGCTGTCCGCCACCACCGTCAACGTCACACCGTTGCTGCGCCGCAGCGAGACGCGGGTGAAGACCGGGCTGCCCAGCAGCATCTCGGCACGGCCCGGTACCTGCGGGAACATGCCCATGGCAGCGAAGACGTACCAGGCGCTCATGGTGCCGAGATCGTCGTTGCCGGGGAGTCCGCCCGGTCCGGTGCCGTAGACCGTGTCGACGAGCCCGCGCACCGTCTCCTGTGTCCGGAACGGCTTACCGAGGGCGTTGTAGAGCCACGGCGCGTGGATGCCCGGCTCGTTCGTCGGGTCGTATCCGCTGGTGAAGAACCCGTCGAGGCGGGTCGCGGCTGCTTCGCGACCGCCCATCAGCGTGGCGAGGCCGGAGACGTCCTGCGGGACCATCCAGGTGTAGGTGGCGCTGGAACCCTGCGAGAAACCCACGTCGGTCGACGGGGTGAAGCCGGGCTGCCAGCTGCCGTCGGCCTTGCGGGCGGCCTGGTAGCCGACAGCCGGGTTGAAGGTGTTCTTCCAATAGTCGCCGCGGGGCAGGAGCTGCCGGTAGAGGCCGGTCCGCCCGGCCCGCTGTGCCCACATGGCCAGGGAGAAGTCGGCCAGGGAGTTCTCCAGGGTTTCGGCGGTGCCGCCCCAGCAGTGGCAGATGTCGTTGGCGGCGTACTTCAGTGCCAGGTAGGTGTCGAGGGTGGGCCGCTGGCCTTTGCACTGGCCGGGGCAGCCGGCGTCGGAGAGTGCCTCCGGGTTCTGCACGGTCGCCTGTTTCACCAGCGAGTCGAGGGCGGCTGCGGTGTCGAAGTTGCGGACGCCCATGGCGTACCAGGTGGCGAGGGTGGGCGCGGCCGGGTCGCCGGTCATCACGTGGGTGGGTGCGCCGAGGTGCAGCCAGCGGTCCCAGATGCCGTTGTTCTGCGCGGCGAAGTCGGTCATCGAGGTGGCCATGTCGCCGGCGACGTCGGGGCGCAGCAGGCCGAGCAGCTGGATCTGCGCGCGGTACTGGTCCCAGCCGGAGAACGTGCCGTAGGCGGCTTTCTGCCCGGGACGGATCGAGTGGATCCGCATGTCGGCACCGAGGTAGCGGCCGTCCACATCGCTCATGGTCTGCGGCTGCATCAGCGCGTGGTAGACGGCGGTGTAGAACGCCGTGGTGCGGGCACCGGTGCCGCCGGCCACCTGGATCCGGTTCAGCTCGTCGTTCCAGGCGGCACGCCCCTGCAGGGCGACGGCGTCGGCGGTGGTCCCGGCCGGAATCTCCGCGTCGCGGTTGGCGGCGGCGTTCTCCAGGCTGACGTACGAAAGTCCCAGGCGCATCCGTACGGCGTGACCCGGCTCGAAGGACACCCAGCCGCCGGAGCCGCGACCGGCCCGGTTCGCGCCGGTCAGGTAACCCTCGCCGCCGGTGGCCGTGGTGCCGCCCGGGGTGAGGGTGCTGTTCTGCCAGGTCCCGGTGCCGGTGAACGCCTGGTCGAAGACCGCGCTGAAGTGCAGGCGGTAGTAGGAGCGCCGGTTCGGGTTGGTGTCGCCGCCGCCGTTGCCCCGCCGGCCGCAGAACCCGCCGGTCAGGACGGACCCGGTGACGGTACGGGCAGCCGGGTCGATGCTGATCTCGGCGTCCTCGCTGCCGTTCAGCGAGTTCGACGTGCGGAACAGCAGGTTGGCCTCCTTACCGGCCGGGAAGGCGAACTCGCCGACCCCGGCGCGGGTGGTCACCGCCAGGTCGGTGCGCACCCCGTCGTCGAGCGTGACGGTGTACCGGCCGGGCACGGCGGTCTCGCTGGCGTGCGACCAGGTGGACACGTACTTCGCGTCCTTGGTGTCCGCCGTCGGTGAGGAGTCGACGGCACCGGTGAACGGCAGGATCGGTACGTCGCCCGCGGCGCCCGGCGCACATCCGGCGCCGTTGACGTGGGTGAGGCTGAAACCGCGCAACTTGGTGGTGTTGTAGTCGTACCCGTTGGCCGCGGGTGTGTTCGTCTGGTCCCCGCTGGTCGCGGTCGGGCTCCAGGCGATCATCCCGAACGGGCGGGTGGCACCCGGCCAGGTGTTGCCGCCGCGGGCCGTCCCGATGAACGGGTCCACATGGCTGACCGGATCGGTGACCAGCCCCGGCGGCGCGGCGCTCACCGCACCGGCCAGGGTGACCGCCAGGACCGTTCCCATGGCACCGGCCAGGATCGCCTTCATCGACATACGTCTCCCCTTCGCTGATCGGAAGGATTCAATCAGCACCACATGAAGGTTTCCTTACTTGGGCATGATCAGGAGGGTGGGTACGACCGCCGCACCGACGATCGCCGCGCCGACCAGCTGGGCGGTGCCGTAGCCGAGTCCCGCTCCGACGAGGGTCAGGTAGACGGCGACCGAGATGGCACCGCCGATGTGGCTGGTCGACTCGAACAGGGCGGAGGCGATCCCGCGGTCGGCCGGCGCGGCATCACCGACACACTCACGCGTCAGGGCCACGAAGACCGGCCCGGAGCTCAGTCCCCAGAGGATCAGGGCGATCGAGACCAGGACGAGCGACTCCCGGCCGGCCATCGCCACCAGCGCGAGTGTGATCGAGCTGAACGTCAGGCAGCAGGTGACGACCCGGCGTGTGCCGTAGCGGCGCAGCAGTGGGCCCGCCGGTACCGAGCTGACGAACGAGCCCACCAGCAGCGGCGCCAGCATCAGGCCGGCCTGCGCGGCGGAGAGCCCGTGGACGTCCTGCAGGAGCAGGCTGCTGACCACGATGACGGCGCTGTAGGCCGCGCAGTGGGCGAGGAAGGCCACACAGGACGCCACCAGCCGCCGGGAGCGGACGACCGACGGCTTGATCAACGGGTCCGCCACCCGGCGTTCCCGGAACACCAGCGCGGCCAGCAGGACCAGGCCCACGACGACCGGAAGGACCGCGACCGGCCCGAGGCCGCGCTCACCGAGCTGGGTGGCGCCGTAGATGACGCCGAGGATGCCGCCGGTGGCCAGCACCGCCCCGATCAGATCCAGCCGCCGGGGCCGCTCGGCGGCGGGTTCGTCCTTCGGCAGGACCAGCAGGGCCGCCACCCCGGCAAGCACCGCAACCGGTACGACGACGAGGAAGATCCAGCGCCAGCCGAGCGACGAGGTGATCAGCCCGCCGAAGACGGCGCCCGCCACACCCGCGGTGTTACCGGCGGCGGCCACCACGGAGAACACCCGGCTGCGCCAGGGCTCGCCGGGGAACAGGGTGGCGGCCGAGGCCAGCGTCGCCGGGATGGCGAACGCCGCACCCAGGCCCTGGAGCACCCGCCCGGCCAGCAGCGGAGCCGTCGCGGATGCCACGCCGGAGAGCAGGAGACCCGCCGCGGTGACACCGAGGCTGGCCACGATCAGACGGCGGCGGCCCCACAGGTCGCAGACCCGGCCGCCGAGCAGCAGGAAGCCGCCGATGCTCAGCGAGTAGAGGGTCACCACCCACTGGAGGTGCTCGGGCGGCACCGCGAACTCGGCACCGATCGCCGGCAGAGCAGTCGCCACGGCGAGGCTGTCGAACAGCACCAGGAACATGGCACCGGCGAGCACCAGGGCGGCCGGCCAGCTCCGCGTCGTCGTCCGTTCGACAGCGGTGTCCATTGCACCCCGGATCACCGTCTCAGCCCGGTTTAAACCACTCCCGCTCACCGGACCGGGGCCGCGCCTCGCACCGCTGATCGTCGCCGGCGCTGTGACTGACCACGTCGTTGGTCGTGGCGTCGACGGGAATCTTGCTGATCGGCCCGGCCCGCCACCACCGCGACCTCCCGGCGGCTCCGGGCGGCGACCCCCGGCGGGAGGGCGCCGGAGGTAACGGCTGACGGGTGCGGGCGGGGGTTGCAGGGCTAGTAGGCGCGCACACAACGCGTCCGTGCGCTTCTACACGTCCCAGGAGCCGCGCGCCAGATCGCACCCAACGTCAACGTGTGCGTTCGTCGCCCGGCATCGCTGAGGTGAGGCGGTGCAACCGGGGCGCGCGGCGCGCTAGATCCAACGGCCGTTGAGCCACATCCGGTCGAGCCAGCTCTGGTACGGGATCGGGTCGCCCACGAAGATCGGATAGAAGTAGGCGAAGCAGAGGGCGACCATCGCCACGTATATCCCCGCGAACACCACACCCGTCCTGCTCACGCCACCGCCCTCCGGCGGTGTCATGAGGGCGCCGAGGACGTAGACCACGGCGAGGATCAGGAACGGCAGAGCGGGCAGGGCGTAGAACGAGAACATCGTCCGCCCGTCCTTGAGAGCGAAGAAGAACCACGGGAGCAGCCCGGCGACGGCCCCGGTGAAGATGGCGTACGCCCGCCAGTCGCGCCGCGCGACACCGAACCAGATCAGTGCGGCCAGCGCGGGCAGGAACGACCACCACAGCACCGGGGTGCCGAGCAGCAGGATCGTCCGGGCGCACGTGGGCGTGGCGCAGTCCCCGTCGTTCGGGAAGAAGAAGAGGACCGGCCGGCCCAGCAGCAGCCACTGCCAGGGCCACGACTGGTAGTCGTGGTGCTTGGTCAGGCCGCTGTGGAACCCGTACGCGGACTGGTGGTAATGCAGCAGGTTGAGCAGCGCACCCAGCACCGGCGGCTCGCTCAGCCCGTTCTCCGCACGGTAGTGCCGGAAGTAGCCGTGGTTGGTGACCAGCCAGCCGGTCCAGGTGGCGATGTAGAAGACGGCGGACAGCACGAAGCTCAGCAGGCCCCAGCCAAGGTCGCCGGGGAGGAGCGAGCCGCGGATCCCGGCGGAGTGGCGCGCCTGCACCCGCCACGCGATGATCAGCACGGCGAAGAACGGCAGGAAGAACAGCGCGCTCCATTTCACCCCGCAGGCCAGCCCGAAGAGGGCACCGGCCACGAGCAGCCACCACGGCACGATGCGCGGCACCGCCCGGGTGCGGCCCGGGTCGTACCCGTTCTCCAGCGCCCGCAGCAGGCCACGCCGGTAATGATCGCGGTCGATCACCATGGCGGCGAACGAGGCGAGCAGGAACAGCGCGAGGAAGATGTCGAGCAGCGCGGTCCGGGACAGCACCATCTGGAAGCCGTCGAGCGTCATCAGCAGACCGGCCGTGCCGGCCAGGACGATCGAGTGGAACATCCGGTACGCCACGCGGATCAGAATCAGGATCATCAGCGTGCCCGCGATCGCGGCGGGAAGGCGCCAGCCGAGCGGCGTGTTGCCGAACACCGCCTCGCCGAGCGCGATCATCCACTTGCCGAGCGGCGGGTGCACCACGTAGGCCGGGCCGCCGGTCGTCTCCGGGTCCCACTCGACGCCGTACCTCAGCATGTCCCAGGCGTCGGTCGGGTAGTACACCTCGTCGAAGATGTACTTCTTGACGCCGGAGACGCCGTTCAGCCGCAGGATCGCGGCGACCGTCACGATGACCGCGGTGACCAGCCAGGAGTACGGGTTGAACCGGTTGTCCAGCGTCGCGAGCCGCTGCCGGACGACGCCGGGCACCCCGCCGGAACCCGCGGGTTCGGCCGTCGCGGGTTCCCGCGTGGTGAGCTCAGGTTCAGCTGCCGGCGCCGTGATCACCCCGAGATCGTACGGTCAGCGATCCAGGACCGGAACGCGCCCGGACCGCCGCCGTCTCCGGGACAACGGGTATCGCTTTTCGTCTATATAGTCCGTCACAGATATCACCCAGGACGATACGGGGAGTTTCTGGATGGGACGAAGAGCAGGACTGTTGACCAGAGGGCTGGCGGTGGTGGCCGCGGTCACCGTGGCCGGCCAGATCGCGATGACCGGCGCCGCGGCGGCGGACGACAAGCCGCTGTGGGAGGTGGAGATCGCCAAGATCCCCACCTCCGAGTACACCCGGGACGCACAGACCTATATCGGCGAGTCGCTGAAGGCGCTGCGCCCGTTCGTCAAGGCGAGCGTCGCCGAGAACAAGATCGACCCGGTGCTGGCCGACGTCGGGAGCAGGTTCTTCGACGGCGCCCGGCTGAAGAGCACGGCCGACGGCAAGACCACCTTCGGACACCTGGAGAGCCTCGGCGAGTGGCTCGAGGAGCAGCAGAAGGAATCCGGTAAGCCCACGACCGACGCCGAGAAGGCGTACCTGCGGGCGGTTCTGGAGACCTCGGCCGGTGTGCGGCAGCTGGCCGACGCGGCGATCCAGGACGTCGAGGCGACCATCGGCCCGTTCCGGGCCACCCCGCCGCCGGCGCCCGCACCGGCCGGCCTGAGCAAGGCGTTCGCCGATCTCAAGGAGGCCGGGGAGGCCCTGCGGGACGTCGACGAGCAGCTGCGCGAGGCCGACCCGGAGGACGCGGCGGAGGAGGCCAAGGGTGCCTGGTCCACCGCCTTCGGCGTACTGGCCGACCTCGGCATCACGTACGCGGGCGACCACGACGCCGACGGTGTGGTGGACGTGGTCGAGCTGCGGTTCGGCGCCAGCCCGCTGCTGGCCGACTCGGACGGTGACGGGCTCACCGACAAGTTCGAGATCACCGAGCTGGCCGGCTTCACCATGCCGAACACGCCGGACTACGACAACGACGCGGTCCGCGACGGCGACGAGGACGTCGACACCGACGGGCTGACCAACCTCGAGGAGCAGACCCTCGGCACCTCGCCCACGAACCCGGACACCGACGGTGACGGGCTGAAGGACGGGGCGGAGGTCGACAACGGCACCGATCCGCTGGTCTTCGATCAACCCCGTGGCCCGCCGGTCCCCGGCACCCCGGACCCGATCGTCCCGGCGCCGACCCTGACCGACACCGACGGTGACGGCCTCGAGGACATCTTCGAGGAGGAGAACGGCTCCGACCCGGCCCTGGTCGACACCGACAGCGACGGTCTCTCCGACTTCGCCGAGGTCGACCAGTACAACATCGACCCGACCCGGCCGGACACCGACGGTGACGGCCTGCGCGACGACTACGAGGTCCAGCACGGCGCGGACCAGGGCGTGCACCCGGCCATCGCCGACGAGCAGGTCAGCAAGTGGTCGTACGCCAGCGATTTCGCCCTGGGTTTCTTCGCGGGCGACTTCGTGCCGCGCGACTCCTACGCGTGGCTGGCCGGCAACCTGGCCTCCGGCGGTCTCAGCCTCATCCCGGTGGTGGGCTGGGTCCTCGGCGGCGCGGCCGACCTGCGCGACGTCATCGCCGGCCTGATCCACCAGGACTGGATCGGCGCCGGGCTCAGCGGCGTCGGCCTGATCCCCTACGGCGGGGACGCGGTGGCGATCCCCGGCAAGGCCGCCAAGTTCGTCCTGAAGTACCTGCACCGCCTGGACGGCGTGATCCGGATGGTGGCCAAGTGGGACAAGATCCCGGCGAGCGTGAAGACCGCCGTGTTCCGGGCCATCATGCTCGGCAACTACAACAAGCTGATCGCCGGCGGGCTCTCCGACGCCATGATCGTCCGGTTGGCGAAGGGCTCGCGGACCAGCCTGCCCAAGCTGGCCGAGGCACTCAGCGACGGCCTGCACCGGGCCGGCGGCGCACCCGCGCCGTGGCTCAACAGCGGAAAGCGCGGCGAGGACTGGTTCGCCGGCCAGATGCGGTCCGAGGGCCGCTTCGGCGCCCGGCCGCCGGACACCCGCACCGAGACACCGGACGGCGCCCGCCACCCGGACTACATCGAGGAGCGGCCGGACGGCGTCGACGTCGCGCACGAGATCAAGACGGGCGTGCCGAAGCCGAGGTCGTCGGAGCCGGACGCGCTGCTTCGGCAGTGCCGTAAGGACGGGTACCTGCTGGCGCAGGGCCTGTTCGGCGACTACGTCTGGCACTTCCTGCCGTTCAGCTCGACCAACCCGGCCATGCCGGACGAGGGGCTCGGCCCGGACGCCGACCTGCTCCAGTGCCTGCGAGACCAGAAGATCCCGTTCCAGATCCACCCGCCGAACGCGGACTGAGGCGATGACCCGAACGGCCCGGGATGCGAGTCGCGTCCCGGGCCGTTCGTGTCATGCAGCGATGGAGTCACTCGGCGATGTCGACCCGCAACCGCCGGGCCAGCTCCCGGTGCGCCTGACTGATCGCGTCCAGGAACAGCGCGAGGGCCTGGTCGGCGCGGACCGGCTCGGCCACCCGGATCTCGTACTCCTCGCGGTCCGGGTGCGAGACCCCGACCACGCCGGGCTGTGCGGTGAGCGCCTCCACCACCAGGTCGTCGTCGAAGACGTCCGGACCGGTGTCGATGACCGCCTTGCTCTCGTCACCGACGCCCAGCGACCAGTGCGACCCGTCCCTGGTGGCGATCCCGATGTCCGCCAGCAACTGCCGGTGTGACAGCGCCAGCTCCGGGCTGCCCGGCTCGAAGACCAGGTCGGCGAAGGTCTTCGGCGCCCGCGCCAGCGCCTCGGCCACCACCGCCTGATCGGCGAGATCGGTCGCCCGGAAAGCGTCCCAGCCGCCGCTCGACTTGACGGACGGGACGCCGGGAACGGTGTGATGCGATCGCCGCAACCAAGACATGAGCTCTACTTTCGGACAGCCCGCGGATCGGGTCAAGCGAAGACGACCTCCGGATAGCGGGAGGACGGCGCGTCCAGCAGCGGCTGCGGGTGGTGCCGCAGATGCTGGTCGAACATCGCCAGGTTGTAGCGGCGCATGATCTCGACGGCCCGCTCCCCCGACGTGGTGGCGCCGATGTCGATGCCGAGCTGGTCGGCGAAGAGCGCGAGATCACTGGTGGACGCGTGCACGGTGCCGGCCACCGTCATCCAGCGCTTCCACCCGGTCATCGCCGCGTGATCCCGGTCCCACCACGGGTCCTGGCCCTCCGGCGTGGGCGCGTGGTGCGGCGCGCCGAACCACAGGAACGGCCGCGGGAAGCCGGCCGGCGGGATCATGCTCGCGCCTCCGGTGTCCGTGGTGCCGTCCATGTTGATCCCGGCGTCGATGCGCGGATCACGCACCATCGCCGCGATCGCGCTCGCGCCGCCGGCCGAGTGGCCGGACATGCCGATGCGCGTGGCGTCGATCAGCCGGCTGCCGCGCCAGGCGGGGTGACGGCCGGTCAGCCGGTCGATCACGAACGAGACGTCGGCGGCGCGGCTCTGGTAGAGCTTGCCGAAGAACGGCCGTTCGCTGTCCTGTTCACAGGCCACACACCCGGCGATGCGACCGTCCGGGAAGGTGATCGCGTGGTTCTCGTAGGTGTGGTCCACGCCCGCCACCACATAGCCGTGGCTGGCCAGGTCCTCGGCCAGGGCCGTGAGCGTGGCCCGCGGCTGGGTGTATCCCGGCGACAGCACGACCAGCGGAAGGCTGCGCGCCCGTCCGGCCGGTGGCGCGCCGGCGAGGGCGTACGTCCGCACTGTGCTGAAGATTTCCGGAGGTACGCCCTCCAGCCCCTTACCGGTCACCATGAGCCGGGACTCCTCGGCCGACAGATACTCGGTGGCCGTGCCGCGACGGGCATCGGTCGGGTACCAGACCGTGACCATCAGCTCCCGGTAATTCTGCGACGGCACCCACGGATCGCTGCGGGACGTGTCCTTCACATACAGGTCGGTGGCGCCGACCCGGTGCGGACCGGTCGGTGCCGTCAGGTGCAGCGGCTCGCTCGCCCGCGCCGGGCTGCCGGCCGCCACCAGGGTGACCAGGGCCGCGACGAGGGCGCATCCCCAGACTCGTTTCTCCCCCATGACCTCAACTCCCTTCCATAGAAGTGAGCCGATGCTAGGAGCGCGCCGCGGTGGGACGCCTCGGGCGCAGGATGGATTTTCCGGCGGCCCGTCATCCGCGGGGTGTACGACCCGCATTTGACCTCGGTGTCGGCGGGGAACCACGATGGCGGGGTGAGTCAGCCGAGCATCCGTGACGTGGCGGCGATGGCGGGAGTGTCGTACCAGACCGTTTCCCGGGTGCTCAACGAGTCGCCCCGGGTGCGTCCCGAGACCCGGCAGCACGTCCTCGACGTGATCAGCAGGCTGGGCTACCGGCCGAACCGGGCGGCGCGGGCGCTGAACCTGGGCCGGGCCGGCGCGGTCACCGTGCTCACCTCCGACACCGTGCTCTACGGCTACGCCCGCGTGCTGCAGGGCGTCGAGGAGGCCGCCCGGGTCGAGGGCCTGCCGGTCGGCATCCGGGTGATCGAGTCCGGCGACCCCGCCGACGTGCGGTCCGCCGCCGACTACGTGAGCGACGCCAGCGCGGGCGGCGTGATCGTGGTGGCCTTCGACCCGGCCGGGGCTGCGGTGCTCCGGGCCCTGCCCGCCGAGGTGCCCGCGGTCGCCGCCACCGAAGCCGGCGGCCTGGCCGGGGTGGACCGGCGCATGATCTTCCTGGACGAGCGCCCGGCGGCCCGGGAGGCCACCCGGCACCTGCTCGACCTGGGGCACGCCACCGTGCACCACGTGGCCATCCCGTCCGAGACCGGCGCCATGGGCCGCCAGGCCGGCTGGCGCGACGCCCTCTCGGAGGCGGGGCTGGCAGCACCGCCGGTGGTCACGGCCGGCTGGGACGTCGCGTCCGCCTTCCGCGCCGGGCAGGAGCTGGCCGCCGACCCGGGGGTGACCGCGATCCTGTGCGGCAACGACGACATCGCGCTGGCCGTGCGCCGGGCCCTGCACGAGGCCGGGCGCGACGTGCCGGGCGAGGTGAGCATCGTGGGCTTCGACGACGTGCCGGGGTGCGCGTACTGGACGCCGGCGCTGACCACGGTCCGGCAGAACTTCGTCGGCCTCGGCCGGGCCTGTGTGGCGGCGATCGCCGCCGAGATCAGCGGCCTGCCCGGCCCGGAGGCGGTTCTCGACGAACCGCATCTGGTGGTCCGCGAGTCCACCGGCCGGCCGAAGTAGACATCCACCTGTAACGGAACGGTAACGGGGGCTACTCAAACCCCGGTGTGACCGGTCACACTCAGCCCAGCGTGTGACCGGTCACATCATCCCCCGGAGGTATCTGTGTCATGAGAGCTCCGCTAGCCGTACTCACCCTCTTGGCCGTCCTGGCGCCCGCTGTCCCCGCGGCGGCCGCCAACCCCCAGCTCGCCGTCGACCTCGCCGCGCCGACCGGCGCCCTGAAGTACGGCGCCACCGGCTTCCTCTACGGACTCGGTGACGAGGGCATCCCCGACGAGAACATGCTCGCCGCCCTGAAGCCGCAGGTCACCGCGCAGAAGGCGCCGGACGGGCTGCAGCATCCGAACGGCGACGCCCTGAAGATCGCGCCGCTGTTCAAGCGCACCGGCGGGCGCGACATCCAGATCTACATGCAGGACATCTACCAGCAGTGGCCGTACGAGAACCTCGGCATCAACGACTACCTGGCGAAGGTCGACACGATGACCCGCAAGGTGGTCGCCGACCCGAACCGGTCGTCCTACGTGTACGTGCCGTTCAACGAGCCCGACCTGATCTGGTACCAGAACAACCTCAACGGGCTGATCGCCGACTGGCGTACGGTCTACCAGCGCATCCGCTCGATCGACTCGCAGGCTCGCATCGCCGGGCCGAACTTCGCGAGCTACCGGGCCGCCGACATGCGCACGTTCTACACCGCCGCGCGGTCCAACGGCGTGCTGCCCGACGTCACCACCTGGCACGAGCTCGGCAACGACTTCTTCACCGGCTGGTACGACCACCTCGCCGACTACCGCCGGATCGAGTCGGACCTGGGTATCAGCGCCCGCCCGATCAGCATCAACGAGTACGGCAGGTCGTCGGGTGACCTCGGTGTCCCCGGCAACCTGGTGCAGTACGTGAGCCGGTTCGAGAACAGCAAGGTGGACGGCTGCCTCGCCTACTGGACGACGGCCGGCGGCCTCAACGACCTGGTCACCCGCAACAACCAGGCGACCGGCGCGTGGTGGCTCTACAAGTGGTACGGCGACCTGACCGGCACCACCGTCGCGGTCACCCCGCCCACCCGTAACGGCTCGCTGCAGGGGGTCGCGGCCTGGGACCCGGCCAAGAAGCAGGGCCGGCTGATCTTCGGCGGCAACACGACGGCGAGCGGCACCTACGCCACCGATGTCGTGGTCCGCAACGTCCAGGGCAGCCGGGTGCACGTGAGCGTGTGGGGCGTGGACAGCTCCGGGCTCAACCCGGCTCCCGGGCCCTACCTGCTGACCGAGGGTGACTACACGGCGAGCGGCGGGCAGATCACCGTGCCGCTCAGCGGGCTGAAGGGCTCGAGCGCGTACCAGCTGATCGTCACGCCGGACACCGACCGCACCACCGTCGGCAGCTCCTCGCGCTACGAGGCGGAGTACGCGGCGCTCGGCGGGTCGGCCCGGGTCACCTACGGGACGGGCACCGGCTACTCCGGGACCTACTTCACCGAGGGCTACGGCGGCAGCACGAACGCGAGCACCAAGTTCGTGGTGACCGCGGCGGACGACGGCTACTACAACGTCGGCCTGCGGTACTCGGCCGGCCCGTACACCGGCGCCCCGGCGAACCGGTCGGCGCGGATCACGCTGAACGGCAGCACGCTGACCGATCTTGCCCTGCCCGGCACGGCCGACTGGAACACCTGGAACACGGTCACCGCCAAGGTCTTCCTCAAGGCCGGCATCAACCGGATCGACGTGGGCGCCTACGCCACCGACGACCGGGACGCCGTCAACGTCGACTACCTGGACGTGACGCCGGCGACCGGGACGATCACCACCTACCAGGCCGAGGCGAGCGGCAACCAGCTCGCCGGTGCGGCGGCGGTGGTCAACGACGCGGCCGCGTCCGGCGGGAAGTACGTCGGCTGGCTCGGTGCGGGCGCGAACAACACGCTGACCTTCACCAATGTCACCGCCCCGGCCGCGGGCCGCTACCGGCTGATCGTCGGTTACGCCAACGGTGAGCTCGGCCCCGGCGCGACGAACTACAACTCCAACATCGTCGACCGCTACGCCGACCTGACCGTGAACGGCGCCGGTGCCGGCCGCGCCTACTACCGCAACACGCTCGGCTGGTCGATCTATCGCACCAAGGTCGTCGACGTGACCCTGACGGCCGGCGCCAACACGATCCGGTTCTCGAACGCCTCGGCCGGCTACGTCCCGAACATCGACTACATCAAGATCGCCGCCCCACTGGGCTGAGGAGACTCACTTTGATCACCTGGGGACACCGTTCGCTGTGCCTGGTCATCGACACCGGCGCTCCGGTCACCGTCCGGAGCCTGACCGCCGGTGACGACGGGGCCTCGTCCCGGTCCGGGCAGCCGCTGGCCGAATTGATCACTCCCGGTCAGGGGCGGGCGCAGGTTTCGCAGCGGGCCGTCGGCACCGCGATCGGCCGCCGGCTGGCCTACGCCGGGCACACCCGGCACGCCGCCGGCGGCGAGCACCGTTTGGAGCTCGATCTGCGTGATCCGGTCACCGGCCTGGCCGTACGCCTGCGGTTCTCCTCGGCCGACGGTGTTCCCGCTTTCCGGGTGACGACGACGGTACGCAACGACGGCCCCGAGCCCGTGCTGCTGCTCGGGGTCACGTCGTTCGCGATGGCCGTACCCGATCGCGCCGGTTCCCTGGACCTGGTGCACGCCGACAGCGAATGGCTGGGCGAGGGCCGCTGGCAGCGGCGGCGGCTCCGGGACAGCGCGGCGCCCGACCTGAACCTGGCCCTGCACGGTCAGGACGGCCGGGGCGGGTTCCGGGCGGTCAGCACCGGCACCTGGTCGACCGGGCGCCGGCTGCCGACCGGCGGGCTGCTCGGCGACGACGGCCGGGGGCTGCTCTGGCAGGTGGAACACAACGGCCCGTGGCGCTGGGAGACCGGCGAACAGCTCGGCGGCGTCTACGTCGCGCTGCTCGGGCCGACCGATGCCGATCACCAGTGGCAGCATCTGCTGGTGCCCGGCGAGGAGTTCGAGACCGTACCCGTCTCGATCGCCGTCAGTGACCGCGGCGGCCTGGCCGGTGCCGCCGCGGCCCTGACCGCGCACCGCCGCACGCTGGTCCGCGACCACCCGGACCGGCGTGAACTGCCGGTGGTCTTCAACGACTACATGAACACGCTGATGGGCGACCCGACCACGGCCAAGCTGCTCCCGCTGATCGACGCCGCCGCGGCCGCCGGCGCCGAGGTGTTCTGCGTCGACGCCGGCTGGTACGACAACGGCACCGACTGGTGGGACAGCGTCGGCGAGTGGCAGCCCTCGGAGTCCCGGTTCCCGCGCGGGATCGAGGAGGTGCTCGCCCGGATCCGCGAGCGCGGCCTGCGGCCCGGGCTCTGGCTCGAGCCGGAGGTGATCGGCGTGCGCAGCCCGGCCGCCGACAAGCTGCCGGCGGAGGCCTTCCTGCGCCGGCACGGCGAACGGGTCGTCGAGCACGACCGCTACCACCTCGACCTGCGGCATCCGGCCGCTGTCGCGCATCTCGACGAGGTGGTCGACCGCCTCGTCGAGCAGCTGGGTGTCGGCTATCTCAAGCTGGACTACAACGTCGACCCGGGCGCCGGCACCGACCACGACGCGGCAAGCGCCGGCGCCGGGCTGCTCGGCCACAACCGCGCCCACCTGGCCTGGCTGGACCGGCTCGCCGAGCGGCACCCCGGCCTCACCCTGGAGAACTGTGCGTCAGGCGCGATGCGGATGGACTACGCGCTGCTGTCCCGCATGCAGCTGCAGTCCACAAGTGATCAGCAGGACTGGTTACGCTACCCGCCCATCGCCGCTGCCGCGCCGCTGTCGATCCTGCCGGAGCAGGCCGCGAACTGGGCCTATCCCCAACCGGAGATGAGCGACGAGCAGATGGCGTACGCCCTGTGCACCGGAATGCTCGGACGTCTCTACCTCTCCGGCCGGCTGGACGCGATGAGCGCACCGCAACTCGCCTCGGTACGCGCCGCCGTGACGGCCTACCAGCGGATCCGGGCCGGCCTCAAACAGGCGGTGCCGATCTGGCCGTCGGGGCTCCCGGGCTGGGACGACCCGTGGATCAGCCTCGGCCTGGTCACGGGCGGCACGACCCACCTCGGCGTCTGGAAGCGCGGCGGGCCGGCGGTGACCCGGCTCGATCTGCCGCACCTGAAGGACTCGTCCGTGCGGATCGAAGTGCTTTACCCCGTACATCTGCGGTCGTGGTCCTGTTCTTGGGACCCGGCGGCAGGCGTTCTCGAAATAGATGCCGGCGACACCGGGCCGGCGGCGCGTCTGTTCACCCTCTCCCCGCAAGATCGATAGGAGCCACCATGCGCAAGTGGACCCGCGCCGTCGCGTTGGCGACGGCCTTGACGCTCGGCCTCGGAGCGTGCAGCGACCCCTCGGCGGAGGGCCCCACCGGGGCGTCCACCGGCTGGCCGGACCCGGCGACCAAGCTCGACGGCGTCAACCTGACCATCTGGTCCGCCCAGAACAGCAACACCGTGCCCGACCAGGTGATCACGGCGTTCCAGGAGGCGACCGGCGCGACCGTCAAGGTCGTCACCATCCCCGACCCCTATGAGCAGGGCGTGCAGACCAAGGTCGCCACCGGCGACAAGCCGGACCTGGCGTTCTGGCAGCCCACCGCCTCGATGCTGACCGCACTGAACGCCCGCACCAACCTTCAGCCGCTCACCGGCGCTCCGTGGCTCCCGCAGGTCGACCCGGCGCTGCGCGACATCACCGGCATCCTCGACGACACCCGGTACGCGGCCCTGGTCACCAGCCCCGCGGTCCAGGGCGTCTACTACAACAAGGAGGTCTTCGCGGCCAACGGGATCACCGAACTGCCCGGTTCCTTCGACGAGATGATCACGGTCGCCCAGGGCCTGAAGAAGAAGGGCGTGACGCCGTTCTTCGAGATGGGCGGGGACCGGTGGGCCACCCAGTGGTGGGTGCAGGTGCAGCTCGCCGACGAGGCCAAGAACGGCCTGTGGGACCGGATCAACAGTGGTGCCGCCACGTTCTCCAGTCCCGAGGTGGTCCGGACGATCACCCGCTACCAGGACCTGATCAAAGAGGGCCTGTTCAACAGCGACATCAAGACCGCCACCTTCGACGACCAGGGCGCCGCGCTGCTCAGCGGCAAGGCGGCGATGGCGGTGCAGGTCAACTCGTTCTTCGGTCAGCTCCAGGCCAAGGCGGACACCGCCGAGCTGGACAAGAAGATCGGCTTCTTCCCGATCGCGCCGTCCGGCAACATCGGCACGTTCATCCCGGACCAGTCGAACGCGCTCGTCGCCTTCCGCACCGGCGACGACAAGCGCGAGTCGGCGGCCCGCCAGCTGCTCGCGTTCTGGCTCGGGCCGAACTACGCCGCGTTCGTCGCCGACCGCAAGACCGTGTCGCTGCAGCCGGCCGTGCCCAACCCGGCCGGTGTCCCGACGGCCCTCGTCGACGTGCACGCCGCGCTGCCCACCTCGGTCGGCTCCATGCAGGCCCTGGCGGTCGCCAACCCGGACCTCTACCTGAACCTCGCCGACATGATCAACGGCACGATGACGCCCGAGCAGGTGGCTACCGCGACGCAGAAGCAGTTCGTCCAGCTCGCGACGGCCGCCGGTTACAAGATCCCCGGAGCATAGATGACAGCCGTCCTGCAACGGCCGGCCCCGCCGGCCGTTGCGGCCCCCCGGGCGAGGATCCAGCGGCACGACCACCCGCTGTGGTTCCTCATTCCCGCGTTCGTGCTGCTCGGCGTCTTCTTCCTGCTGCCGACACTGTTCAACTTCATCTACGCGTTCACCGACTGGTCCAGCTTCAAGGCCGCCATCAACCCGGTCGGCTTCGCCAACTTCACCGGCCTGACCAGTGACGGCACGCTGCTGCGCGCGGTCAGAATCACCCTCGTGTACGCGGTGCTGGTTGCGATCTTCCAGAACGTGTTCGGGTTCGGGCTGGCCGTGCTGCTCGAACGCGACACCGTGGTCAACCGGATCCTGCGGGTGGCGTTCCTGATCCCGGTCCTGATGTCCGCGCTGGCCGTCGGCTACATCTTCCAGGCGCTGCTCAAGCCGGGCGGCGGCCTGGGCCTGGAGCACGCGCTGCTCGGCGACACGACGTGGACGATCGTGGTGGTCGCCGTGATCCACGCCTGGAAGTGGATGGGACTGTCCATGCTCATCTACCTGGCCGGGCTCAAGACCATCCCGGAGGACGTGATCGAGGCGGCCCGCATCGACGGGGCGTCCCGGTGGCGGTCCTTCTGGTCCGTACGGTTCCCGCTGCTCGCCCCCGCCGTCACGTTCAACGTGGCCACCGCCCTGCTCGGCTCGATGAACGGCTTCGACATCGTGCAGGCCACCACCGGCGGCGGTCCGGCCCGCACCACCGAGATCCTCAACATCTTCATCTACCGGACCTTCGGCCAGGGCCTGTTCGCCCAGGCCACCACGATGAGCCTGGTCCTGTTCCTGCTGGTGGCGCTGCTGGCCTTCCCGGTCATCGCCATGCTGCGCCGGCGAGAGGAAGTCCTGTGAGACGTTTCCAGCCCTGGTTCGCGGTCCTCCTGGCGCTGCTCGTCCTGGGCCTGCCGCTGTGGCTGGTGGTGGCCACCGCGGGCAAGTCACAGGGCGAGGCCCTGACCCCGGACCTCTCACCCCCGTCGGACTGGCAACTGCTGGCGAACCTCGGCCAGGTGTGGACCGAGGGCCGGGTACCGGCGGCGTTCCTCGGCAGCCTGCTGATCGTGGTACCCACCGTGCTCATCGCCCTGGTCGTCGGCTCGATGGCGGCGTGGGTGCTGGCCCGGCGCAGCTCCCGGTGGACAGCCGTCTGCTACGCCTTCGCGATCAGCGGGATCGTCCTGCCGCCGGCGGTCGTCACCGTGGTCCTGCTGCTGCGCCAGCTCGGGCTGGCCGGCACCGTGACCGGGATGATCGGCGTCTACCTCGGCATCTACATGTCCACAGTGATCTTCTTCGTGACCGGCTTCGTCCGCACGATCCCCACCTCGGTCGAGGAGGCGGCCCGGATCGACGGCGCCGGCCCGATGCTGGTCTTCCGCCGGGTGGTGCTGCCGATGCTGCGGCCCGTGCTGGCCACCGTCACGATCCTGGTCTGCCTCTACGTCTGGAACGACGTGTTCTACGCGTTCTTCGTGGTGGGCGGGCGGATGGACACGCTGCCGCTCAACCTGTTCCAGGTGGCGAGCGCCGGGCTCTACCTGAACAACTGGCACCTGATCTTCGCCTACGTCGTGCTGATGAGCCTGCCGCTGCTGGCCGTCCTGGCCGTCGCCCAGCGCCAACTGATCTCCGGAATCACCAGCGGAGCCGTGAAGTGATGTCGTAAATGTTGCCCCGAGACATCGATACAGTTAACTTGGGAGCGCTCCCACTTCCCGTTCCCAGGAGAGCCACATGTCTCGATCCCGCGTTATGGCTGTCGCTGCGGCCTGTACCACCGTGGCGGCCGCCAGTGTCATGATCGTCACCGGCACCGCCTCCGCCGGCACGATCTCCGGAACCCTCTACCGTGACCCGAACACCCCCGTCGCCCGCTGGCTCCAGTCCAACTCGGGCGACTCGCGCGCCACGGTGATCCGCGACCGGGTCGCCAGCCAGCCGGCCAGCCGCTGGCTGTCCAACTTCAACATCTCCACCATCGGCGGCGAGACCGCCACCTACATCGCGGGCGCCAATGCCGCGGGGCAGATCCCGGCCCTGACCGTTTACGGCATCACCAACCGTGACTGCGGCGGCGCCAGCTCCGGCGGCGCGCCCGACCTGAACCAGTACCAGCAGTGGATCACCAACATCGCCGGCAACCTGGGCAACCGGACCGTCATCATCAACCTGGAACCCGACTCGATCGCGCTGCTCACCTGCCTGAGCAGCAGCGAGATCGCCGCCCGGAACCAGGCGCTGCGCACCGCCACCCAGACGCTGAAGTCCGGCAACCCGAACGCCAAAGTCTACCTCGACGGTGGCCACTCCGCCTGGAACAGCGCCTCCGAGCAGGCCAGCCGCCTCGTCGCGGCCGGCATCGCCTCGGCCGACGGCTTCTACACCAACGCCTCCAACTTCCAGCCGACGAGCGCGGAGGCCAACTTCGGGCGCGGCATCATCAACGCCCTCAACGGCCAGGGCGCCAGCGGCAAGCGCCAGGTGATCGACACCAGCCGTAACGGCGGCGCCAGCGGCGACTGGTGCGGCGACGACAACACCGACCGGCGGATCGGCCAGTACCCGACCGTCAGCACCGGCGACGCGAACATCGACGCCTACCTGTGGATCAAGCCGCCCGGCGAGGCGGACGGCTGCCGGTACGCGGCCGGCTCCTTCCAGCCGGACCTCGCCTACAGCCTGGCCAGCAGCGCCACCAACCCGCCGTCGCCCTCCTCCTCCCCGTCATCGTCCCCGTCGTCCTCCCCCTCCTCGTCCCCGTCCTCCTCGCCGTCGTCGTCACCGTCCTCGTCCCCGTCGTCGTCGCCGTCTTTCCCGGCCGGGGCCTGCGGTGCGACCCTGACCGCGGTGAGCACATGGAACGGCGGCTACCAGGGTGAGGTGAGAGTGCGGGCCGGCAACGGCACGCCCAGCGGCTGGACGGTCTCCTGGACCCTCCCGTCCGGCTCCACGATCAGCCAGGTCTGGAACGGCACCCTGACCAGCTCCGGCTCCACCGCCAGCGTCCGCAACGTCTCCTGGAACGGCAACCTGCCCGCGGACGGCTCCACCACCTTCGGCTTCATCGCCTCGGGCACCCCCGGTTCCCCGACCCTCACCTGCACCTCCCCGTAGCCATCCCCCAGCTGGGGCGCGGCCCCCACCGCGCCCCAGCCCACCCCTCCCTCGCCCAGCCCACCAACCCAGCTGGCCCTCAGCGGTGCCAAATCCCGCCGAACACCCCGCTCACGCCCAGCCCACCAACCCAGCTGGCCCTCAGCGGTGCCAAATCCCGCCGAACACCCCGCTGACGCCCAGCTGAGCGGACCAGCCGAGCGGAAGCCGAGCGGAAGCCGAGCGGGCCAGCCGAGCGGGCCAGCCGAGCGGCACGATCAGGACCGAGGCCGCAGCCCGCAACCACATCGCACGGTTCACCGCCGCGGTAACGACCCGCGACCGAAACGAGCCACCAGATCCCCAGCCGCCGCCCGCGTCATCGGCACCAGCGGCGTGGACGCCATCAACGCCGCCTCCTCCCCCGGCGTGGTCAACCCGTCGAGAAACCTCAGCACCCGCCCCGGCGGATTCCGCGTGAACAACCGCTCGAAAAACGCCGGCGCACCCACCAGCCCCCGATCCCAGGCCCGCAAAGCCACCGCATCCATCCACAGATGCCGCCGCGGATAGGCAGCAGCGGGAACCGGCGCACCACCCCCCGCCAGCGAAGCAGCGATCTGATCAGCCTGCCGCCGCATGGCCGAGAACGTGTAGCCGGTCGACGGCCGGGTCGCACCACCAGCAGTACCGAGGCGCACCACACGCGCCGACGGCCTCCGGTCGAACGGCGCGTCGGTCATCGGAATCGCACCGTCCTCGACCTGGGTGACGGTCACATTCTTCAGGCCCAGGAGCTTTTCGTACGCCCTGAGCGCACCGTCATAACCATCGTCGTCAAGCCGCTCCGGCGAGAACTCCGTGTACTCGATCAGCGCGGTCCGCGGCCCGGTCGGCAGCACGTATCCGAACGACACCCCGCGCTCCGGCTGCGGTGTGCGGAAGTCCATCAGGATCGCGGACGCCGGATCGAACACGTCGCTGTCGGCGCGCACCCACCACCCGCGGAAATGCTGAAGCCAGAACGTCCGCCCGGGGCGTGCGGGCCGGGCCGGCCGGGAGTCGAGAGCCCACTTCGATCGTACGATCAAAGCCCCTGTGGGGTCACGGACCGTGACCGACGTCCCGTCGTCGGTGAGCGACGCGGCCTGCGCCACGACGACCTCGGCCCGGAGTCTTTGCGCTGCCTCGGCAGCAAGGTCGAAGACCGGATCTGATCGGACCATGGCATAGCGCATGGGCCCCAGATCGAGCCGCCGCAGACCGGACGGCCCGTAGAGGTCGACGGCCGGCCAGGCGGCGTCCAGCACCGGATCGAGGTCGTCGGCGGGCCCGGTCCAGAACGCCCACGTGCGATGCGCGCGCGTCGGCGACGGATCGACGACGGCGATGCGCAGCCCGCGCACACCGTGCCGGTCCAGGGCGGTGAGCAGCAGTGACGTGGCACCGCCGAATCCGATCAGTGCCAGGTCGACGTCCACCGCGCCATTATCGCTTCCGGCCCCGGCGCCGCTGCGAAAGAGTAGGGGCATGACCTCGTTCCCCGGGCTGGTCGCCCGCACCCAAGGTTTCACGCTCGGGCTCCCGCGCCGGCTGACGGTCACCCCGGACGGCGCGCGGGTGCTGTTCCTGCGCACGGAGGGCGGGGAGGACCCGGTCGGCCACCTCTGGTCCTATGACGTGGCAGGCGGTGAGGAGCGCCGGCTGGTCGATCCGGGGCTGCTGGGCCCGGGCGGGGAGCTGACCGAGCGGGAGAAGGCACGGCGCGAGCGTGCCCGGGATCGATCAGCGGGCATCGGCTCCTACGCCGTCGACGCCGCCGCTCGCACGGCGGTCTTCACCCTCGCCGGCCGGCTGTACGCGGTGGATGTCGCCACCGCCGAGGTCACCGAACTGGGCGCTCGGGAGCCCGCCGCCGAGGCGAGGATCGACCCGTCCGGTACGACAGTGGCGTACGTGTGTGACGCCGAGCTGCGCCTGATCGGCCGCGACGGCAAGGACGACCGGCTGCTCGCCGCACCGGACGGCCCGGAGGTGACCTGGGGCCTGCCCGAGCACGAGGCGTCCGAGTCGATGGACCGTTTCGAGGGCTACTGGTGGGCGCCGGACGGGCGCAGCCTGCTCGCCGCGCGGGTCGACAACAGTCCGGTGCAGATCTGGTACGTGTCCGATCCCGCCCATCCGGAACGCCCGCCGACCGCGTTGCGCTATCCGTCCGCGGGCACACCGAACGCCGACGTCAGCCTGCACGTACTGGGCCTGGACGGCAGCCGGGCGCCGATCGTGTGGGACCGGGCCGCGTTCGAGTACGTGACCCGGGTCGAGTGGGACGGCCACGGCCTGCTGGTCGTGGTGCAGAACCGCCGGCAGACCGCGATGCGGATCCTCGCCGCCGACCCGGCGACCGGGCAGACCACGCTGGTCAGGGAGGACACCGATTCGCGGTGGACCACGATCGTCGAGGGCGTGCCCGCGCACACCTCTTCGGGTGCGCTGCTCTGGACCGCCGACGACGGCGAGACCCGGCGGCTGACCGTCGGCGGCGTTCCGGTCACCCCGCCCGGCCTGCAGATGGAGGAGCTGCTCGCCGTCGACGGTGACACCGTGCTGTTCGCCGGGCGCGAGGATCCGGCCGAGCGGCATGTGTGGACCTGGTCCGCGGCGGCGGGTCCGGTTCGGATCACCTCGGAGCCCGGCTTGCACACCGGTAGCCGTACCGCGGGTGTCACCGTGCTCACCTCGCACACGATGACCGGCGAGACCGTCACCGTCGACGGCCGTGAGCTGCGCAGCCTGGCCGCGCTGCCACCGATCCACCCGGTCGTGCACCTGCTGCGGCTGGGCGAGCGCGACCTGCGTACCGCGGTCCTCTTTCCCACCGGGTACGAGCCGGGTTCCGGGCGGCTCCCGGTGCTGATGGACCCGTACGGTGGCACGGCCGCCCAGCGTGCCGTCGCCGCCCGCTCCCGCTACTGGGCGTCACAGTGGTTCGCCGACCAGGGCTTCGCCGTCGTCGTCGCCGACGGTCGCGGCACCCCCGGCCGCGGGCCCCGCTGGGAACGCGCCCGCGGCGACGACCACGCCGGCCCGCGCCTGCAGGACCAGGTCGACGCCCTGCACGCCGCCGCCGAACGGTTCACCGACCTCGACCTCGGCCGCGTCGGCATCCGCGGCTGGTCGGCGGGCGGCTACCTGGCGGCCCTCGCCGTGCTGCGCCGCCCCGACGTCTTCCACGCCGCCGTCGCCGGTGCGCCGGTCACCGACCAGCTGCTCTACAGCACACACTGGCAGGAGCGCACGCTCGGCCTTCCTGACGAAAACCCTGACGGGTACGCACGAGGCTCCCTGATCGACGACGCTCCCCACCTGCGCCGCCCGCTGCTCCTCGTGCACGGCATGCTCGACGACAACGTCCTCCCCGTCCACACGATGAAACTCTCCGCCGCGCTGCTGGCCGCCGGCCGCCCGCACACGGTGCTGCCGCTGCCCGCCGCCACCCACATGGGCGCAGGCCTGGACCACCTCTGGGAGTTCGAACTCGACTTCCTCCGCAGGTCCCTCCCGTGACCGACGTCCGTGCGTTCCGGTGGGACGACTACGAGGCTGTCGCGGCGGTGTGGGCGGCGGCCGGGCGCGAGGTCGTCCCGCGCGCCGAGCTGGAGGCCAAACTGACCCGCGACCCGGAACTGTTCCTGGTCTCCGGCGATCTCTCCGGGGTGGTCATGGGCACCTACGACGGGCGGCGCGGCTGGATCCTCCGCCTCGCCGTGCACCCCGCCCACCGCCGCCGGGGCATAGCGACCCGCCTGGTCAGCGAACTCGAGGAGCGCTTCCGCCGGATCGGCTGCCCCCGCGTCAACCTGCTCGTCCTGCCGGACAACACCGCCGGCCTGCACTTCTGGCAGACCCTCGGCTACCTCCCGATGCCCGACGTCCTGTGCACCAAGCCCCTCTGACCCGTTCCCGCCCGGCTGCCACCGCCCCGCTCCACCCGGCTGGCTCCGGGTGCTGCACAGCACCCACAGCCAGCCACTCCACCCAGCTGGTTGGCAGTGCCGCCTCCCGGCCCGTGGGTTCAGCGGCCCCCGGCCACAGCACCCACGGCCGGCCGAGCGCGCCGCCGCTCATCAGCCGGTTTCGGGACAGCGGAAGAACAGCAGGACTTCTCGAAGAATTTCGATTCGATCGTGCTGGATCGATAGTCAAATGTATGGATGAACGAACTGAGCAGGCGTTCCCTCCTGGCCGGGAGCGGCGGCCTCCTGATGCTGGCCACCACACCCGGAACCGCATCGGCGGCGGCGACCACCGTCGCCGGTGCCGGCGCTACCGGCGCCTCCCGCACCTCGGCGATCAGCCAGGGCACCGCCCTGGTGCACGCCGACCTGCACAACCACACCCTGATGTCGGACGGCGACGGCGACCCAGCCAGGGCGTTCGCCTCGATGCGCGACGCCGGCCTGGACGTGGCGGCGCTCACCGACCACACCACGCTCTTCGCGATCGAGGGCCTCTCGCAGTCCGAGTGGAACCGCACCGGGCAGCTCGCCGACGCCGCCAACGTGCCGGGTGTCTACACCGCGCTGCGCGGGTTCGAGTGGTCGCATCCGCTGCTGGGCCACGTGAACGTCTGGTACACCGGCGGCTTCACCGACCTGGGCGGCTCCAGCAGCATGTCCAAGCTGTACGACTGGATCAGCCGGACCGGCGGCATCGGCGGCTTCAACCATCCCGGGCGGGAGCTGCTGCGGTTCAACAACTTCAGGTACGACGCCGCGCTGCGCGAGCAGATGGTCGGCCTCGAGATGTTCAACCGCGGCGACGACTACCTGTTCGACGGCTGGTCGAGCGGGCAGAGCTCGCCACTGACCGCGTGCCTGAACGCCGGCTGGCGCACCGGGCTGACCGGCGTGACCGACGAGCACGGCACCGAGTGGGGTTACCCGGAGGGCAAGGGCCGGACCGGGGTGTGGGCGGTCGAGAACACCCGCAACGGGGTGCTGGCGGCGCTGCGGGACCGGCGGTTCTTCGCCACCCGGGTCAGTGGGCTGCGGCTGGATGCGAGCGCGTCGGGCGTACGGATGGGTGGCAGCCTGCCGTTCGCCAGGGGTGACGTGCGGTTCGTGGTGGACCTGGACCGTGGCCCGGAGTGGGCGGGCAAGCCGCTGAACATCCAGGTGCTGCGGCCGGGGACGACCGCACCGTCGGTGGCCGACGTGATCGAGACGCAGGCGGGGCGGGTCACCGAGTTCACCGTGCCGCTGGATCTGGAGGACGGGCCGTGGGTGGTGCTGCGGGTGTCCGATCCGAGTCAGGCGAACGCGTCGCCTGGTCCGGCCGGCCACCCCTGCAACGACTGGGGTGTGGCCTACTCGAGCCCCTGGTGGCTCAGCGCGTAGCACCTTGATCGGCTGCGGTGACAGACTGGTGCCTCCCCAGGACAGGGTGAGAGGAGACCACGATGTCGGCAGGGCCCGGACGCCTCCGTCAGAACCAGATCTACCGGGCCGGTGTGCTCGGGCGGCGCCCCGCGGTTCCGACCGACTTCACCGAGCTCGAGCGCCAGGCGCGCAAGGCATCAAGTGCCAAGGCTTGGGCGTACGTGGCCGGCGGCGCGGGGCTGGGCCGGACCATGCGCAACAATCGTGAGGCGTTCGACAGGTGGGCGATCGTGCCGAGGATGCTGGGCGGCGCCGCCGAGCGTGACCTCTCCCGCGACCTGCTCGGCACCCGGCTGCCCGCGCCGATCCTGCTCGCCCCGGTCGGTGCCGGGCAGCTGGTCGACCGGGACAGCGACCTGCACACGGCCAGGGCGGCGGCGGCGACCGGGATCCCGTACGTGTTCACCAACCAGGGCGGCACCCCGATGGAGCAGACCGCCGCCGCGATGGGTGACACGCCTCGCTGGTTCCAGCTCTACTGGAGCACCGACGAGGGCCTGGTCGACAGCCTGATCCAGCGGGCCGAGGCGATCGGCGCCGGCGCCCTGGTGATCACGCTGGACACGACAGTGCTGGGCTGGCGCCCGCAGGACCTGAACCTGGGCTCGCTGCCGTTCGCGCAGGGGCTGGGCATCGGGCAGTACACGTCGGATCCCCGGTTCCGGGAGCTGGTCGACGCGCGCCCGGCCTCGACCGGCCCGCGACCGCAGGTGACCCTGGCGGCGATCCGGTCGCTGCTCTCCATCGTGCGCAACCACCCGGGCTCGTTCTGGGCGAACCTGCGCTCGCCGCGGCCCCGCGCCTCGGTCGAGACGTTCCTCGACATCTACTCGAACCCGCGGCTGAGCTGGGATCACATCGCCACGGTCCGCGACCGTACGCGGCTGCCGGTGGTCCTCAAGGGCATCCTGCACCCGGACGACGCCCGCCGCGCCTTCGAGCTGGGCGTGGACGCGGTGGTCGTCTCCAACCACGGCGGCCGGCAGGTGGACGGCGCGATCGCCTCGCTCGACGCGCTGGTGCGGGTCCGCGAGGCGGTCGGCCCGGAGCCGGCCGTGCTGATGGACAGCGGCATCCGCAGCGGCGCCGACGTGTTCACGGCGCTCGCGCTCGGTGCGGACGCCGTGCTTCTCGGGCGCCCCTACATGTACGGGCTGGCCATCGCCGGGCAGCGCGGCGTGGAGCAGGTGATCACCGACATCGTCGCCGAGCTCGACCTGACCATGGCACTGACCGGCGTGAGCGACCTCGCGGGCATCACCCGGGAACTGCTCGATGACAGAACCGCCAGGCCGCGCTGAAGCCGTTCTCCACGGTGCCGAGGAAGTAGGCCCAGACGATCGTCGAGCCGGCGTACGGGCCGATCTCGGCGAACATCTGCCGGCCCTCCTCGGGGCGGTTGGACAGGAAGTAGTACAGGGCCAGCCAGTTGCGGCAGGTCATCGCGCGGGACGGTCCGTGCGGGCCGGCGCGCCACTTGGCCGCGCAGGCGTCGAGCTCCCGCTGCACCTCGGGGCGCTGGAAGTACATCGCGGTGTCGGCAACGGACTGCCCGGTGGACTTGTTCCAGCTGAACTCGCGCATCGCGTACTCGAAGTGGGCGAGGAACGGCATCATCACCGTGTTCGAGCCGGCCGGTGCGGCTGCCGACACCTCGCGGGCGGCCTGGAACATCTGCTCGTGGGAGCCGTACCACTTCTCGCAGAGCAGGCTCACCAGGGTGACGTGCAGGTCGAAGTGGAACGGGTCGCGCCGCCGCGCCTCGGCCAGCACGTCGCGGAACTCGGGACTCTGCACGCGGCCGTCGGCGAACATGGCGTCGAGCAGTTCCACGTACGGCGTCGGGTCGTACGGTCCGGCCAGGGCGACGGCCCGCCGGCTGACCTCGGCGGCGGCGTCGGAGAGGGCGGCGAACGCCTGGAACTGCTCGGCGCTCGTCTGGTCGGCCGGGGCGGACCCACGGGCGTCGCCGGCCCGGCTGTTCAGCATCGAGGCCTGGATCGACACCGCCGCCGGGTCCTCGGGTGCGGCCCGCAGCCAGTCGTAGAGCCAGGCGTCGCCGTCCGTCGCGGCGCCGCCGAGCAGGCCGATCCGGCGGCCCCGCAGCTCCCAGTCGCTGCCGGCTGCGGCTACCACGTCACGGGCGGCGGTCCAGTCGCCGGCCGCCGCGCGGCTGATCGCGGCCCGGAGCTGGTGGTCGTCGAGCGCCGGGTCGAGGTCGAGCGGCGGCGCGGCGGGCCCGGCGGGCCTGGCGGGTGCGGAGCGGAACAGGCGCGAGAACATCGCAAGATCATAGAAGCGGGTCAGGCGGAGTCGCGAACGACGAGGGTGGGCTGGAAGATCACCGAGCGCGGCAGCCGGCCGGGTGTGTCTATCTGGGCGATCAGCAGCTCGGCCATCTCGGCGGCCATCTCCTCCACCGGCTGGCGGACCGTGGTCAGCAGCGGGCGGCACTCGAGGGCGGCGCTGCTGTCGTCGAAGCCGACGACGGCGATGTCGTCCGGCACGCGGCGGCCCCGGTCCTGCACCGCGCGCAGCGCGCCCTCGGCCATCAGGTCGCTCGCGACGAAGAGGCCGTCGATGTCCGGGTGCTCGTCCAGCAGCCGGTGTGCCGCCGCCTCACCGCCGGCCCGGGTGAAGTCGCCGATCACGGCGGGCACCTCCCGGTCGCCGAGCACGGACACGAAGCCCTCCAGGCGCTCGGCGCCCGCCGGGATGTCCTGCGGCCCGGCGATCGTGGCGGGCCGGCGGCAGCCGCGGGCGAGCAGGTGCCCGGCGGCGAGGCGGGCTCCGAGGCGCTGGTCCACGTCGACGAAGCTGACCGGCAGCGGGCCCGGCGGGCGGGCCGACAGCACCGCCGGGATGCCCAGCGCGTGCACCTGGCCGGGCAGCGGGTCGTGCTCGTTGCTGCTGATCAGCAGCACCCCGTCGACGTGACCCTGGCCCAGGTAGCGGACCACCTGATGGTGGTCGGCCGAGTCGGTGGGCACGACCACGAGGTGGATGTCGTACGGCCGCAGCGCACCTGTCGCACCGGCGGTGACCCGGCCGAAGTACGGGTCGGTGAAGATCCGGTTCAGGAAGGAGTGGTCGTCGGGCCGGTCCGGTTCGCTGATGACCAGGGCCACCGAGTTGGAGCGGCGGGTCACCAGGCTGCGGGCGGCGACGTTCGGGACGTACCCGGTCTCGGCGATCGCACGCCGGACCGCGTCCCGGATCTCGGGCGCGACGGTGGCCGCGCCGTTCATCACGCGGGAGACGGTGGCGCGGGAGACGCCGGCTGCCGCGGCGACGTCATCCATGGTGGGGTGCTGCCCGCCGCGGCCGGGTCGAGAGATCATCGCGTATGTCTTACCACAGGCCTCAGCCCGCGGTGGGGCTGGGAAAGGTCACCACCATGGCGACGCCGGGATCGCGGGCCTCGGCGACCGCCCGGCCGCCGTGTGCCGTGGCGAGCTGGCGGACGATCCAGAGGCCGAGCCCGACGCCCTCCTTGCTGCCGACGGCGAACTGGCCGAACAGGTTCGCCCGCAGGCTGTCCGGTACGCCCGGCCCGTGGTCGCGCACCTCGAGACGGTCGAATCCAGCGTCGCGGGTGATGCTGACGACGACGGGTGGCTCGCCGTACCGCAGCGCGTTGGTGATGAGGTTGAGCAGGATCTGCTCGAACCGCTGCTTGTCGACGTGGATCGCCAGGTCCTCGTCGATCTCGACCCGCACCTCGGCGTCGGCCCGGACGTAGGTCAGCGCCTCCAGGACCAGCTTGCGCGCCGGGTGCGTCTCCCGGTCGAGCCTCAGGTGCCCGGAGCTGTCGATGCGCTGGAGGTCGAGCAGCCCGTCGGCCAGCCGCAGGATGCGGGCGGTCTGGCGCAGCGCCGCGTCCAGCAGGCGGCCGGTACGCCCGTCGGCGGTGTCTTTCAGCAGCTCCAGCACGCCCTCGACGTTCGTCAGCGGCGAGCGGACGTCGTGCGCCAGGGTGTTGACCATCGCGGTGCGCCACTGCTCGATGCGGGCCAGCCGTTCACGCTCGTCCCGCAGGTACCGCGCCTGCGCCTCGATCAACAGGGCGACGGCCAGCGCGATCGGCATCAGGATGGCGGCGCTGCCGAGCACCATGTCCGGCTGGCGGGTCAGGATCAGCGGCACGAGGTACGCGGCGGTTGCCGGTGCCAGATAGGCCAGCAGGATCCAGCGGGGGAAGTGCAGGGCGGCCCAGGCGTAGAGCAGCACCAGGAACGGTCCGGTGCCGGCCGCAATCCCGCCGAAGGACCAGGTGGAGAGGCCGATGACGGCGAATCCGGCCAGGCCGAGCAGGGCCGGGGCGTGGCGTCCGGTGCGCCGCCAGGGAAAGAGCAGGGCGGCAGCCGCGAGGGCGAGGTCGCACCCGGCGACAGTGACCAGCCGCCCGGCGTGGCCGGGATCGTTCAGGATGCCGAGCAGGGCGAGCAGGCCGGCCACCAGGATGAGCACGGCGAACTGCCGGGCCGCGGCTCGCGGCCCGGTGCCCAGTAGGCGTACAGCTCTGAACCGGTCAATGATCCAGATTCTATATCTGGTGAATTGTCCCGTTAAGGGAACCCGACCGGCCGAGGCCGGCCGGGCTCACCGTCAGGGACGGCCGTCGGTGCCGCACTTGATGATCGGGCGGATGCAGTCGTTCACCCGGCGCGCCAGCTCGTCCACCGGCCAGGCGTTGAAGAAGTCGCCATGCATCGTGAAACCGCGCCCGGACGCCAGCCGCAAGCGGGCCGGGTCACCGGAGACCGGGTACCGCATGACCTGGCGCAGCTTCGGCACCACCACCGGGTGGGTGGGCGGGCAGGCGTTGTTCACCGGGTACGCCATGTGGCTCTTGTGGTCCGCCGAATCGAGGTTGCGCCCGTCCCAGCAGTGCGGGAAGTCGAGGTACGACTCCAGCATCGTCCCGGCCGGACAGTTGACGAAGTCCGGCGACGACCCGACGTGCCCGGCGTGCAGGCAGGACCAGCGGGAGATGGTGTTGTCGGCCGGCCCGGTCGCCTTGGCGTTGCCGGCGACGATCCGCAGCCCCAGCGGGAACGGCTGGGTCTGTGCGATCAGGTCGTCGCGGACGCCCTCGCCCAGGTAGTAGAAGATGCCGGTGACCGGCTCGACCGGGACGTCGTTCTGGTACAGGGTCGGGATCCAGTACGACGACTTGTCGATCGACGGGTTGCAGTTGCTGTTCGCGTTGAGCAGCGTGTCCACGGTGCTGCTCGCGTTCGTCACCGTGCTGCCGAAGAAGCTGTGCATGTGCGAGGCGCCCGGCAGGTTCGGGAAGATGATCGGGTCGTCGGGCAGCCGGTGGCTGAACGGGCAGTCGGCGAGGAACTCGGCCACGCGTACCGCGCCGGGCGGGATGGTCGGCGTGCCGCCACCGCCGCCGCCGGAGCCGAAGACCTGGAACTCGGTGAGCGAGACACCCCACTGGGTCGACCGCGCCGTCGTCTCCAGCCGGACGTAACGCCCGGTCCCGCTCACGGTGAGCGTCTGCTTCCCGCCGGTGCCGGAGGTGGTGCTGTAGAGGCTGGTCCAGCTGGAGCCGTTCGCGGAGATCCGGACGCTGAAGGCCCGGGCGTAGGCCGACTCCCAGTCGAGGACCACCGAGCTGACCGTGGCGCTCGCGCCGAGGTCGACCTGGAGCCACTGTGGGTCACTGAACGCGCTGGACCAGCGGGTTCCGTTGTTGCCGTCGACGGCGTTGGAGGCGGGGAAGGCGGCCGACTCGGTGGACGACGCGGTCGCCGCCTTGCCCTGGGAGATCAGGCCGTCGGCGGCGCTGGCCTGGTTGGCCACGGCGAGGACGTAGGTGGTCAGTACGGCGGCCACGACGCCGGTCAGCAGGGAACGTTTTCGCACGGTGGATGAGCCTTTCCGTCCGGGGATGGGGAACGGGAGCGAGCGTGAAAGCGCTCTCTCGGCACGAGAGTGAACCCCGCTCATTACCGCTGTCAATGACTGGTCAACGCCGGGGAAGCGCTTCCCCAGCACATTCGCCCTGGTCAATCCGGCCCTCGGCGGGGACAGCGGCGCGAGGTTCCGGAACCTGGAGCGGTCGGCAAGGCGACGAAAGCCGGGCTCATCCGCCGGGCGGCGGGACAATCGGGAAACCTGGGAGGGGTACGCGGTGACCGAGCCCGAGCAACCGCAGAGCCCCACCGGCCGGATGCTCACCACCGGCGACATGGCCGTGCTGCTGGGCGTTCTGGCGCTGGTGCTCTTCGTCCCGGCCACGGCGCTCGCCGCCGCGGTCCAGCCCGTGCCGCCCCACTCCGGTCTAGTGGCTCAGCCCCGGCCCGCGAACGCGTCGGCAGCGGTGCTGCGGCCGCTGCCCGACGGCCGGCCGGGCGGCATCGGGATCGGGATCCTGGAGCCGGTCGCCGCGGCGGCCCTCGGGACGGCCGGCGCCCGTGACCTGCTGACCCTGCTCAAGAACGAGTCGCACCTGCAGGACGCGACGCCGCGGGACAACGACGGCAAGGGCATCTATCCGTACCGATATGTGGCGATCACCCGCCTGCTGGACCGCGCGCCCGGTGCCGGTCGCACCGAGGAGGCCGCCCGCCTGGGCGCGGGGCTGATGTCCGTGGCCGGGCAACCGGCCGGTTCGCGTTTTGATTCCGTACGCTCGAACGCCGCGGCCGCCTCCTTCGCCGTCCTGGAGCGGGCCCGCGGCACCGGCGGATGCACCGCCCAGCTCAACCTGCTCCTGCTCGTCGCCGCCGACATGCTCCCCCGCGACCGGGTGGTCCGCGACGAAGCCGGCCGCGCCGAGCGGGCGTGCCCCGGCGACCCGACTCCCCTCTGGCTCTACGGGCAATACCTCTCCCAGCGCGCCGCCCGGGTCATCGAGTTCGACGTGGGCGACCCGATCCCGGCCGACGCCACCGAGCAGTCCGAGGCCGTGTTCGCCCGCCTCGCCGAACAGTTCCCCGGCTCCGTACCCGCGCTCACCGGCGTCGCCGACGGTCACCTGCGCGCCGGTCTGCGCCTGACCCGCAGCCGTCCGTTCACCGCGCGGCACCACCTGCGTACCGCCGCCGAGCACTATCTGGCCGCCCGCGACGTCGACCCCGGATCAGCCGTGCCCGGCCTGATCGCCGCCCTGACCGCGCTCGGCGAACCGGACCGCGCCGCCGCCCTCGCCGGTGAGGCCGCGGCCACCGCCCGCAGGCCGGGTCCCCTGCTGGAGCTGCTGACCACCGCGCAGGAGGCCGGCCACCATTTCGACCGGGCCGAGGCGACCGGCCGGGAGCTCGCCGCCCGCGGCGCCGCCGCCTACCCCACCGGCGACCTGCTGTTCCCCCAGCCGGGGAACATGGAGGAGACGCTGGACCAGGACCCGTCCGGTCCGCTGTCCGCGGGCGCCGTCACCCACGTGCCGTTCACCGTGGATCTGCAGGTGATCCCCGGCGGTGCCGGCGGCGCTGTCGACGACACCTCGTTCGTCCCGGCCTACCGCAGCGGCGGCGGCCTCGTCGGCCCCGACCCGGACTGCCCCGACCTCGGCTGGCGTCGCGACGCGCTGCTGGCCGGCCACAACGAGGCCGCGGCGGCCGGCCTGCCGGATCCCGGCGGGTGGCAGTTCTCGGCGGCCCGGCCCGGCGGGGCCTGCCGGCTGCGCGCCGACGTCCTGCACGACGTGATCCACCTCGAGACCGGGCGGCCGGTGGAGCCGAGCCGGCGGGAGTGGGTCGGCGACGAGTGGCAGAACGTGTTCCGGTGGGCGGGAGATCTCCCCCGCGCCGAGAAGGCGGCCCGCGCCTGGGTGAACGGCGGTGACCCGGCGGCGTCCCTGCCGATGCTCCGCCTCGCCGAGGTGCTCTTCCTCCAAGGGCGTCACGAGGAGGCAGCCGGCGCGTTCGCGGCAGCGGCCCGGCGCACCCGCGCCGAGCAGTGGGACAACGACCTGGGCGTCGACCAGGCGCGGCTCGGCCAGGGTGCGGCGCTGTTGCGGACCTCGCGGGCGGCGGAGGGCCGGGCGCTGTTGCTCGACATCGCGGAGAGCTCCGAGCGGGGCACCGCCTATCAGCGGCAGGAGGGGAAACCGGGCTGGGCGACCGGGGAGGTCGCGCGCGGGTTCGCCGTGGTCGCGTATCACGCGCGGGCGCAGATCGCCGACGCGGATCGCGAGGCCGGCGCGCTCCGGGCCGCGGCCGAGAACTACGCGGCCGCCCGGGAGTTGCTGCCCCACCTCGACGTACAGGACCCCGCGAGCCTGCGGGCGGACCGCCTCGATGCCAACCAGGCGCTCGCCGAACTCGGTCTCGGCGACTTCACCGCCGCCGCCGGCACCGCGGCCCGCGCGCTGAGCGCCGACCCGCGGAATCCGGCCTTCCTGATGACCGCCGGGTTCGCCGCCGACCGCGCCGGCCTCTACCGCACCGCCGCCCGGTACGACACCGACGCCCTCGCCGCCGACCCGGGCGCCTATCCGGCGGCGAACGACCTCGGTGTCGCGTACGCCCGCCTGGGCCGCCACGACGAGGCGATCGACGCGTTGCGGCGCGCCGTCGGCGCCCGCCGTGACTACGCCCTGGGCTGGTTCAACCTCGGCGTGGTGCACGCCGAGCGCGGCCCGCTGCACTTCCTGGCCGCCCAAGGCGCCCTCGCCCGCGCGTTCGATCTGGACGAGTCGCTGCGCGACGCCCCGCGCGAGCCCACCACGGACATCCGGACCTACAAGACCGGCATCGACCTCTCCAAACCGGTGCCACCCCGGTGGAGCCTGGCCGGTCTCCCGCCGGGATCACCCGCACCGGCGACCGGCCTGCTCGCGGTCCTGGTCCTCGGGCTCACTCTGGCCCGGGCGGCCGGCGCGGGTGCGCAGAGCTCCGCGCAGCAGTGGCTGGAGAACCTGGTGGATCACGTGGACCGCCTGCTCCCGCTGAACAGGCTCCGCCATCCGGCGTGGGCCCTCGCCGCCACGGTCCTGGTCTTCGTGGTCTCGGCGCTGCTGCGCTCCCGCGACTCGGTGACCGAGACGATGGTGCTCGCCCTCGGCGTGTCGTTGCTGGCCACTGTGGTCCTGCGCGCGCGGGCCCTCGCCGCCCGCCGCGCCGGCGCCGTCGCCGAGCAGCAGAGCTGGGGCCCCGGTCTCGCGTTCGGCGCGGTCACCGCGGCGTTCGCCCCCTGGGCACCGCTACCGGTGACCCGGCCCGCTTCCGCCGCGCCCCGGGTGCACACGGCCGCGCCGATCACGGTCGGCCTGATCGGCTTGCTCCTCTTCCTCGAGACCGCCGCCTTCGGCGTCCCGGTGATCCGCGCCCTGGCCACCGCTGCCCTGGTCATGGTCGCCTCGGTGCTCGTGCCGGTCACGCCGTTGGACGGCGCCCAGCTCAGCAAGGCCGGCCTGGTCGCGGGGGCGGGCGTTCTCGGCGCCGCGGTCCTGATGGGCCTCGCCCTGGCCTGAGACGAACCCTGGCCTGAGACGAACCCTGGCCTGGGATGCAACGGCGCCCCGGCTCTCGAAAGAGCCGGGGCGCCGCGGACCACGAGGTCAGCTGCGGTAGACACCGAACTCGTAGAGGGAATAGCCGTACGTGGTGGCGCGGGCGGAGGCGTTGACCCGCACGTACCGGCCGGAGCCCGAGACGTTCAGGGCGTCGAAGCCGCCGTTGCCGGTCGTGGTCGAGTGGATCGTGGTCCAGTTCGAGCCGTCGTTCGAGGTCTGGACGGCGTACGTCTTCGCGTACGCCGCCTCCCACGCCAGCTGCACGTGGTTGAAGCTCTGCACCGAGCCCAGATCCACCTGGATCCAGGCGGTGTCGGTCCACTCGCTGGCCCACCGTGTGCCGTAGTCACCGTCGACCGCGTAGGCCGGCAGCTGCGGCCCGTTCGTGCCGGTCGGCTGGTACGTCGACGCGGTGACGGTCCTGCCGCGGGCCAGGTTCGTGCCCGGTACGGTCGGCGGAACGACGCGGAACGAGCGCTGTTCGATGCCGACGTTGCCGTGGCCGTCGTAGGCGTACACATAGATTTTCCACACGCCGAGAGCCTCCGGCGCCCGTACGGTGAACTGCCCGTTCCCGGTCTGGCTGAAAGCCAGATGGCTCAGCCCCCGATTGCCGGTGATGTGCTTGTCGCCGGCCATCAGGTTGTAGCGGATCAGATCGCCCTGCGGGTCGGACGCGGTCGCGTTCACCGTGAAGGTGCCGCCCGCCGGCACCGCCGTCTGCGACCCGACGGTCATCGCGGTGATCTCCGGCGGGGTGTTGGGTGCGGCCTGGCCGGTGTACGCCTGGCGCATCGCGTGATACCCCAGCCTCCGCCAGCCGCCCGTGGTGGTGTTCAGCCACACACCGCCGAAGTCGTTCTCCAAGCCGTAGTGGAACTCGGTGGCGCCGAGCGCGACGCCCGGATGCCCCTTGATCGCGTTCCAGCTGTACGTGTACCCGGCCTTCTTCTGCAGGTCGGACGGCTCGTTCGGCACCCCGTTGACGTCGTTGGGCACCTCCCACTCCCCCGCCGGACCACCCTCGGTGAGGATGTACGGCTTGGTGTAACCGCCGGCCAGCCAGTCCCGTTTCACGGTGTCGATCGCACCGTACGAGTTGACGGCGAGCAGGTCGAGCGCCGGGGCGTGCGGCTTGTAGTACGTCCAGGCGTGGGTGTACGCGTCGGTCGAGGTGACCGGGTGGTTCGGATCGGCGGCGTGGATGGCCACCGCCACCTCGTTGACGAACTTGGCGTACGCGACGCGCCGCGCCTCGACCACGTCGGCGGACAGGCCGTAGTTCTGCATCTCCAGGATGACCTCGTTGCCGACGTCCCAGAGCAGCACTCCCGAGCGGCCCTTGAGCTCGTTCACCTTCGCGACGATCTCGGCCTTCACCGCGGTCTTGTACGCCGTGTCGTTCACGTAGTCGGTGCCGTGGTTGAGCCAGAGCCCGACGATCACCTTGACGCCGTGCCGGGCCGCGGTGTCGAGGAGCATCGGTGTGGCCGCGTCCGGGCCCCAGATGCGGATCGTGTTGACGCCCATGGTGCGCAGGTCCCGCATGTAGCCGTCGGCGGCGGCCTGCGGAGGACCGTACGTCATGCCCTTGATCTCCCAAGGGGTGCCGTTGACGGTGAGTTGCCAGTTGCCCTGCGTACCGGTGACCTTGACGATGCTCGGCCCGGCAGGGATCGGCGGGTCGGTCATCGCCGGTGCGGTGGTGCCGGCCGACCGCGCGACGGTGACCGAGTCGATGCTCAGCACCCCGCCCGAGGTGGTGTCCGCGGTGGGCGTGGTGAAGCCGGCGATCGCGTTCGGCAGCGAGCCACCGACGGCCAGGTCGAAGCGGAGGAAGAAGCCGTGGTGCACGGCCGCCTCCCACGCGGCGACACCCACCTGCGACTCACGAACGACCCAGGTCTGCCGCCCGTCGAGGTAGAAACGGATCTCCTCGTCGGTCTTGGTCCGGTCGATGACCTGCGTGTACTCGTGGTAGCCGGTCTGGCAGCCGGTGCAGGAGGCGAGGCCGGAGGACCGGCCGTCGTACTCGTTGCACGGCCCGCCCGGCGCGGTGCCGCAGTGCAGTGTCTGTGAGAGCTGGCTGCGCCCGTTGACGCCGGTCATGATGTCGGTCTCGCCGACGCCGGGCCAGTTGGTGTAGTTGCCGCGGTAGGCGGCGCCGGTGGCACGAAAGCCCGGCCAGTAACCGAGGCCGTTCGCCACGTCCGGCTGCTTGAGCACCGCGGTGAACTTGAGCTGCTCACCCCGCTGCGGTGTGAAGTCGGTGCGCTGCGTCTCGATCCGGCCGGAGGTCCACTTGCCGGCGCCGTCACGGATCGCCTTGAGGTTCAGCTTCCCGGCGCCGTCGAGGGAGACGTTGGCGGTGGAGTTGCTGGCCGTCTCGACCGAGCCGGTGCCCCAGTTGGCCGCGCCGCCGGGATATTGCGTACCGGTGCGCAGCAGCCAGTTCGCTCCGCTCGGCGAGGTGTTCGCCGCGCCGTCGAAGGTGTCGGTCCAGATCGTGGTGAAGTTCCCGGGCACGTCGGGCGTCGGTTCCGTGGTGCCGGAGGAGCCGTAGACCTTGAACTCCCACAGCGAGTAGCCGTAACCCGAGGATCGGGCCGTCCCGTACAGCCGCACATAGCGCCCGGTGCCCGAGACGGTGAGCGTCTCGGTGCCTCCGGCACCATTGCTGGTGGAGTGGACGCTGGTCCAGGCGTTGCCGTCGGGCGAGACCTGGATCTGGTACGCCTTTGCGAACGCACCCTCCCACTGCAGGACCACCTGGCTGATCGTGGCGGTGGCACCCAGGTCGACGCGGATCCACTGGGGATCGGCGAACTGGCTCGACCAGCGGGTGCCCGCGTTGCCGTCGAACGCCTTGTCCGCGGTCACGTCGTTGCCCTCGATCGATGAGGCGAGGGCGGGCTTCCCCTGGGACAGCAGCGTGTCGGCGGCGCTGGCGGCCGTCGTGACGGACATGGCGGTGAGGCCGAGAAGCACAGCCAGGACCACCGCGGTAACGGTGGGCCCACGTTTCTTGTTCATGATCACGCCCTTGTTCCGGGGACTATGGAAAGCGCTCTCCAAGCGACGCCGATTGTTACGCGCATGTTGCCGCCCGTCAATACCGAGGATTGACACGACCGGATCACCGGCCGGAGACTGCGCCTGTGAATGCGAATCCCCGGCTCCTAATCGCATGCGCGGTCACCGCCACCCTGCTCGTTTCCGCCGGGTGCGGCACGCCGCCGGCCCCCACGGCACCGAGCCGGCCGCCCACCACGTCGTCCGCCGCCTTCAGCGGCACCGACCGCCCGTGGATCGAGATCAACATCGCGATGGCCGAGGAGCTGCTCCCGCTGCTCGACCTGGTGCCGGCCAACAGCGCGGACCCCGGCCTTCAGCAGGTTGCCGCCCAGGTCAGGGCCCTCACCGAGCAGGAACTGGCCACGCTGCGGATGCTGCACGGCGAGGCCGGCCTGCCCTCGGCGAACCCGCACAAGGGCATGCCGATGCCCGGCATGGTGACCCCGGAGAAGGTCGCCGAGGCGGCCGGCCTGCGCGGCGCGCGCTTCGACACGCTGCTCCGCGACTGCCTCCGGGAGCACCTCGAGCAGGGCACCCGGCTGGCCACCGGCGAGCGGAGTTCCGGAACCGAGGCCCGCACCGTCGCGCTCGCCGAAAGCATTCTGGCGAGCCGCGAACCGGCGCTGGAAAAGCTCGGAAAACAATGACGAAAAAGTGTTATCGGAAGGCCCGGATGCCGTCGGCACCCGGGCCTTCCGTCAATTACGGCAGTTCATAGTTCTCGTTCAGGGCCGCACCCCGCTCCGGCTTGTACAGGTCGAAGCCGCGCGGGTTGCACTGCAGCCCGCCGTTGATGCAGTGCCGCACCAGGGCCGCCAGGGTCGGCGGGTCCCAGACGTTGTAGACGTCGTAGTGGAACGAGTAACCCCGCCCGCTGGAGAACCGCACCTGCGACATGTCACCGCTGACCGGCCAGGCCATCTTGAACTCGATCATCGGCACGGCCACCGGGTGCGAGGCCGGGCAGACACCGTTCACCGGGTACGACATGTGGCTCTTGTGGTCCGGCGTGTCCAGGTGCAGGCCGTTCCAGCAGCTCGGCGCCTGGTAGCGGGCGTTCAGCTGGGTGCCCGCCGGGCAGTTCGCCGGGATGTCCCAGTTGAACGAGCTGTTACCGCACTCGAAGCCCTCGACCGCACCCGGCGCGTACCGGAACTCGTCGAGGGTGGCGTTCGGGCTGCCGACGACGTAGCGCAGGCCGGGCGGGAACGGCCGGACACTGCGGTAGTCGATGACGCCGCTCTTGTAGTAGATCACCTGCGGGCCGTCCGGCTGCACGGCCGTGTTGCCGTTGAGCAGCGTCGGCATCCAGTACCCGGTCTTGTCACCGGGCGTGATGCACGACGTGCCACCGGCCTGGAGGCTGCTCAGCGTCGAGTTGGCGTTCGTGGTGCGGTTGCCCATGAACGTGTGCGAGTGCGAGGCGCCCGGCAGGTTCGGGAAGACGATCGGGTCGTCGTTCAGGTTCGACCGGCTCACCGAGCAGTTCGCCTGGAACTCGCGGTGTGTGACCGGCGGGTTCTGGGCGGGCGGGGTCTGCGTGGACGGGACCACGCCGGTGACCTGCGGGTTCGCGTTGACATAGCCGGCGCCCCCGGTGGGCTGGGGTGTGGCCGTCGAGGTGCCGTAGACCTGGAACTCGTAGAGGGAGTATCCGTAGCCGGTGCCGCGCTGGGTGCCGTACATCCGGACGTAGCGCCCGGAGCCGTTGACGGTCAGGGTCTGCTTGCCGCCGGCGGCGCTGGTGGTGCTGTAGATCGTGGTCCAGGCGGTGCCGTCGGGCGAGGTCTGGATCTGGAAGGCTTTGGCGTACGCGGCCTCCCACTCGAGGACGACCCGATTGACGGTGGCCGTGGCACCGAGGTCGACGCGGAGCCACTGGGGATCGGCCCACTGGCTGCCCCAGCGGGTGTCGGAGCGGCCGTCGAAGGCCGCGATGGCGGGTGACTCGCCGTTTTCCAGCGACGAGGCCAGGGCGGGGCGGCCCTGGGAGAGCAGGGTGTCCGCCGCGCTGGCGGACTGGACGCCGGCCAGCAACAACGCACCGGCGAGCACGGTGGCGCCCACTGGCGCCAGGATCCGTCTGAGCTGTGTCTTCCGCACCAGGTCTCCAAGGGGATGAGGACGGTTCTACGGTTGGAGAGCGCTTTCCCATCGTGGTTCTCATCTGTTACGTACGTCAATGATTTGGGGTTCCGGAACGCTCGGGGCCATTGCGGAACCGGCCCGGCGCGCCCTGACCGCTGCCTGATGCACCCACGCCGCTGCTCTGCGCGCCGCATGGTCGCCCGCGCCGGGACCGACGGAGAGCGCTTTCCGTGCTATAACATCGGGCATGCAGAGCCACCGGCTGCCCACGCTCGAAGACGTGGCCCGCGTGGCGGGTGTCTCCCGGGCGACCGTGTCGCGCGTGGTCAACGGCATCCGCAACGTCGATCCCCAGTTGCACGAGCTGGTCTGGAGCGCCGTCGACCAGACGGGTTACGTGCCGAACAGGCTCGCCCGCTCCCTGGTCACCCGCCGCTCCGGCACCGTGGCGCTGGTCGTCTCCGACTCCGAGACCCACAACGACGACCCGTTCATGAGCCGGTTCTTCGCCGACCCCTATTTCGGCCGGGTCGTGGGCGGCCTGATGAGCGTGCTGCGCCCCGCCGGCGTCCAGCTGGCCCTGCAGATGGTCGGCACCGACGGCCACAAACGCCTGGTCGGCGACCTCCGCAACGGCCAGGCCGACGGCGCTGTGGTCCTCTCGCTGCCCGCACACGACGCCCTGCCCGGCCTGCTGGCCGAGGCGCGCATCCCCGCCGTCCTGATCGGCCGCCCACCCGAACCGGTCCCGATCAGCTATGTCGACCTGGCCAACGAGACCGGCGCCGCCCTCGCCGCCGAACTCCTCGTCGCCCGTGGCTGCCGCCAGATCGGCATGATCTCCGGCCCGCCCGACGTCCCCGCCAGCGCCGACCGCGTCGCCGGCTTCCGCCGCGCCATGGCCCGGCACGGCCACGCCTGGGTGCCCCTCACCACCGGCAACTTCACCCAGGACAGCGGCGAGCTGGCGATGAAGGAACTTCTCGCCGAGCAGCCCCGCCTCGACGGCGTCTTCGTCGCCAACGACCTGATGGCCCTCGGCGCCCTCCTGGTCCTGCGCGACGCCGACCGCCACGTCCCGGACGACGTCGCCGTCATCGGCTTCGACGACAGCAGCGCCGCCGTGGCCGCCCGGCCGGCCCTGACCACGGTCCGGCATCCGCTGGAGGACATGGCCGCCGAGGCGGCCCGCATGCTGCTGGCCCGCGTCGACGACCCGGACGCCCGCATCACCTCAGTGATCTACGAACCGACCCTGGTGACCCGCCAGACGGCCTGATGCCCTCGGTCACCCACGTCCGCTATCTGATCATCGCCCAGACGATCTTGCCGTCCCCGGTCGGTAGTGCGCCCCACGCGCTTGCCGTCGCATGAACGATGCGCAGACCCTGCTGCAGTCGCGCCGGCGACATACTCAGGCTGCCGGAGACGGCGGCGCTGAGCCGGGGCATCGTCGAATTCCCGTCCTGCACCGCGATGTGCAGGCCACCGCCACGGTGGTGGACCCGGACCCTGACCCTGCTGCCGGCGTGTTCGACGGCGTTGACCACGAGTTCGGAGATGACCAGCCGCCCACGATCCAGAAGCGCCGGCGTGCCCCAGGCGGCGCACGCCTCGGCCACGAGGGCGCGCGCCAGCGGTGGGGCTTTGAAGTCCGGAGTCAGGTCCAGCTGTAGCCGGTCCTGCGAGGGTGAGCTCTCCGCCGCCGCCGCGCGGGCCTGATCGAGGCTGGGAAACGCCCGGAGATGCCTGCTCGCGCCCGTACGGTCCAGCCGGATCCGGAGCGCGGTGTCCGCGGGGACGCAGGCCATGACCTGGACCGCCGGATCCATCGAGCGTCCCTTCACCGCGGCCGTCACCCAGGTCGGCACGCTGGCGGCGTGCCGGTCGGCCAAGTCGGTGAGGTCGAGGATGAGAGTGCGGGGAACCTGACTCAGACCCTTTCGCACTGCGGTTGTCGTGTCCCGGTGCAGCTCGCGGTCCCAGGCGCCGTGCACCGACAACGCCAGCACCGAGCTCTCGACGTCCAGGGCGACGCTGACACGTTCTCGCAGGTCTCCGGACGCGCCGGGTGCCGGGCGCGCGGACGGCCGCGCCACCTTCCGCTCCACCGTCCGGGTGCGCTGTACCTCGTCAGCCTGTTCCCGGAAGCCGAGTTGCCGCAGGTAGGCGACGAGAGCATCCGCCGCTGCCGCAGCCTCGTCGCCCTGGGCCCGCGCGAGCCGCTCGCGCAGGCCGCCGATCCGCTGCGCCGCCATCAGGTGGGCGCCCGACGTCCGCCGTCGTAGCTCGCGGGCACCCGGTGCCCCCAGCGACGAGCGTTCGAGCAGCGCCTCGAAACCATCCAGAGCCTCGTCAGGATCACTCATCGGACGCACCTCCCCGCCGCCGGGATCGCTCCTTCGCCCGCCACCGGTGCAGGACGCCCTCGACCGCCCGCACCGAGGTCTCCGCGAGCAACTCGACGATCTCCTCCTGGCTGTAGCCGTCGATCGTCAGCGCCACCACTGCCCGGGTCCGCACACCGGCCCGGCCGAGATTCTCGAGGACCTGCTGGTTGCCCATCGTTATCAGGCACGGGTCGTTCCCCGGGTCGTGCCGCGACGCGGTGAGCCGAGGGTCCCCCTCGTCCTGCAGGCGCCACTTCCTCCGCTGCGCACGCAGTTTCCGCAGTTCGTTCGGGAACACGTAGAGGCAGGTCCCCATGAAGTACGTGGACAGGCTCGCACCTCCTTCGAACCGCCAGCCCCGCCCGACCAGCGCCTGCTCGCGGAACCGCGGGAGCGCCAGCGCCACCGTCATGATCGCGAGTTCGTCACGGACATCGCTGTCGTGATGCAACTCCTCCAGCTCGGCCGCGGAAGGGTTCAGCGCGAATCCGCGGGCCGCGGTGAGCTGGAAGATGAAGCCGGAGTGCATCCATCCCCGGAGCACCGAGATGGCGTAGGCCGCCAGCTCCTCCTCGAACCGCAGGTAGGAAGGGCCGGCGAAGTTGCGGGAGGCGAGTTCGGCGAGCAGCAGCCGGTCACCCTCTCGCCGCTGCAGGTCCTCCTGCTGCCGTCGTGTCTCGTCGACCAGCTCCGGCTTGATGGTGGCCAGCACATCGCGCCACGGGATCGGCTTGCCGAGTTCGTCCCCGGGCTTGCCGCCGGGTTGTACCGCGGACGTGTGCGCCGAGCCCGCGTGCCGTGCGCCCGCCGTGCCGCCGCCAACCATCACGGTTACCCTTCCCGCCTTTCTGCCTCCTCGGATCACCCGTGGTAGGTGTGGCCGCCCGGTGCACCCCACGGTTCCGCCGAGGTTTTCCCGCCGAGGGTGACCCATCAGCCGGATCCGGCGGCGGACATGGGGTCCGGGTCGTCGGCGCACCTAGGAGCGGCAACCGTTCACGATCGACCGATTGAGGTAGACCATGACTCCGTCTTCGCCGGGCCCGCTGCTGACCGTGCGCGCTGCCGTCGTCCTGCTGCTGGCACTCGTCATCGGCATCCTCGCGGGCGCTCTGTCCTACCTGGCCGACAGGTCGGTTCCCTCCGCGGCGTTATGGGGCGGCGGGGCGGCGGGAGCCGCGCTGATGACGTTCCACACGATCATCGCCACGAAATGACCTCACCCCTGCTGGATCTCGACGCCGGACAGGTACAGCCGGGCGCGGGACCAGATCGCGTCGCGATCGGGCTGCGGGTCGGTCCAGGTGGTGGCCCGGACGTTCCCACGGTCGCGGTAGCGCCGCATGATCCGGACGTGGTCGGGGCGGGCGACGAACTGGTACATCGCCGTCTCGCCGCTCCAGACCGACACGGAACCGCACCGGCCCTGCCCGGGAGCGGTCCACAGCCACATGCCCACCGCGCCTTCCAGCAGCGGCCAGTCGCGGCGGAGTTGGAGACCCGCCTGATAGATGCGGGGCAGGTCGCGCCGCCGATCGGCGCGGAAGTCGGTAACGCTGATCAGCACCGGGCCGCCGGTCACGGCGGGTCCGGGAATCCATCGGGTGCGCAGCATTGCTCGCCTCATTTCCTGTACGAACGATCGTGCGTAAAATGCACCGTAGCACGGTCGCTACTATTGACCGAACGTTCGTACGGAAGGATCCACATCAATGGCGGGACGGCCACGGGACGACCGGGCGCGGCAGGCGATCCTGCGACGGGCCGCGGACATCGCCTCCCAGGACGGGCTGGAGGGCCTGTCGATCGGACGGCTGGCCGCTGACCTGGGCGTGAGCAAGAGCGGCCTGTTCGGCTACTTCGGCTCGAAGGAGGAGCTGCAACTCGCCACGATCCGCACCGCGGCGGCCGTCTACCTCGACGAGGTCGTCCGCCCCGCGCTGACCGTGCAGCCGGGCCTGGAGCGGGTCCGCCGGCTCTGCGACAGCTGGCTGGTGTATTCGCAGCGGCGCGTCTTCCCCGGCGGTTGCTTCTTCTTCTCGGTCACGGCCGAGTTCGACGCCCGGCCGGGCCGGGTGCGCGACGCCGTCGCCGCCGCCAGCCTCGAGTGGCGCGGCCTGGTCGCCCGCACCATCGAGGACGCCCGCCAGCTCGGCGAGCTGGCCGGCGACACCGACGCCGACCAGCTCGCCTTCGAGCTGATCGCCTTCCTGGAGACGGCGAACGCCACGTCGCTGCTACATGACGACGCCGGGCCGTACGAGCGGGGACGGACCGCTATCCGCACCCGCCTGACAGCCGCGGGCCCGCCCGGATGACCGTCACCTTCACCCAGGACAGCAGCGAACTCGCCCTGAAGGAGTTGCTCGCCCCTCAGCGCCAGCCGGCCGGCTCAGCTGGCACTGAGCGGCGCCTTTCGCGCTCCAAACCACCCCCCACGCCCAGCCGGCCGGCTCGGCTGGCACCGAGCGGCCCTTTTCGCGCTCCAACCCACCCCCCACGCCCAGCCGGCCGGCTCGGCTGGCACTGAGCGGCCCTTTTCGCGCTCCAACCCACCCCTCACGCCCAGCCGGCCGGCTCGGCTGGCGCCCAGCGCTGTCTCGCGCGCCGCGAGGCAGCACCGGGAGCCAGCCGCGTCGCCTCCCGCACGGGTGTCAGTCGGTAGGCACCTCCACCTGCTCCACCAGCAGCTCCTGGCGCGCCGACGGGCGCCCCACCGCGGCCTGGGCCGCCCGCACCGTGACCAGCTCCGCGAACAGATCGTCAGCCGTGACACGGCGCGATGCCCCGGTCCGCTCCACCGCCCGCGCCGCGGCCGCGACGATCACGTTGACCAGATCGCCGCCGGCGAGCCCGGTGGAGGCGGCGGCCAGAACGTCCGCGTCGACGTCGTCGGCCCGGGGCAGCTCGTCGGGCAGCAGCGTGGCCCACAGACGGGCGAGCGTCTCGCGGTCGGGCAGGTCGAAGTGGACGTGGGCGAGGATCCGCCGGACGAACGCGGAGTCGTAGTTCGCGGCGAAGTTGGTGGTGAACACCACGACGCCGGTGAACGCGTCCAGCTGGTTCAGCATCACCGAGCGGGTGAGGTTGACCGAGTGGTCCGCGCTCTGGGTCACGCTGCTGAGCCGGCTGCCCAGGATCGAGTCCGCCTCGTTGAAGACCAGGACGGCGCCGGCCTTCTCGGCGGCCTCGAAGCACCGCACGATGTTCTTCGGGGTGTCGCCGACGTACCGGGATTCGATCTCCGCGTAGTTGACGTCGATGAAGCCCTTGCCGAGGTGCGCCGCCAGCGCCTCGGCGGCCATCGTCTTGCCGGTGCCGGGCGGGCCGTACAGGTTGAGGGCGACACCCGCCCGGTGCGGATCGATCCGCCTCAGGTTCCACTGCTGGAACAGCACGTCGTGGTACTGGACCTGGCGCAGGGCGTTGCGCAGTCGCTCCCCGACCGGGCCCGGCACGATCAGGTCGGCGAGGGTCCGGACCGGTCGGCGCACCGGGAACTCCGGAGCGGCGACCGGCGGGCGCTGCGCCGGCGCGGGCGACGGCGCGGACGGGAGTGCGGGCGCGGGCGGGACCGCGGGCATGGTGCGACGGGCCTGCTCGGCCGCTGCCGGGGCCTCCGGGATGTAGCTCCAGCTGTTGGGCACGTTGTGATTCCTGCCGTTTCGGGAGTTCATTCGACGAAAAGTTCCAGGACATCGCAGTGGTACGAATCGCGCAGGCGCAGTTCTTCGAGCACCCGCGGGTCCTCGATCTGGTTCAGGTCGTAGTCCTGCGCCAGCGGGGCCGTGACGATCGAGCCCTGACGCGTACGGAAGGTCAGCCGGGCGGCCACCCGCGCGGCGGTTCGGTCGAGGCGCAACCAGGCGGAGGCCAGGTCGGATCCTTCGAGGTTGCGGGCGCGAAGCCACTCGAAGCCCCGCCGGGCGATGTCCGGCCAGAACTTCACGACGACCACGGCCGCCGTCGCCGCTGAGACGACGGCCGCGACCGCCCAGACCGCGAGGAAGATCATCGGACTACCGCATCGGCCAGGCTCCACTTCCGGAACACCTCGGAGCGCCCGGAGCGGAGCATCTCCTCGCGTACGTCGGCCGGTGTCTCCAGCCAGGCGAGCGAGAACTCGGCGGTGGCCCGCTCGCCCCTGCGCGGGTAGTCGCAGATCACCGACGCGGCGATCGCCTCTCCGGAGCGCGGGCCACCGGCCAGCTTCACGTCGACCACGCCGATCTCCTCGGTGATCCGGGCACGCAGGCTCTCGTCGTCCGTACCGGACTCGGTGACCGCGCGCCGGATCGCCTCTTCGTCTGCCTCGAACCGCTCGGCCCAGTCCGCCGCGAACGCGTCCAGGATGAGTTCCGACAGTTCGCCCGTCGCGTCCGGACGCCGGCCCAGCCGTCCCGCGACCGCCACCACGACAGCCGTCGCCATCGCGAGCACCGCGACCGTACCCAAAAAGATCTTCAACATCGGTGCGCTCCTAGTCCTCATTGGTCAGTACCTGCGCGTCGCGCAGCTCGGTCAGGTCCACCTGGTGCGAGGTCTTGCCACGTTTGAGGATCTCGGCGCGGACCGCATCCGGCAGGTCGTGGTACGGGACGGACTGCTCGCTCGTGATCTTGGTGGTGCGCCGGCTCTCGTCCGGCCCGATCAGCCACGAGACGAGCCGGACCAGCCAGCTGCCGTCCGGCTGCTGCGCATATTCGACGAACTGCTTCAGCAGCACCCGGCGGACCTCCTGCCAGGCCTTCTTCGCCGCCCGCCGGACGCCGACCACCGCCTTGTCGATGCCGACGTAGGCGTTGCGCAGGTAGGGCACCAGCGACGGCAGGTGGTCCTCGAACCAGGGAGTGATGACCTTCTCGGCCCAGCCGAGCACCTGCTCCCAGAAGACGATCACCGCGGCGCTCGCCACGAAGAAGGCGGCGTACAGCAGCGGAAGGAAAAACGGCATCATGCTCTCCTCGGATAGATCTGGTAGGTGGCTTCCTCGATGCCGCGCCGGATGGCCCGTTCGCGGGCGTCCTCGGGCACGTCGTCCCGGGAGATCTCGTCGCGCACCTCGCGAGACCGCGCCCCGGTCTCGTCGGCGCCGTAATAGAGCTGCACAGTGCGGGTGACCGGTCCCGACTTCGGCAGCGTGTAGTGGACGGTGACCCGCAACAGCCAGGCGCGTACCGCCTCGACGACCGCCGGGTCGGCCTTGGCCGGCGTCGCCGCGGAGACGTCGTTCGCAGGGTCGCCGCACAGCTCCAGGACCGCGCCGGCCACCGCGGGCTCGGGCAGTGCCAGGTCGGCCGCGACCGAGGCGGCGACGATGGCGTAGACCGCGTGCTCCTCGTCGGACTCGTCGTCGTCGAGGTGCGCCCGGACCTTGTCGATGGCCTCGACGGCCACCAGCAGACCCGCCCGGATCAGGGCGGAACGGCCCGGCCGGCCCGTTCCCGCCGGGCTCGCCAGTAACTTCCTGAGCTGATCCTGAGCCGACCGCAGGCCGGCATCCATCAACTGATCACTCATCTGTCCTCCTGTTGCCGCTGTGTCAGCGGTAGTCGCCGTCAAGTGCCAGGGACCAGACCACCCAGTCCGGTCCCGTGCCGTCCGCGTCGCGGGTGGCGTCGCGCAGTGCGCGGCCGAGGGGCTCACCGCGCAGGTAGCGTTCGGTGATGTCGTCCAGCAGCGGCAGGATCTCGGCGGCGTCGATCTCCCAGGCGGGCGCCACCATCGCGGTCGTGCCGGCCTGCCGCAGCGCCGTTGCCAGGCCGAGGCGGTCGCCCAGGCCGGCGCCGAAGCCGTGCCCGCTGGAGCAGGCGGCGGACAGCACGGTGCGCGAGGCCCGATCCAGCCGCAGCGCGTCGCGCCACCCGAAGAAATGGCCGGGTACCAGGCCCGCGGCCACCGAGTCGCTGGGCGGAAGCAGCCCGCCATGGGCGAGCATCAGACCGACCTCACTGCCGGCGTCCGTCTTGCGGCCGTGGCAGAGCAGCACGGCCACATCGGTCGCGGCCAGCATCGTGGTCAGATAGCCGCGATCAGATCTTTCGGGTACGCCTACCGCGTGCAAACCTGAACCGGCCCACCCGGCGACGCGGTCACGACTCGACCGCAGCCGTTCGACGACCGGCCCGGCGTCCTGAGCGGCGGGGACCAGGCACACACCGACCCGGTTCCGCGGTGCCGGCGGGCGGCCGAGGACCGCGAACAGGTGCGCCCATCCGGCCGCGTAGGACATGCTCCACCGCCCGCGGATCGCGGCCTGCCATGGCAGGTTCGAGTAGACGTCGCTGTGCAGGAACACGATGTGGTCGTCCTCACCGGCCAGCTCGCCCAGCAGCGCCACCATTCCGGTCGCGAGTTCCTGCCAGCCGGGCGCGCCGAACGGCGAGTCCGCGCCGCCCGGGAGCCAGTTGTACAGCCGGCCGGCGATCTCGGCGCGGGCCTCGTCCGGGGGCACCGGCGGCAGGGCCAGCCATACCGGGCGCGACTGCCCGTCCGCGACCCGGGTGGCCAGGCAGCGGATCCGGTCGTCGCCGACGCGCAGCCACTCGACCACCACGACCGGGGCGGCATCGGCCGGAATCCGTTCGGCGACCTCGCCGTACCACCGGCGCGGCGGCTCGGCGCCCGCGCCGCGGGCATCCCGGTGCGCGGCGCGGGCTCGGCCGAGGGCGTCGCGTTGCAGCTCTGCTATCAGGCGCAGGTCGCCCGCGGGGGCGTCGCCGGTGAGCAGCGCTTCCGCCAGGCCGGCCAGTACCCGCAGCTGTGCCCGCGGCTCGTGCACCAGCAGCGAGATGTCGGCCACCGCGCCGTACCGGCGGATCATCGCGTCCGGTGCCTCGGCGAGCAGCCGCCGCATCGTCTCCGGGTCACCGGTACGCCAGGCCGCCGCGGCCCCCCGGACCAGTTCCAGCGGCTCCACCGGAATCGACCGGTCAGCGGCCTCGCGCAACGCCCACAACCGGTGCGGGTCCGCCTCCCCGGTGTCCCCGGCGGCCTCCAGCACGTCGGCGAGGGCGAACGTCAGCCGCAGGTGGTCGGCGACGTTGCCGATCTCCGCGGCGCGGCCGGCGTTCGCGCGCAGGATCGCCGGCATCGACTCCGCCCGGGCCACGGCCGGCGGCGGCAGCCCGGCGGCACGCCGCAGCAACAGCACCCAGGCGGCGGACTCGGCGAGCAGGGCCGTGACGTCCGGCGGCCGGCCGCGGGACGCGACGTCGAGCAGGCCGGCGACGGCCTCGTCGTACCGATCGCCGGCGACCAGCAGCTGGCATCGGCTCAGCAGGTAGCGGTAGGCACCGGAGGAGGCGCCGGCCAGCCGGTGCGCCTCGTCGAGGTCGGCGAGCGCGCGATCGTGGTTGCCGAACCGGACGTGCAGGGCGGCCTGGTGCGCCAGCAGCTCGGGATCGAGTCCCAGCCGACCGCGCCCGCCGGTGACCGCCTCCAAAATGGTCAGCGCCTCGTCGGGGGCGCCGGCCTGCGCCAGCTGCAGCGCGAGGTTGGTCCGGGCCCAGTCGCGCTGCGTCTCGCCGACCGGGAGGCCGGCTGCGGCGCGCCACCGGGCGATCGCCTCGTCCGGCCGGCCACGCCCGGCGCACACCCGTGCTTCGGCGCCGAGCCGCCGGGCGCGGACCTCCGGCGGTACCGGTTCGGCGTCCGGCAGCGGCCAGTCCCGCAGCACCTCGGCCGCGTCGTCCACCCGGCCGTCGCGGTCCAGCCGGTTGGCCCACCAGACGACCACCTCGGCCTCGCCGTCCGTCCCGTAGAGGGCCAGCAGCCGCTGGGCAAGGACGTCGGTCAGCTCCGCGCGGGCGTCCGGCGTACGGGCGTCCAGGTGCAGGCCGACGGCGGCGACCGCCGCGCCGACGGGGGTCGCGGCTCCGGCGGGCAGGGCGGCGGCGAGGATCTCGTCCGGGCCGGCCGCCTCGTCCAGGGCGCTGCCGAGGACCGTTTCGAGCAGCGCCGGTACGAGCTGGGGCCAGCCCGCCGCCACGGCGATCTCGTGGACGACGCTCACCGCCTCCGGCAGCGTCCGGCCGCCGAGCGGCCCGGGCCGGTCCGCGTAGAGCGTGGCCAGGGTCCGGCCGGCCGCCTGCCAGGCCTCCCGGTACGGCACGGTGGCCCGGGCGAAGACGTCCGGCACCCGCAGTCCCGTCATGCTCGCGCGCGCTTCGCCGAGGTCGAGGCGGCAGGCCATCTCGACCGCGAAGTAGAGCTCGGCCCACCGCGCCGCTCGAGGGTCCGGGATGCGCAGCGCCCGGGCTGCGGACGCACCGAGGGCATACCTGACGTACGGGTCGAGGCGGGCCGTCATGTCCTCGTCGAGGACGCCGAGCAGGACCGGGAGCGCGTCCGGCGCGACCGTCTCGCCGGACACGTACGTCCCGAGGTCGCCCGCCAGCGTGGCGCCCGGATCGGACGGCACCCTGGCCGCCCACTCGGCGCCGAGCATCAGCCAGATCTGCACCTGGAGGGCGGCCACCGCGGTGGCGGCCGACTCCACCGGCGCCCGCGGGTCGAACAGCGCCGCGAGGCCGGGCGGCGGCTCGAACGCGTCAGCGGCCGGGCACGGCCGGGGTACGCGGAGCCGGTCGTCGCCGACGGTGACGGCCAGCGACAGCGCCGTGATGACGTCAGGTGTGAGCAGGCGCCAGCGGTCCAGCAGGTGATCGACCCAGCGCTGCTCGGCGACGGCGGTCAGCAGGCCGGCGACGGCGGGCAGGCGGTCGGACAGCAGCTGCAGGACGCCCTCGCGCAGCGCACCCGCCGATGGGTATCGCACCAGGTGCGGTGTGCCGGCGGCCGGTACCCACCGGCCGGTCTCCGGCTCGGGCAGCAGCGGTCCGGGAACATAGTGGACGACACCTTCCGCGGTGCGCACGGCAACCGTCGGTGCACCCTGATCGGTGCCGCAGATCGGGCAGGCGCTCGTGTCCAGCCCGCCGGTGAGCAGCCGGAACAGCGGCTCGTACCGGTCGTCGGCGAGCACCACGATCGGCCCGGGCGCGGCCAGCCCGGGTGCCGGCGCGTCGCACTCCGGGCAGGCCGGGGGGCCTACCACAGCCTCAGGTACGCGTTGCTGTGGAAGTCCTTGACGTCCACCGGGATCCGCCGGTAGCCGTCCGGGGCGGCGTGCTGCTGCCAGTAGATGTCGTAGTAGACAAGCGGCGCGAGAACGGCGGCCAGCACGGCGTCCGGCGCAGCCTCCAGGGCGTCCCGTGCGGCGGGCGCGTCGACGAACCGGGCGGCGAACTCGAAGCCCTTGCCGTCCCATCCGTCCGCGGTCCGGCGCAGCCGTGCGGTGCCGAGATACATCCGCGCCCGCAGCGGCGGCTCGCCCGGTTGCCGCCGGTGCCGCCGCAGCGCCTCGGCGACCAGGCCGGGGAGTTCCACCACGAGATTCGTGAGCCCGTACGGCTCGTCCGGTATCGCGACGTGGTGGCCGTCGCCGCGGTCGTCGAACTGGAGACGGCCCGGATCCATCCCGGCCCGGCGCAGCGTGGACGTCAACAGGTCCCGGACGAACGCGCGCCGCTCGATGGCCGGTCGTTCGACCACGCCGCTGGAGCCCTGGATGTCGATCGTGACGATGCTGAACATCCGGTCCGCCGGCTCGCCCGGCTCGCTCGACACCATCGGCGCGGCGGGCGCTGTGGCCGCCGGCGTCCGGACCCGGTTGCGGCGCATCCACAGCGCGAGCAGGTTCTCGGTCTCGACCGTCCGGCTGACCAGGCGGCCCTCGGCGTCGTGTTCGGACTTCTCGACCCGGTGGCTGTCGCGGCTGAGCAGGTGCAGCCCGGCGAGCGCCGTCAACGCGATCATCAGCGTATCGGCGGCGGGCAGCCGGCCGGAGGCTCCGTCCAGCGCCCGGATCACGCGCGGGCGTTCCGCCGGGTCGTCCCACGCCTCGGCGAGCACGCACCGGGCCAGGTCGAGCAGTTGACGGGCGTCGCCGGAGATCTCCGCGGGCAACGACAGCGCGTCGTCACCGAGGTGCCCGAACGCTTCGGCCAGGTGCCGCGGGTCCGGGTATCCGAGCCGGTCGGCCACATAGAGACGCGCGGCCTGGTACACCGCGTCGCGCCGTACGCCTCTTTCTCGCAGCGTCTCGGCCAGGCCGTTTTCGATCACCAAATCCTCCTCGTGGTTGCTGCCCTTGATACGGCAGGCGCCCGGCCGTGGATGTGTCCGCGTACCCACAAAAACTGAATTGGACTTTCGGTCAGTCACGGTCAACCAATTCGCCAGAATCAATGACCTCGATTCTGGATCGACGGGTACGGACGACGCCGGCCTCACGAAGTGCGCGCAGTACCCGGACAGTTACCTCACGGGACGTTCCGGCAAGATCGGCAAGGTCGGTCTGCTTCACGGAAATGATCTTTGAACTGCGGCCCGTACCATTCCCGAACAGGCCGGAAAGGGTGGCGAGAGCCCGCACGACCCGATTCGGCGCCGAGTACGCGAGCAACTCGATCCGCGGCGTCACGCCGCCGTGCCGATCATGGCGACGAGCGAGAACACCAGGAGGATGAGCGCAATCGAAATCAGCCGGTACTTGCGGGTCACCGCCCGGCTCGTCCACATCAGCTCGGAGATCAGCCCGGGGAGACGCCGCGGGTGACGGCGCAGCGTGGCCGCGATCCGGCCGGCGCCGAGTCCCCGCAGGTGACCGAAGAACGCCAGTTGCCGCGCGTCGTCGTGTCCACCCGTCCGAGGCGCCAGGGCGGTCGCCAGCAGCGCCACAGCGATCACCCAGAGGAGAAAGGCGATCCACCGCAACAGCATCCGTACGCCCGAAACGGCACCCTCGTCCGCGACCACCAACTGGGCCAGACCGACCGCGCTGGCACCGGCGAGAGCCAGCAGACCCGTCGCCTTGGTGTCGGCCTTGCGCAGCTCCGCGTGGACACCCGCGAGCAGCTGCTCGGCCCGGCGGACGCGGGCCCGCTCCTCGGTGACGCGGCGGCGCCCCAATGAGCGCCCGGCCGCGTCCGCCCGGCGGGTCACGACAGCGGGGTTGCGGCCTCGAACATGCGTCCCATTCGCCATACATTCAGGATCGACAGCCGGGCCGGCCGAGGTTGCATCACGTGATACAGCCGCACCGTGTCATTCGATCGAAGCTCACCCGCCTGCCCGTTCGTGGATCGCTCGCAGCAGCTCCGGCCGGGTGATCACCAGGTATCGGCCGCCGGTCTCCACCAGGCCCCGCTCACGCAGTTTGCGGAGCCCTCGAGCCACCGCCGGCCGGGACATCGCGGCGGCGGTGGCCATGTCCTGCTGGCTCAGCGGGAGCCGGATCTCGACCGCACCGTCCGCCGCGCTGTGCCCGTAACTGCCGATCATTTCGACGAGCAGGGCGATCAGGCGCTGAAACGTGTCCGTACTGAGGTACTCCAGCCGCTTGCGGTCGGACTGCCGCAGGTTCACGGCCAGGTGCCGCAGCAGCGCCCGGCTGAGTTCCGGCGAGCCGCAGACGGCGTTGACGAATTCCTCACCGGGCACGACCCGGGCGTCCACGTCGACCAGCGCGACAACGGTGGCGGAACGCGGTGATCCATCGATTGCCGACAACTCCCCCAGAACGTCGCCGGGTCCCCGGATCGCAATGATCGCCTCCTCCCCGCTGGGCGCCCCGGAAACGACCTTCACCCATCCGGCGATGAGGAAGGCGACATGAGTGCTCGGGTCGGCCTGGTGGAAGAGCACCTTTCCGGCGCGATAGGAAAGCGGCCGCCCGAGAGAATCCAGAAGCTTTTTCGCATTGTCACTGAGCGGGGTACGCAGATTACTGCGGGAAACCGCCGGCTCGCGCTCATGCATGCTGGAACTGTAGGGGTGCCACCGCGCAACGCCAATGCCACGGACGCCGCTGGATCCGGCGCGGCAGCTGGTGAGTATCACCCCTGGCGAAGGGTGTCCGCGTGGTCGCTCCGGTCCAGAGTGGTGGCTACACCATCTCGACCGTCAGGGGACCCCGATGGACGACACCTATGCGTACCGCCCCGCCGGGCTCGCCACCCGCGACCGCAGCCACACCCTGTTCGCGCAGACGATGGGCTACGTCGCGGCGACCACCGCCCTGTTCGCCCTCGGCGCCTACCTCGGTCGCAATCTTCCGGCCGGCATCGCCTTCCTCGCGTACCTCGCGGCGTTCGCCGCCCTGATCGCCATGCACTTCACCGTCCGCCGGTCACGGCAGGCGACGGTCGCGATGCTCGCGGCGTTCGGACTGCTGATGGGGGTGGCGATCGCGCCGACGCTGGTCTACTACGCCAGCACCGACCCGCAGGCCCTCTGGCAGGCCGGCGCCGCGACAGCCCTGTTCGTCGGCGCGTTCGGCGCCGCCGGATACGCGACCCGCCGCGACCTCACGGCGCTGGCCCGGGTGTGCTTCTGGGCGCTGGTCGCCCTGCTCGTCTTCGGCATCGTGCTGATCTTCGTGAACATCCCGTACGGATCCCTCATCTACTCCGTACTCGGCCTGGTGATCTTCGCAGGCTTCATCATGTTCGACTTCCAGCGCCTGCGCCGCTCCTCCGACGCCGACTCCGCGCCGCTGCTCGCCGCGTCCATCTTCCTCGACATCCTCAACGTCTTCCTCTTCTTCCTCCGCATCTTCCGCGGCGGCAGCCGCTGACCCGCAACAGGAGCAGCAGCTGAAGCCCAACAGGAGCAAGCCGGGTCTGACGGGGTGCGCCGGCTCAGGCCGGGCCGCCTGAGCGCCGCGCGGGAAGACCCACGCGGCGCTCCTGTCGTCAGGTCACTGGTAGGGCAGGGTCACTGGTAGGGCAGGGTCACTGGTAGGGCAGGGTCACTGGTAGGGCAGGGTCACTGTGGAGAGGGCGCCGAGTGAGACCGTGCTCGGTGCGGAGCCGATGGCGCTCCAGATCTCCACCTTGACGGTGCCGTTGGCGAGATTGCCGAAGGCTCCGGTGGTGGTGATCTGGCCGGCCGCGTCGGAGTAGCGCTCCCAGCCCGGGACCGGGTCGGTGGCGAAGTAGCGGAAGGTTTCGACGCGGTCGAAGCTGCCGTTGCCGGTCAGGTCGTAGGAGACGCGGACCTGGGAGGCGTTGCCGACCGAGGTGCCCGAGTCCACCGAGATGGCGAAGGCTGTCGCGGCGCCGGAGCGGTAGGCCAGATTCAGGCCGGTCGCGGTGAACGTGGTCGGCGAGTGCGGCTGGTTGTCGTTGGTGCCCGAGGCCTTGGCCACCGTTGCGGTCCCCGCGCTACCCGCGGTGCCGGCCAGCGCACCGCCGGTCTGGAGGTAGCGGACAGCGGCCGGCGGGTTGGAGGTGGACGGGCTCGGAGTGGGACTGCTGCTGGAGGTCGGCGACGGGCTGGTGGTGGGGCTGGAGCTGCCGGTCGGGCTGGGGCTGCTGGTCGGGCTCGGGTTGATGCCGCCGCCCGTCGCGTTGCCGCCGGAGAAGTTGACCGCGCCGCTGGCGACCGTGCGGCCGGCGGGCAGCGTCAGGACCTTGCCGTCGGAGAAGGTGACGGTGAGCGCGGCGTTGGTGATGTTGGAGGCGACGTACGTCTTGGCGCCGTTCTTGGTGAACACCCGGTAGAGCGGGTGGTTGGCGGTGACGCTGAGATCGGACGTGCCGAGAGCGGCCAGGTTGCGGATCCAGTGGAACGTGTGCGCCTTGGTCTCGCCCTCCTCCGGCGTGTAGCCGCTGTTGGCCCGGAACTTCGCCAGGGCCGCGTCGCCGTCGCCGAGCGCCAGATACTGCCAGGCGATGTCCTGCCAGAGCGCCGGTTCGTGCCCGGCGTTGGTGACCATCTCGGCGTAGTTGCGCTTGACGTAGGCCGGGTCGTTGCCCATGTAGAAGTGCCCGCCGGTGACCGGCAGCATGTTGATGCCGTGGATCTGCTCGGGTGCGGAGGCGAACCAGGTGGAGTACGCCCCGCCGTCACCCCACACCATGCCGACCGTGCCGTGGCCGAACGCGGACGGGAAGTTCTCGTTGCGGGTGTCGAACCAGTACTCGTTGATCGCGGCCGACTGTGTCGTCCAGATGAAGATGCCGGCGTCGCGGATCGCGGTGTTGCCGGTCGCCTGGCCCCACTGGATCAGGCCGTTGGCGAAGTTCATGCCCTCCGACGAGGACTCCTGGTTGTTGCCGGCGAAGAACGCGCCGTGGCCGGCCGCCCAGTCGTGACCGGCGTAGATGTCGAAGTCGCGCAGGAACGGGAACCGGTTGTCGCCGCGGTCGTAGTTGTTGGCGTCGCGGATCAGCAGGTCCACCATGCCGCCGTACCGGGCGCTGGTGGCCCAGGCCGGATCGAACTTGGCGAGCGTGGCGGCGGCCGCGATGTAGTAGCCGTAGTGGAAGTGGTGGTCGTTGAGCTCGGCGTCGGAGCCGTACGACGCGGGGTAGCCGATCAGCGTGCCCCAGTTCCGGTCGTAGTAGAACAGCTTCTGCGTCTTGCCCTGCGAGGCGGTGAACCAGTCGGTCAGCTGGGTACGGATGGCCGCCAGCGCGGTGTCCCGCACATCGGTGCGGCCGAGCTGGTCGGCGATCTCGGCGATCCGGGCGCCGATGCCGAGGGCCTTGCCGGTCCAGTAGGTGTCGTTCTTCGTGACGTTGACCGGGTTGTCCTTGACCTGGTCGAGGTAGCCGTTGAGCGTCGCCAGGTCGGCACCGGAGCTGGTGGCGACAGCGGGCACCTCGGGCAGCACCCCGTTGTAGACAGCCGACGTGGTGTACGACGAGGCACCGACGAGGTTCTTCATCGCGCCGCGGGCGGTGACGTAGGTCTGCGAGATCGGCGTCGCGCCGGTCAGCGCCCGCCACTGGTGCGGGTAGAGGCCGATGACCGTACCGGTGCCGGAACCCTCACGGGCGGTGGTGGTGTACGTGTACGTCGTGGCGACCCGGCTGGTGCCCTGGTTGTACGAGTACGACACCCGGGTGCCGGTGACGTGGTTGTGCGCGTAGGTGCCGTAGCTGCCGGCCAGCGCTGTCTTGTCCGCGGTGCTGGTGGACGGCGTGGTGGGCAGCACGGCGATCGAGAAGTAGCCCTTGCCCGCCAGCGTGGAGGTGATGACGCTGCCGCTGACCGACCAGGTGGCACCGGCCGGCGCGTACGCGACGTAGTCCTTGCCCGCGACCGAGTACCCGATGCGCGATCCGCTGTTGGACCAGACGGCCGGCGTGCTCTTCGCGGTGATCTGGGCGTTGCCGCCGGTGACCTGGAAGTAGGCGAACGGCAGGCCGTGGCCGATGGTCGCCTTCATGGTCCGGGTGCCGTCACTCCAGTACGGCGTGACGGTCCAGTCGGTCCACGAGTCGACGAGCGTGCGCGGCGCGTTCAGCCCGGTCACCCCGGCGGTGAAGTCCTCCTGGTAGATGTAGTGGTACTCCCCCACGCCGGTGGCCGAGCCACTGATCTGCGGCGTGGTGTTGTAGGAGAAGCCGAGCCCGCCCGAGGTGGTGTCGTAGCTCGTCGGGTGCGCGTGCAGGTTCTCGCTGTAGGAGCAGTCGAACTTCTTGTAGACCAGCGACGACCACCAGTCGTTCGTCGGCACCGGGCCGGCCGGCGCGTTGGCGGTCAGAAACTGCCGCGGGTTCGTCGCCAGGTCTCCACAGCCGGCCGGCAGGCTCGCACCGGCCGGCAACGTCTCGGTGTAGCTGCCCGCGCCGACGGTGGCCGCGTCGGCCGTGCCACCCAGAGCCACCGCTCCGAGCCCGGCCACGACAGCCGCGGCAACCGCCACGACAAGGGCGCGACCACCACCTGATCCCACACGCCGAACGACCGAACCCATCACGCCTCCATTGTTTTGACCTGCGGCAACCGGGCGTGAGAGCGCTCTCACGTGTCAGGAACTGTAGGTGTGACAACGGATGTCGTCAATGTTTCCGATCTGTTGACAGCTGTGGTGCCAAGCCGGACCCGGCGCATGAGCCGGCGGCGGGGTGCGGCCCGGAGCGGGCAGCTGCCGGTCCACTCGCGAGGGCAGCGCTGTGCGCCTCTCGTACATTCAAAGCTCTTGATCGCTGGGGTGTGATCGCCCCCTATGCTTGATGGTCTCTATTGGTCTGCCTACGGAGGCCGGAATGAGCCGCGCCGACAGGGATGTGGCTGGGCGGCGGCCGCGCACCGAGCTGGTGGAGCAGACGCGGACGACCATTCTGCTGACCGCGGAGCGACTGTTCGCGGAGCAGGGCGTGTTCTCGGTGTCGCATCGGCAGATCAGCGAGGCGGCCGGGCAGGGCAACAACGCGGCGGTGAATTACCACTTCGGCGGGCGCGACGAACTCGTCAAGGCCATCGTGCGACGGCATGCGGAGCCGATGGAGGGAATTCGGCGGCGGCTTCTTGAAAGGTACGCGGGAAGCACCGATCTGCGTGACTGGGTGACCTGCGAGGTGCGGTCGTTCACCGAGCACCTGGCCGCCCTCGGCACACCCAGCTGGTATGCGCGGTTCGCGGCTCAGGTGATGACCGAGCCGAGCCTGCGGGAGCTCGCGGCGGACGAGTTGCGGGACGCGCCGATGCTGCGGGCCGTGACCGAGACGGTTCACCGGTGCCTGCCGCAGTTGACGGCCGATGTCCTGTCGGAGCGCGACGAGATGGCGCACACGCTGATCGTGCACTTCTGCGCGCAGCGCGAGCGGACCACTGAGCCCGATTGGGAGGCGGCGGCGAGCGGGCTGATCGACGCGATCGAGGGGCTGTATCGCGCCGGTGTGAGCACGGCCTGACGCAAGGTCACGATTCGGACAGCAGTGCACTGGGACACACTTTTCGTCAAGCAGTTGCTTTAAATAGGGTGCTTGGGTTGGCTCGCGTTACCCCGGACGATCCCCGCGAAAGGGCACACCATGTCCCCGACCTCTCCCCGCCCACCACATCGCCTCAGCGCTGAGGAAATCGAAGCGCTGCGCGCGAAGTACAAAGCGGAGCGTGACCGGCGCATCCGGCCCGACGGCACCGCCCAGTACCGGCGGGCCGCCGGTGAGTTCGGGTACTACGCGGCCGACCCGTACACCGAGCGGACCGATCGTGAGCCCGTGCGGGACCAGGTCGACGCGGTGGTCATCGGCGGCGGCTTCGGCGGCCTGCTCAGCGGTGCGCGGCTGCGGCAGGCCGGCGTCGAGCGGATCCGGATGATCGACGAGGGCGGTGACTTCGGGGGCACCTGGTACTGGAACCGCTACCCCGGAATCCACTGTGACATCGAGTCGACCGTCTACATGCCGCTGCTGGAGGAGGTCGGTTACGTCCCGAAGTGGCGGTACGCGCCCGGTGAGGAGATCCGGCAGCACGCCATCGCGATCGCCGAGCGGTTCGACCTGTACGCCGACGCGCTGTTCCACACCCGGGTCACCGAGCTGCGCTGGGACTCCGAGGACGCCGTCTGGGACGTGACCACGGACCGCGGTGACCAGTTCCGCAGCCGGTACGTGGTGATCTCCTCGGGCACCCTGACCCAGCCGAAGCTGCCCGGCATCCCCGGCATCGAGGAGTTCCGCGGGCACACCTTCCACAGCAGCCGCTGGGACTACGAGTACACCGGCGGCGACCAGACCGGTGGCCTGGACCGGCTCGCCGGCAAGAAGGTCGCCGTGGTCGGCACCGGCGCCAGCGGCATCCAGATCGTCCCGCACCTGGCCCGCGACGCCGAGCGGCTCTACGTCTTCCAGCGCACCCCGTCGACCGTCGACGTCCGCGACAACCGGCCCACCGACCCGGAGTGGGCGGCGTCGCTGCGGCCCGGGTGGCAGCGGGAGCGGATGGAGAACTTCCTGACCATCGTCACCGGCGGCCACACCGCCGAGGACCTGATCGGTGACCGGTGGACGGCCACCGCCAAACTCCAGCGCCAGATGCTGACCGGCTCGGTCGACCCGAACATCACCGCCGAGGAGCGCGAGTACCTCGACGAGGTCGCGGACTTCCGGACCATGGAGGAGATCCGCGCGCGGGTCGACGAGGTCGTCGAGGACCCGGCCACCGCGGAGAAGCTGAAGCCGTGGTACCGCTACATGTGCAAGCGGCCCACGTTCAGCGACTACTACCTGCAGGCCTTCAACCGACCCAACGTCACCCTGGTGGACACCGCCGACACCGGTGGCATCACCCGGATGACCGCCACGTCGATCGTGGTCGGCGACGAGGAGTACGAGGTCGACTGCGTGATCTTCGCGACCGGCTTCGAGGTCGGCATCTCCGGCGTGCTCTCCGGAACACTCCCGGTCATCGGGCGGGGCGGGATGCCGCTGCTCGGCCACTGGCGCAACGGCCCCCGTACGCTGCACGGCTTCTACAGCAACGGCTTCCCGAACCTGTTCCACCTCGGCTCGATGCAGAACGCCGCGGCGGTCAACTTCGTGCACGTCCTCCAGGAGCAGGCCACCCACATCGGTGCCGTGGTCGGTGAGGCGGACAAGCGGGGCGCCCGCTACATCGAGCCGACCACCGAGGCCGAGGACTACTGGGGCACGGTGATCCGGGAGACCGCGCCGGACAACTTCAAGTTCAAGGCGGAGTGCACCCCCGGCTACTACAACGGCGAGGGCAAACCGCGGCCGGTGAACTTCTCGTTCGGCCCGGGGCCGGTCGCCTTCCACGAGCTGCTGCGCGAGTGGCGGGAGAGCAGCATCGACGAGGTCCTGCACTGATTCCTTCTCGTGTGCTTGTCTTCTTTTCTCGTGTGCTTGTCACAAACTCCGGCCGCTTCCGGTCATAGCTGGTGACAAGCACACGAGGAGAGGTACGACCATGAAGATCGCAGTCATCGGTGGCACCGGGCTGATCGGCTCGCAGGTAGTCGGCATGCTGAAGGCCGGCGGGCACGAGGCGGTGCCGCACTCACCGTCGACCGGTCTGGACCTGATCAGCGGCAAGGGCCTGGCCGAAGCCCTCACCGGCGCCGACGTCGTGGTGAACCTGACCAACTCGCCGACCTTCGACGAGGCGTCGGCCGGCTTCTTCCGCACCACCATGGACAACCTGCTGTCCGCCGCCGCGGACGCCGGTGCCGGTCACGCTGTCGTCCTGTCGATCGTCGGCGTCGACCAGGTGCCGAACCTGGACTACTACCGCGCCAAGCTGCTCCAGGAGGAGATCCTCCGGGCCGGCCCGGTGCCGTACTCGATCGTCCGCGCGACCCAGTTCTTCGAGTTCGTCAGCGCGGTGATGTCCTGGACCGCCGACGACAACGTCGTACGGCTGCCAGCCACCAAGATCCAGCCGATGGCCGCGTCCGACGTCGCCCAGGCCGTCGCCGAGGTGAGCGCGGGCGCCCCGCTGCGGGGCATCCGCAACGTCGCCGGGCCCGAGGTGTTCACACTCGACGACCTCGGCCGGGTCACGCTCGCCACCCAGGGTGACCGCCGTACGGTCGTCACCGACAACACCGCCGGCATGTTCGCCGCCATCGAGGGCGACGCGATCATCGCCGGGGACGACGCCGTCATCGCGAAGACCTCCTACCGGGAGTGGCTGATGCGCTGACGCGGGGACGACGTGGCGCCCCGGAGTGCGGTACGGTGCCCCTCCGGGACGCCATGATCAACGGGAGACGGCATGACGATCGAGGAGGGCTTCTCCGCGGCGCGCAGGATCGACACGATCACGGTGGCGGCCATCGTGCTCACCGTCGACGCCGTGGTGTTCCTGCTGGTCGCGATCCTCGGTGTGCCGGCCCTGGCGTGGCTGTTCGGCGACGAGCTCGCCAGCTGGAGCGGGCTCTGGCAGGTGGTGCTCGTGTGGGTGATCGCCTGCGTGCTCGGCCCGCTGTGCACCGCGGCGACGATGCGGGTGACCGGGCGCGGCAACTACTCGATCCGGCGTACGGGCACCGCTGCCGCCGCCGGAACAGCGGTGGTGACCGGGGCGCTCGCCGTGGTGTCGGCTGCGAGTTCGCCGGGGCTGGCGGTGCTCGCGGCCCTGTTCGCGGCTGCCAACGTCGGCGCGGCGCGTGTCTTCGTCAAGGCACCCGAGGACAGCAGCCCGGAGACTGACCGGATGCTTGCCGTTCCCCTGGCGGAGCCGTTCACCGAGTCCGATGTGGCCGGTGAGGACGAGGCGCTCCAGGAGATCGACGACGAGGCCGACTTCCGGGACTTGGAGCCCAAGGAGGCCGAGGCCAGGCCGACCATCGACCTCGCCCCGGTTCTCCACATCCGGCGGCGGAACCGCTCACGCGGCCCGGCCGCCCTGCGCACCCTGGCCGGCGTCCAACTGCCGCCCCGGGCGCGCCGCCGCTGACCGCACCGCCACTGACTCCACCGCCCGCGTCGCTCACCATGCGGCCCGGGCGCCTGTCATGCTGATCGGACAGGCTCCGGGCGGTGGTCGGGCTCCGGCGACGGGCGGCGGCCGGGCTCCTGCTCCGGCGACGGGGAGTCGCCCGTGACGAAGGCGCGGCGCGGGTCCTGCACGGCCGCCAGCGAGACGATGTCCCGGCCGAACAGCACCGCCGTCAGCCACACCGCGAGGACGCGGACCTTGCGCTCCCAGGTCGGCACGGCCAGCACGTGATAGCCGCGGTGCATGAGCCAGGCGAGCAGGCCCTTGATGACGATCCCGCGATACTGGAAGATGCCGCGGCCCAGGCCGAGCGTGGCGACCGTACCGAGGCTGTGGTGCACGTACTGCTTCGTTCCCCGGCCGCGCAGGGTCGCCACCAGGTTACCGGCGAGCAGTTTGCCCTGGCGGACCGCGTGCTGGGCGTTGGGCACCGTGGCGGCACCGGGCCGGCCCACCGCGAGGTCCGGGACGGCCGCGTCGTCGCCGGCCGCCCAGGCGCCGTCCACCGGCTCGTCCTCGGTGCCGACCCGCAGATCGGCCCGGACGATCACCTGGCCGCGCTCGTTGATCGGCAGGTCGGTGTGGCCGCGCACCATCGAGGTCGCCGCGTTGCCGACGGTCCAGACGATCAGTTCCGAGCCGAACTCCTCGCCGGTCGAGAGCTTCACCAGGCCGTCAGTCGCAGAGATCAACTGCGCATTCAGGTGTACTCGTGCCCCGCGCTCCTCCAGCGTCCGCACCACCCAGCGGCCCGGCTCCTCGGTGACCTCGGGAAGGATCCGGCCCTGCGCCTCCACCAGGTGGAACCGGAGTTCGTCCCGGTGCAGCTCGGGATATCTTCGGATCAGCGCGGTGGCCAGCGACAACAGCTCACCGAAGCCCTCGACGCCGGAGAAGCCACCGCCGACGAACGTCACGGTGAGCAGGCGCTGCCGCAGCGGACCGGGTTCGAGGGTCGACGCGCGGTCGAACGCGGTGAGCAGCCGGTCGCGGATGGCCACCGCTTCCTCGACGTGCTTCATGCCGATCGCCCACTCGGACACGCCGGGCACCGACAGTTTCCGGGTGACCGCACCGGCCGTGACCACGAGGATGTCGTAGTCGAGGACGAACTCCGGCGCGTCGGCGGGACGAACGGTGGCTTTCCGGTGTGCGTGGTCGACTGCTTCGACCGTACCGGAAATGATCGTGGTCTTGCGAAGGTGCCCGCGCAGTGAGACCGCGGCGTGCCGCGCCTCGACCGACCCCGCGACCACCTCGGGCAGAAATGGTTGATACGTCATGTACGGGCGCGGATCGACAACGATGACCCGCGCCTCGTCGCGCCGGAGTTTCTTCTCCAGCCCCCAGGCCGTGTAAAAGCCGGCATAGCCGCCGCCCACCACCAGAATCGTCTTCACATCAGGTAGACCGGACAGCACTCAGTTTTGTGACAGCGCCCGGGTCTTGTCCGGATTCAGCACCCACAGCAGCTGCTCGATGCCGTCGGCAGTGGCCGAAATGGTAAGTACGCCATACTTCTCGCCACCCTTGCGGAGCACCACAGCGGTCTGCCCGTTGATCTCCACCCACTCGATCTCCACGTCGTCCCAGAACCAGCCGGAGATCGTGCTGAGGAACCGGGCGACCTTCGCAGCGCCGACCACCGGCTGACGGGAGACCTGGTAGGCACCGTTACCGTCGGAGACGCTGGCGACGCCGACCGCGAACAGCTTCTCCAGCGCGCCCATGTCACCGGAACGCGCGGCGGTGATGAACGTCGCCAGCAGTTCCTTCTGCGCCCCGGCGCTCACCGCGGCCCGCCGCTCACCGGTCACGTGCTTGCGCGCCCGGCTGACCAGCTGCCGCACCGCCGGCTCGGTCGACTGCAGGACCTCGGCGATCTGCCCGTAGGAGTAGTCGAACGCCTCCCGCAGCACGTACGCCGCCCGCTCGTTCGGCGTCAGCTTCTCCATCAGCATCAGCGCCGCGAACTCCAGCGCCTCACCCCGCTCCGCACCCAGATACGGGTCGGCGCTCGTGTCCACCGGCTCCGGCAGCCACGGCCCGATGTACGTCTCCCGCCGCGCCCGCGCCGACTGCAGCGCGTTGATCGCCAGCCGGGTCGTCGTGGTGGCCAGGAACGCCGCCGGGTTCTTCACCACGCCGCGGTCGGCCGACTGCCACCGCAGCCAGACGTCCTGCACCAGATCCTCGGCCTCGGCGGCGCTGCTCAGCATGCGGTACGCGATCCCGAACAGGCGCGGCCGGCAAGCGGTGAACACCTCCGCCGCGTTGTCGAGATCCGTCAGGTCCGCGGAATCCGCCACCGTGCCCCCATCGCTCGTGTCCCGCCCATCGCTCGTGTCCCGCCCATCGCTAGTGTCCCGCCCATCGTGCGGCGTCCCGCTGCTATCCAACTCTTTCGCCGGCTTCGTTACCGGTGTTGCGGTAGGCCTCGCGGCTCGCCTCGATCTCGGGTACGTGCTCGATCGCCCAGCCGGCCAGGGCCAGGGCGGGTCCGATGAGGCTCTTGCCGATAGCGGTCAGCGCGTACTCCACGCGTGGCGGAACCTCGGCGAACACGGTGCGGGAGACCAGGCCGTCCCGTTCCAGGTTGCGCAGGGTCAGGGTCAGCATGCGCTGCGAGATGCCCGGGATCTGATGGTGCAGCTCGGTGAACCGGACCGTTCCCTGGTCGAGGGTGGCGACGACGAGCAGTGTCCACTTGTTGCAGATCTGGTCGAGGATCGCCCGCAGCGTCCGGCCGCCGTCGCCGCGGATCATGCAGGTGTGCTCGTACTCCATGCCGCCCCTCCCTGTGCCTGAGGCACATGCGTGTGCCTTTTGTAAGCCTGTCCCAGGTACCCCATCATGATGCTACTTACGACCGGTAACCATCCTGGTGAAGGGGCTATTCATGGAGCTCGCCTACTGGATTCTCGCTGCCCTCCTGGCGGTCTTCTACCTCTACGCCGGAGGGAAGAAGCTCATCCAGACCCGGGAGCAGCTCCAGCCGATGATGGGCTGGGTGGATCGCGTCCCGATGCCCGTCGTCCGCACCATCGGCGCCCTGGAGGTCGCCGGCGCCGCCGGCCTGATCCTGCCCCCGCTCACCGGCATCGCCCCCGCCTTGGCGGTCGCCGCGGCAATCGGGCTCTCCCTGATCCAGGTGGGCGGAACAGCCCTCCACCTCTCCCGCAACGAGTCCCGCGTCATCGGCCTGAACCTCACCCTCCTCCTCGCCTCCACCACAGCCGCCTACCTGGCCACCACCTTCCTCTGACCCACCCGCACCCTTACTCGGCCGGCGCCCAGTGCTGCTTCGATCGCGCGGAGACAGCACTGAGCGCCAGCCGAGCAAACCGGCTGGCGCTCAGCGGGGCCTCCGGCCCCGAAAACCACCGCTCACGCCCAGCCGAGCGAACCGGCTGGCGCTCAGCGGGGGCCCGAGCCCCGAAACCCCCCTCCCACGCCCAGCCGCGTGAGGCGGCTGGCGCTCAGCGGGGCCTCCGGCCCCGAAAACGACCGCTCACCACCAGCCGAGCGAACCAGCTGGCGCTCAGCGGGGGTCCGAGCCCCGAAAACCACCGCTCACGCCCAGCCGAGCAAACCGGCTGGCGCTCAGCGGGGGCCCGAGCCGCGAGAACCACCGCTGGCGCCCAGCCGAGTGAGGCGGCTGGGGCTCAGCGGTGGTCCGGGGCGTGAAAGCCGACGCGGCGGGCGGGTGGGTCAGGTTCGGAGCTTGCGGTAGGCACGAGCGGACAGCGGCACGAACACCGCGATGAGCACTATCGGCCAGCCGAGGGCCAGCCACACCGCCCAGTCGGCCAGCACGCCCTCGGTCACGCCGGTCGGGTTGCCGAACAGTTGACGCGCCGCGGTTGCGGTGGCCGACAGCGGGTTCCACGCGGCGATCGCGCCGAGCCAGGCCGGCATCGTCTCCGCCGAGACGATCGCTGTGGACAGGAAGCCGATCGGCCAGACGAGCACCTGCACCGCCGAGGTCGCGCCCTCACCCGGGAAGGACAGACCGAGAAAGATCCCGATCCACAGCATGGCAAACCTGAGGAGCAACAGCAGGAGTACGGCGAGAGCACCCGCACCGGGCTGTCCCGTGATCCGCCAGCCGACGAGCAGTCCGCCGAGGATCAGGACGAGCAGCTCGACAGCGGAGTTCGCCATGTCCGCACCGACCCGTCCCAGCGCCACCGAGGCACTGCCGATCGGCATCGACCGGAAGCGGTCGGTGACACCTTTGCGGGCGTCGGCGGCCATCGCGAGCGCCGTCCGCTCCACGCCGAACATCATGCTCAGCGCCAGCATGCCGGGCACCAGGAAGGCCAGGTAGTCGCCGCCGCCCGGCACCACGATCGCCCCGCCGAACAGGAATCCGAAAACGAGCAGCAGCATGATCGAGAAGAGCAGGTTGAAGATCGGGCCCCACGGTTCGCGGGCCCAGTGGGCCAGCTCCCGCTGGGTGAGGATCCAGCCCGCACGCAGAGTCATCATCGGGCGTTCTCCTTCGACGAGGACGAGGACGAGGGCGAGGGCGAAGGCGAGGGCGAGGACGAGGAGGCGGTCAGGGTCAGGAACACCTCGTCGAGGGTGGGGCGGCGCAGAACCAGGTCCTCGGCGGTCAGCCCCAGCTCGTCCAGGGCACGGACCACCTCGCTGACACCAACGTCGAACGTCAGCGAGCGGGACTCGTCGTCGCGGACACCCGGCAGCCTCGCCCCGAGCCGGTCGAGGTCCTCCGGCGTGGCCAGCGTGACGGTCACCCGATCGCGGCCGACCTGCCGTTTCAGGGCCGCCGGGGTGTCCGAGGCGATGACCCGGCCGTGGTCCATCACCGAGATCTGCGAGGCCAGCTGGTCGGCCTCGTCGAGGTACTGCGTGGTGAGCAGGACCGCGGTGCCGCCCGCGGCGGCCTCCCGGACGGTGTCCCACACCTCGTTGCGGCCGCGCGGGTCGAGCCCGGTCGTCGGCTCGTCGAGGAAGAGGACGGCGGGTGTCAGGACCAGCGCCGCGGCGATGTCGAGGCGCCGCCGCATCCCGCCGCTGTAGGTGGAGACCGGCCGGTCCGCCGCCTCGGTGAGGCCAAACATGTCGAGCAGGCGGACCGCACGGGCCCGGGCATCGGACCTGGTCAGGCCGAAGAGCCGGCCGAACATCACCAGGTTCTGCCGGCCGCTCAGGATTTCGTCGACGGCGGCGTTCTGCCCGACCAGGCCGATCCGGCGGCGGACCTGCGGGGCCTGCGTACGCACGTCGAACCCCTCGACGCTCGCACTGCCCCCGTCCAGGTCGATGAGGGTCGCCATGGCGCGGACGGCCGTGGTCTTGCCCGCTCCGTTGGGACCGAGCAGCCCGGAGATGACGCCGGCCGGGACCGCCAGGTCGAAGCCGTCCAGGGCGGCGAGATCGCCGTACCTCTTCCGTAGTCCTTCTGCGAACAGGGTGGTCACGGGACAGCTCCTAACTCCGTATACCTTACGGAAATTGTAGCGGGCAACACCGTACACCTCACGGGGTAGATTTTGCACATGGACGTCGATCGCACTTTGCAACTGCTCTGGCGGCGCACCCTCGGCACGCCCCAGGGCACCCGCGGGCCGAAACAGCGGGTCAGCGTCGACGAGGTGATCCGGGCCGCGATCGCGGTGGCCGACGAGGAGGGACTGCCCGCCTTCTCGATGCGCAAGGTCGCCGACCGGCTCGGGCTCAAACTGATGTCGATCTACACGTATGTGCCGGGCCGCTCCGAACTGATCGGATTGATGGTCGACGAGGTGGCGGGTGAGCAGGACATGTCACCGCACGAGGGCGGCGTACGGCAGAGGCTCACCCGCGTCGCCGGGCAGCTGTGGGACGAGTTCCACCGGCATCCGTGGCTGCTGCAGGTGGAGAACAGCCGGCCGTGGATCGGGCCGAACGGCTCCGACCGCTACGAGTGGCAGCTCGCGGCGATCGAGGGTGCCGGGCTGCCCGACGTCGAGATGGACCAGGTGGTGACGCTGATCAGCGACTTCACCGCCGGGGCGGCCCGGACGTCGATCAAGACGCGCCGGACCGCCGAGGAGTCCGGGATGTCGGACGCGGAGTGGTGGGCGATCAACGCTCCGGTGCTGGAGCGGGTGATGCCGGCTGAGGCCTATCCGATCTCGGGGCGGGTCGGCACCGCCGCGAGCGTGGAGTACAACGCGCTCGGCGATCCGCAGCGGTCGTTCCGGTTCGGCCTGGACCGCCTGCTGGACGGCATCGACGTACTGATGCGAGACCGGCAGAGCTCGCCCTGAGCTCGTCCTGAGCTCGCCTCAATGCGAGATCGGCAGGGCTGAATAGCCGCGCAGGACGAGGCGATCGCGACGTTCCGGGGCGCCGGCCAGTGCCAGCTCCGGGAGCATGGTGAGCAGCAGCGGGAAGGCCACCTGCGCCTCGAGCCTGGCCAGCGGCGCGCCGAGGCAGTAGTGGGCGCCGCCGCCGAACGAGACCGGCTGGATCCCCTGCCGGTCGGGGTCGAAGCGGTGCGGGTCGGCATAGCGTGACGGGTCCCGGTTGGCGGCGCCGAGCAGCAGGTTCAGCGCGGCGCCGGCGGGCAGCTCGATCCCCTCGACCTCCAGCGCCGTGGTGGCGAACCGCGATGTCAGTTGCACCGGTGAGTCGTATCGGAGCATCTCCTCGACGAACGCGGGCGCGAGCCCCGGATCAGACCGCAACCGATCAGCCTGCTCGGGGTGGTCCAGAACGATCTTGAGGCCGGTGCCGAGCAGGTTGGTGGTGGTCTCGAAACCAGCCACCAGCAGCAGCACCAGGTTGGCCAGCAGCTCCGCGCCGGTCAGGCCCGACCCGGCGGCGGCGAGGGCGCTGGTCAGGTCCTCCTGCGGGGTGCGCTGCCGCTCCGCGATCAGGCCGATGAAGTAGTCCTCGAGCTCGCGGCCGGCCACGTCGGCGAGCCGCATCTCCTCGTCGGTGCTGATCGGCTCCAGCACGACGGTCAGGTCGGCCGCGCGGGACCGGAACCAGGGCCGATCCGTTTCGGGCACGCCCAGCAGCGCGCAGATCACGCCGATCGGCAGCGGGTAGGCAAACGCGGTCATGAAGTCGGCTCTCGCCGGCATCTCCTTGATCAGGTCCTGGGCCTGAGCGGTGATCACGTCGCGCATCCCGGCGACCCGGCGGGCGGTGAAGGTGGCGGCGGCCGCCCGGCGCACCCGGGTGTGGTCCGGCGGATTGTTCTGGAGCATGGAGAGCACGATCGAGGCGACGCCGCGGTTCTCCCGCCAGTCCGGCCAGAAGCCGTCGTAGTCGTTCGCGTCCGAGACGCGCAGGCTCGGCTCCCGCAGCAGCCGGCTGGTCAGCGCGTGGGTCGTCACGAACCAGCGCCCGTCGATCGCCGGGAACATCGGAGCGTGCTCCCGGAGCACGTCATAGGCGGGATAGGGATCGTCGCGACCCGCCGGCTGAAACAGCGATCCGAGCGCGCTCTCGAAATCCATCAGACCATCATGCCCTCTATTGTCGAGGGATGACCGTGCCCGCGAGGTTCGCCGCCGACCGGGCCTGGGCCGAGCGCGCCGCCCGCCCGCTGCGGTGGGTGGCCGGCCCGGACGCGCGGCCGTCCCCCGCCGATCTGGCGGCGCTGCGCGACGGCCTGATGCGCCGCGACGAGCTGGCAGCCGCACTGATCCGGGCCGTCGAACCCCGGGACCTGCATCGTGCTCTCGCCGCCGGCCCGTCCGGCGACCACCCCGAGCCGGTCCGTGCCTTCTACGCCGCCGTCACCCGACGCCCCGCCTGGGTCGACGACCAGTTGTTGTCGCAGGGTGCGCAAGCCTGCCGCGCCTTCGGGATGGACGCCGGCCTGGTCCTCGCGTACGGCTCCCTGCTCGGCGGCTACCGCACCGCCGCCGCCCTCGAACCACTGGTCAGAACCGGTCGTCTGGCCGGCGGCGAAACCCTGCGCCGGATCCAGGAGACGTCGCTGTGGTGGCGCGCCGTGACGGCTCCCGGCGGCCTGGAACCCGGCGCCGAGGGCTTCCGCCTGACGCTGCACGTCCGCGCGATGCACGCCCTCGTCAACGCCCGCCTGGAACCGTCGTGGGACATCGCCGGCCGCGGGCTGCCGATCAACCAGTACGACCAGGCCAGCACCCTCGGCGTCTTCAGCACCAGCTTCCTGCTGCACCTTCGCCTGCTCGGCGTCCGTGTCAGCCGCTCCGACTCCCGCGCGGTCATGCACCTCTGGTCCTACATCGGCTGGCTCATGGGCGTCGACGAACAGTGGCTGCCGCACACCGAGCGCCGGGGCCGCCGCCTGCTCTACCACTTCCTCTCCCACGATCCACCGCCGGACGCGAACAGCGTCGCCCTCGCCCGCGCCCTGATCACGATGACCGACGACGTCCTCACCGGCTGGCGCCGCGGCTACGAGCGCGAGCGTGCACTTTCGGTCAGCACCTGGCTTCTCGGCCGCGCGGCCATGCGCGATCTGGGCCTGCCGTACCGCCCCGGCTGGTACGGCCTCGCCCGCGTGGCGGCCAACCTGCTGGTCAGCCACGGCCTCGGCCGCCTCCCCGGGGGCCGGGCCAGGCTCCTCGCCCGCAGCGAGCGCCAGGCCCACGATCAGTTCGCACGCTGGGGCCGGGAGCTGTGAGCCCTCAGGCGCCGAACCGGCGATGCCGCTCCGCATAGGACCGCAGCGCCCGCAGGAAGTCGACCTTCCGGAATCCCGGCCAGTAGACATCACAGAAATGCAGTTCAGAGTACGCCGCCTGCCACAGCAGGAAACCGGACATCCGCCGCTCCCCGCTGGTGCGGATCACCAGGTCCGGATCGGGCTGCCCACTCGTGTAGAGATGCCGCGCCACCTCGTCCGCGGAGATCCGGCCGGCCACCTCGGCGACGCTGAGCCCGTCCCGGTCCGCCTCGTCGAGCAGCGAGCGGATCGCCTCGACGATCTCGTCCCGTCCGTCGTAACCGATGGCGATGGTCAGGTGGAACGCCCCGCCGTTGTCCCGGGTCTCCTCCTCGGCCAGCTTCAGCGCGTGCCGGGTCGAGTCCGGAAGCACGTCCAGCCGTCCCGCCAGGTGCACCTGCCAGCGGCTCCCCGGCCGCCGCAGCCGGGCCGCGACCACCTCTTCGATCATGCGCATCAGGTTGCCGACCTCACCGGCGTCCCGCTTCGTCACGTTGTCCACCGAGGCCAGGAACACCGTCACGTGCCCGACGCCCATCTCCGTACACCAGCCCAGCACCTCGTCGAGATGCTCGGCGCCGTACCGGTGGCCGATGCGCGCGTCCTCGTACCCCCGCTGCCTCGCCCACCGCCGGTTGCCGTCCATCACCATCGCGATGTGCCGTGGCAGATCGGCGCCGGCGAGCTGCCGCTTGAGCCGCCGCATGTACAACGAGTAGGCCGGGTTCATGCCCGGGATCCAAGCAGCCGCAACCCTTTCGGCGCCTGGCCTGCACACAATCCTCACCGAACCTTCACGTCGCGGGATTCAAACGGGTTGCCGGCGGACGCGGATGATCTGGTAGCTTCCGCTCGCAACTGTCATAGAGCGTGAGGAATACCGTGCGTCGCACTTACGGGGTAATCGTTTCATCCATCGTGGCTCTCGCCGCCCTGACCGGCTGTGATTCCGCCACCTCCGACACCGGCACCGCCGCACCGGCCACACCGGCCGCACCGGCGTCGGCGGCCTCCGCGCCCGCGGCGCCCAGCGCGGAGCCCACCAGCACCGTCGCCGCCATGGACGCCGCCACCAAGAAGGCCTGCGGACAGCTCCTGAAGGACATCAAGAGCAACGCCAAGGAGGTGGCCTCGGCAGAGAAGATCGGCGGGCCCGCGGGCTACATCGCCGTCTCCACCCAGTACATCGCCGGCTCCGCCGCGATCGCCGCCGGCTCGATCGGCGCCAACAACGAGGTCGGCGCGGCCGCCGAGAAAGTCGGCGACGAGATGTCCAAGCTCGACGAGGCCTGGAACAAGAACCCGGACAAGGCCCCGAGCAAGGCGGGCCTGAACGCCGCGGTCAAGGACCTCCAGGCAGCCTGCGCCGCTTAGTCGTCCCTCGCCCGGCGATTTCGTCGAACCCATCAGGCCACGGATTCGTGTGTCTGGTGGGGAGGGTCGAATGCCGCACGACGACAGCGACGAAGCCGCTGAACGCCCGGTGCACCACATCGACGCACGAAACAGCCAGGGGCTGGTCGTCGGCGACGGTAACCGGGTCTGGAACACCTTCACGAAGACCATCAGGGTTCGCCTGGGTCGCGGGCGCGCCGGTGATCCGAGCCGGCTCACTCCGGACGAACGGCGCAGGGCCGAGGAGCAGCTGCAGCTCCTGTCCGCGGCCCTGGAACGCGAGGACTTCGCCGTCCTGGCCGACTCGACCGGGCCGGGCCCGCTGCCGTTCACGCTCACGGACTCGCCGTCGCTGGTCCGCAACGCTGACCGGGTCCGGTCGGAGCGGGCCGGCGGTCCCCTCCCGCCAGACACCACGCTGGAGTCCAGGTTCGCCGCCGCCTCACGACGGCTGCTGATCGTCGGCGGCGTCGGCGCCGGCAAGACCACAGCCCTGACGCTGCTCGCGAGACACCTGTGGCTCGCCATCACCGGGCCCGGTCCGGACGGACGGATTCTGATCCGCGGCAAACGTGTGCCGGTGATCCTCCGCCTCTCCCGGTGGACGGACAACCGCCGCCCGTTCGGGCAATGGATGGCCGGTGAGCTGTCCTCGATCTACAACATCGACCGCAAGGTGGCCCGCGTTCTCGTCTCGCACGGCATGGTGCTCCCCATGCTGGACGGGCTCGACGAGGTGGCCGGGGGCCTGCGGGCCGAGTGCGTACAGGAGATCAACAACTTCACCGACCTGTCCGGTGGCCCGCCGCCGCTGGTGGTCACGTGCCGCATCGACGACTACGACCCGCAGAGCCCTCTTCGCCTTCTCGGTGCCATTCTGATCGAACCGCTGACCGGCGCGCAGGCCGAGGAACGGCTGGCCGCGCAGCCCGGGACGAAAGCGCTGCTCACCGCGTACCGCGAAGACCCGGTGGCCCGTGGCCTGCTCCGCACCCCGCTGTTCCTCCAGCTGGCCTTGGAGGTGGCTGTCGACCACCCGGGACAGGCGGCGCCGGTCATGACGGCCGACGAGATCGTCACCAGTTACGTGGACAAGCTGTTCGGCCAGCGGCAGGTGGAGAATCGCGCCGGCCGGCCCCGATTTCGGGACCCGCAGCTGCGCGGCTGGCTCGCGGCACTGGCCGGACTGCCGAAACCGCACGGCGCCCTGTTCGTCCCCGACGAGCTCGACTCCACGGTCTTCCGCAGCACCGCGAACCGGTCGCGGCTGGACCGCGGGCTACCCATTCTCGCGGGGTGCGTCACCGGCACGGTCGTCACCGTTGGCACCCTGACCTCCTTCATTCCGCCCTGGATCACCGGGACGTACGTCTTCGCGCTTCTCATGGGCCTGATCGCCGGGCTGGTCGTCGACGGGATCTGCCGGCGCGCCCACCCGGTCGGCCAGCGCCTCGAGTGGAGCTGGTCGCGGGCCCTGGAGTGGTTCCAGGGCTTGGCCGCCGTGACCGTGGGAGGCGTGGTTGCCGTCTTCGTGGGTCTCGCCCTGTGGAAGCCGGTGACGTTCGGAAGCGGGCCCGCGTTCGTTCTGCTCGCGGCCGCGCTGGTGATGGGGCGTGGTCTCGTGACGACCGGCGGCAGCGAAGAGGCGGCACCGGACAGCGCGCTGCGGGTGTCACGCCGGAACGCGGGGCGCGTGTGGATGTTCGCCCTGGCAGGCGTCGCCGCCTTCGCTCTGGTGATCGTCGGAGTCAACGCAGCCGTCAACGGGTTCGTTTCGAGGGCCTGGCTCGTCGGGGCCGACAGCGCCGTCATCATCCTGACCTACGGCGCCCTCGTGGGTGGCGTGGTGTCGGGGCTCGCGGTGCTGTTCGCACCGAAGCGGACCGGCTGGGTGACGCAGGACCATCCGCGTCCGAGCAGGCACGCCACGTGGCCGGCCAGGGTGAACTGGCACCTCGCGCGGATCACTCGCCGATGCCGGCCGGTACTGCTCGCCCTGCTGGTGCTGATCGCACTCCCGGCGGGCCCCTTGCTGGACTTCGTACTGCTCACCGCCCTGACCCCACTGCGAATCCCGGCGTGGCTCGGCAACCTGGTGCTCGTCGTGGTCCTGACGTCGCTGGGCTGGGCGGCGGCCCGGGCCGGTGCACGGGACCGGTTGCTCGCACGCCCGGCCGGGACACTTCTCACGTCCTACTCGCTGACACTGATCGTCCGGCTGCTCCGGCCCGACGCGAACCGCAACCAGTTGATGTATCTGATGGTCACCCTGCTGCTGGCGGTCTGCATCGCACTGGCGCTGCGCGGTGGCGGCTCGGCCTGGCTCCGGCAGCACAGCATCCGGATCCTGCTGAGCAGGGAGAAGACCTTGCCTCGCGACCTGCTCAGCTTCCTCGACGACGCCGAGAACCGCGGCCTGCTGAAACGCCTCGGCCGCGGCTACGAGTTCCGCCACGAGGTCATCCGTGAACACCTCCTCCCAGCGGCGAGCCGGCCGGTACAGGAATCACGGTGACGCCCCGGCCGCGGTTGCTTACCGCAGCTCTGACCGACTCGTCACCCGGCGGGCGGGATGCGGCGGCGCACGTCGTCGACGGTTGCCGGGCCCGGTGCCCAAGCCGCCACCCACGCCTCGTCAGCGCTGGCCGGCGGGTGGATCACGCCTTCTTCCAGGAACCCGTACCGCCCGCCGAGCACCGCTTTCGCCGCCCGCACATCGATGGAGTCGGTGTTGTCCCACAGGCCGCGGAACAGCTCCTCCGCCCGCAGCCGCGACTGCCGGCAGAACAGGTCCGCGAGCTGGGCGCCCTCCGGTTCCGTACGGGCTCGCACGCAGACCGCCGACATCGCGAACAGTTCCGCCCCGATGTCGACGACGCGGCCCAGGAAGCCCTGCTTGCGTTCGAGTCTTCCCTGCCAGCGGGACATCGCGTAGAAGGTGGACCGGGCCAGCCGGCGTGACGCGCGTTCCACATAGCGGAGGTGGGAGGAGAGGGGGCCGTATTCGCCGTACCCCGCGGGATTTTGGCCTTGACCCACCGCCAGGGTGGGCAGCCAGCGTGCGTAGAAGGCACCCGCTCGGGCACCGGCGCGGGCCTTGCGTCCCAGGCCGGCGTCGGGGTCGATGATGTCGCCGGCGACCGACAGGTGGGCGTCGACCGCCTCGCGGGCGATCAGCAGGTGCATGATCTCGGTGCTGCCCTCGAAGATCCGGTTGATGCGCAGGTCGCGGAGGATCTGCTCGGCCTCGGACGGGCGCTCGCCGCGGGCGCGCAGCGAGTCGGCGGTCTCGTAGCCGCGGCCGCCGCGGATCTGGATCAGCTCGTCGGCGACCTTGCAGGCCATCTCGCTGGCGAACAGCTTGATCAGCGCGGCCTCGATCCGGATGTCGTTGCGCTCGTCGTCGGCGATCAGGCAGCAGAGGTCGAGGGTGGACTCCATCGCGTACGTCGTCGCCGCGATGAACGCGATCTTCTTGGCGACCGCCTCGTGCTCGCCGACCGGGCGGCCCCACTGCACGCGCTCCGCTGACCATTCGCGGACAATCGCCAGCGAGCGCTTGCCGGCGGCGACGCACATCGCGGGCAGGGACAGCCGGCCGGTGTTCAGGGTGGTCAGCGCGATGCGAAGGCCCTTGCCGGCGCTGCCGATCACGTTCTCGGCGGGTACGAACACGTCGTGGAAGCGGGTCACGCTGTTCTCCAGGCCGCGCAGCCCGAGGAACTCGTTGCGCCGCTCGACAGTGATCCCCTCGCTGTCGGCCTCCACCACGAACGCGGTGATCCCCTTCTCCGGGACCCGCGCCATCACCACCAGCAGCGTCGCCACCGTGCCGTTCGTCGCCCACAGCTTGACGCCGTTGAGCCGGTACCCGCCGTCGACCGGCTCGGCGACCGTGCCCAGGCGGGCCGGGTCGGAGCCGACGTCGGGCTCGGTGAGCAGGAAGGCGGACACCTCACCGGCGGCGAGGCGCGGCAGGAACTTCTTCTTCTGCTCGGGACTGCCGAACGATTTGAGCGGCTGCGGCACGCCGATCGACTGGTGCGCGGAGAGCAGCGCGCCGAGGGCGGCGTTCACCGAGCCGACCATCGTCAGGGCCTTGCAGTAGTGCAGGTTGGAGAGGCCGAGACCGCCGTACTCCTTGTCGATCTTCATGCCGAACGCGCCGAGCCGCGCCAGTCCCTGGAACACCTCGTCCGGGATGCGGGCGTCCCGCTCGATCGCCGCGCCGTCGACGGTGCGCAGGTAGGCGGCCAGGTCGGCGAGGAACGCCGGCTCCGGCTCGGCATCGGGCCGCGGATCGATCAGATCCAGCCGGAACCGCCCCAGGAACAGCTCCTTGCCGAAACTCGGCTGCCGCCACTCGGATTCACGAGCGGCCTCGGCTGTCTGCCGCGCCTGCTTCTCCGAGACATCCGCACTCTTGCGATGCGTCGTGGTCATGGCACGCCCCCTTGACCGGTTTGCCCGCCACGCTACCCACGACTGTTACCGAACGGTAGCCCCGCGTGAACATTTTCGCCTGCCGCGGCCCAGGCGTTTCACTCACCCTTCCTTTTTCCGTACGGTCGAAGCCCTCCCGCCGCCCGACAAGCTGGTTGCCAGTGCTGCCTCGCGCCGGTTGAAGCAGCACCCACGACCAGCCGAGCCCCGCAGCTGGCTCCCAGGGCCGCCTCGCGCCGGTTGAAGCAGCACCCACGACCAGCTGCGCGGGGTTTACGAGGGTGGGGGGATGAGGCGGCGGTTGTCGGGGAGGCGGTGGGTGGCGCCGGTGCGGTCGAGGAGTTCGAGGAGGGGGACGGCGACCCGGCGGGTGGTGTCGAGGGCCTGGCGGGCCTCGCTCAGGGTGAACGGTTGTGGTAGGCGGGCCAGCACGTCCACCGCGCGGGACGGGGTGTCGACCGGGAGCAGCACGTTGGGGGCGATCTGGAGGGCCAGGCCGGCGCGGACGGCGGCGGCGATCTGGCGGGGGCCCAGGTTCAGCTCGGTGAGGCGGTGGGTCTCGGGGGCCTGGAACGGGGGGCCGTCGAAGGCTTCGAGTACGGCGGACTCCAGCTCGGGCGGCACGCCGGGGGTGCCCGCGGTGACCCGGCCGGAGCGGATCGCCAGGGGTGGGTGGATCAGGGCTTCGACCAGGGCGCGGTCGGGCAGGCCGAGGAGGTGGCGGAGGGCCTCGAGGGGGATGCCGGGTTCGAGCGGATGGGCGGCGGCGTGCCGGGACACCTCGTCGGCCAGGCGCTGGCGCAGGGACGACCAGTAGGACGGGTCGGCGAGCCAGGGGCCGGCCACGGGGGTGCCCTCGTCCGGTACGCCCATGCGCTGCAACTCGTCGCGGCGGATGAGGTGGCGGCGGTGGAGTTCGGCGGGGAGGGATGGTAGGCCGGTCATGGCGGCCAGGTCCGCGGCCCGGGCGGCGGCTGATCCGCGGCGCGTCAGGGCGGGTGGGGACACGTCGAGGACGGTGACGCCGCCGGTAACGCGGTGCAGGCCGGGGTCGCGGAGCAGGGCGCGGTCGCCGATGTGCAGCGGTAGCGGGCGGGACAGGCGCAGGCGGGCGGTGTCGGGGCCGAGCGGGCGGACCCGGGCCGGCACCGCTGCCGATCCGATGTGCAGGGTGATGGTGCGGGGAAGGCCGGCCGCCGGGTCGCCGTGGACCCGTACGTCGATGAGGCCGGTGGAGTGGAACCGGCCGGGTGTGAGGAGGGCGGCGCCACGGGTGACGGCGTCCCGGTCGAGGCCGCGCAGGTTGACGGCCACCCGGGCGACGGCGTCGACCTGTGCCGCCGGTTCGCCGAGGCTGTGGAGGCCGCGGATCCGGACGGGTGAGGGGGAGCCGGTGAGTTCGAGCTCGTCCCCCGTACGCAAAAATCCCGCACCCAGCGTGCCGGTGACAACGGTGCCCGCGCCCCTGATGGTGAAGGATCGGTCGATCCAGAGACGGACGGCCGCATCGGTTTCCGGTGGTGGCAGGCCGTGCACCAGGCGGTCGAGGGCCGCCCGCAGATGGTCGAGGCCGGCGCCGGTGGTGCCGCTGACGGCGACCGATTCCACGCTGCCCAGCGACGTCGCGGCGATCTCGGCGGTGGCGGCGGCGAGGGCCGGTCCGGGGCCGGCCAGATCGGAGCGGGTGACCACGAGGAGCCCGTGCCGCACGTCGAGGGCGTGCAGGGCGGCCAGGTGCTCGGCGGACTGCGGCATCCAGCCCTCGTCGGCGGCGACCACGATCATCGCGGCGGGCACCGGGCCGATGCCGGCGAGCATGTTGGGCACGAAGCGTTCGTGGCCGGGAACGTCCACGAAGGCGACGGTGGCACCGGACTCCAGGCTCGTCCAGGCGAACCCGAGGTCGATGGTCATGCCGCGGCGGCGTTCCTCGGCCCAGCGGTCCGGTTCCATCCCGGTCAGCGCCCGGACCAGCGTCGACTTCCCGTGATCAACATGCCCGGCGGTCGCGACGACGTGCATGTCAGCCCTCGAAAGCCGAAGTCGGCGAGGCGGAAGGGGGTGACGTGGGACCGAGGGAAGCTGCCGCGATCACCGCCCGCGCCAACTCGGTGTCGGAAGCGGGAGGGACACAGCGCAGATCGAGCAGCAGCCGTCCGCGCTCGACCCTGCCGACCACGGGAGGAGAACCGCGGCGGAGCGTCTCCGCATACCCTTCAGGGAGCGACAACGACCAGGACGCCAGCTCCAGCTCGGGCGCCCCACCGCCACCCACCACCGCTGCCGAAGCCGCCAGCTCGGCCTCCACGCCGCCGGTGGCGAGGAGCGCGCGCAACCGCTCCGTCCGCTCGCGCAGCGCACCCGGATCCCACCGCAGCGCCTGCCAGGTCGGCGTCACCGGCCCGGCGAGGGTCGCCTGCAGGGCGGCGAGCGTCAATTTGTCCACCCGCAACGCCCGGGCCAGCGGATGCCGCCGCAACCGCTCCACCAGGCCGGCATCACCCAGCAGCAGTCCCGCCTGCGGCCCGCCGAGCAGCTTGTCCCCGCTCGCCACGACCAGATCAGCACCCGCGCGCAGGGTGCCGGCGGCGTCGGGCTCGGAGGGCAGCAGCGGATCGGGCGCCAGCAGGCCGGACCCGATGTCCGCGACGACCGGCACGCCCAGGCCGGTCAGCTCACCGATCCCCGCCTCGCTGGTGAAGCCGCGCACCACGAAGTTGGACGGGTGCACCTTGAGGACGAACCCGGTCTGCGGCCCGACCACCTGGGCATAATCGGTCACCGACGTGCGGTTCGTCGTGCCCACCTCGCGCAGCCGCGCACCTGTCGACTGCAACAGGTCCGGCAGGCGGAACCCGTCGCCGATCTCCACCATCTCGCCGCGGCTGACCACGATCTCCCGCCCGGCCGCGAGCACCGTCGCGACCAGCACCAGCGCCGCCGCGCCGTTGTTGACCACGTGCACCGCGCCGGCATCGGGCACGGCAGCCGCGAGGGCGGCCATCGCGTCGCGGCCGCGCCGGGCCCGGCGGCCGGTGGCGAGGTCGAGCTCGACGTCGGTGGGGCCGCTGGCTGCGACGACGGCGTCGACGGCGGCCGGGGACAGCGCCGCGCGGCCCAGGTTGGTGTGCAGGACGACGCCCGTCGCGTTGAGGACCCGGCGCAGGCCGCCCGCAGTCGCCGGGAGTGCCGCGACGGCAGCGTCAGCGACGGCCGCGGGCTCGAGCTCACCGGCCCGCACGCGCTGCTGCGCGGCAACCACCGCGGCCTTGACGGGTGCGCGGCCCAGGCGGTCGGCAGCGGCCACCAGTCGTGGATCTTCGAGCACCGCATCGGTACGGGGAACGCGCCGCCGCGGATCCACAGTCCCACCTTCCCGGCTCGGGCGGAATAGCTGGCGGAGGCGGACGGGAATCGAACCCGCCTGACCCGGATACCGCGTCACAACGGTGTTGAAGACCGCGAGGAGCACCAGCTTCCTGAACGCCTCCGTGGATCACGTTATCCGATCCCCCCGACAAGAAACTTCGGCGGTGATGTCGATCCGGGCGGTTCCCGTTCGAGCTCTTGCTGAAAGGCACTCGAGGAACTCAAGGGAGACAGTCATGCTGTTGCTCGCCGGTATGGTCGCCGGACCGCTCTACGTCGTCGTGTCGCTGCTGGAGATCCTGGTCCGGGACGGTTTCGACCCCACCCGGCACGCCTGGAGCATGCTGGCCAACGGCGACTTCGGGTGGATCCACAGCCTCAACCTGATCGTCTCGGGCCTTCTTGTCGCCGCCGGGGCGGTGGGCCTGCATCAAAAGATCCGGAGTGGGACACCGGCCGTGCTGCTGGCGATCTACGGGCTGGGCATGGTCGGGTCGGGCTTCTTCGCCGCCGACCCGGGCCGTGGATTCCCCGCCGGTACGCCCGAGGTGGTGCCGATCAGCTCCCACGGCACCCTGCACTTCGCGCTCGGCGGCATCGGCTTCCTCAGCCTGGTGGCGGCGTGCCTGCTGCTCGGGCGCCGTCTGCGGGAGGAGGATCGCCGGGGCTTGGCGCTTTCCTCGTACATCATCGGTGTTGTGTTCTTGATCGGTTTTGTGGCCATGGCCGCCTCGGCCGGCAGTGCCTGGGGCCTGCTCGGCTTCACCGGCGCTGTGATCCTCGCGTCCGGCTGGCTGACCGTGATCTTCGCCCACTACCGCGCCGCCGGCCCGAAGGGAAACTGACATGCGCTACCTCACGCTGCTCCACGCGAACCACTCCACCACTCCCCCGCCACCCGAACTGATGGCCGCGATCATGACGCTCGGCGAGGAGGCCACCAGGTCCGGCAGCCTGCTCGACACCTCCGGCCTGGCCCCCAGCGCGAGCGGCGCCCGGGTGAGCCTCACCGGCGGTGAGCTGACCGCCACCGACGGGCCGTTCGCGGAGTCGAAGGAGGTCATCAGCTATGCGATCTACGAGGTGCAGTCGAAGGAGGAGGCCGTCGAGTGGGCGTCGCGGTTCCTCGCGGCGCACCGTGATCTCTGGCCGGGATGGGAGGGTGACGTGGACGTGCTGAAGCTGTTCGGCCCGGAAGACTTCCCGGCGCCGTGACCACCGATCCGGACAGCGTCCGCCGCACCCTGGAAGCGGTGTGGCGGATCGAGTCGGCGAGGCTCGTCGCGAGCCTCGCCCGGCTCGTCCAGGACGTCGGCCTGGCCGAGGAGCTGGCCCAGGACACCTTCGTCGTCGCCCTCGAGCAGTGGCCGCGCGACGGTGTGCCGCGGGAGCCGGGCCCGTGGCTGCGCGCGACCGCCAAGCACCGGGCCGTCGACCTGCTGCGGCGCCGCGGCCGGTACGCCGGGAAGCTCGCCGTGCTCGGCCGCGACGTCACGCTCAAGGAGGCCGACGGCGCGGACGACCTGGTCGACTCCCTCGACGACCACATCGGCGACGACCTGCTCCGGCTGATCTTCACCGCCGCCCACCCGGTGCTGTCGACCGAGGCCCGGGTCGCGCTCACGCTGCGCCTGCTGGGCGGCCTGAGCACCACGGAGATCGCGCGCGCCTTCCTCATCCCGGAGGCCACCGCGGCCCAGCGGATCGTCCGGGCCAAGAAGACCCTGGCCGCGGCCGGGGTGCGGTTCACCATGCCGACGCCGGCCGAGACCGCCGAGCGGGTGGGCACGGTCCTCGGCGTCCTCTACCTGATCTTCAACGAGGGCTACGCGGCGACCGCCGGTACGGGCTGGACCCAGCCGGCGCTCTGCCGGGAGGCGATGCGGCTCGGACGTGTCCTGGCCGGGCTGCTCCCCGGCGAGCCGGAGGTACACGGCCTGGTCGCGCTGATGGAGTTGCAGGCGTCCCGGCTGGCCGCGCGTACCGGCGGTGACGGCCGGCCGGTGCTGCTCGGCGATCAGGACCGGCGCCGCTGGGACCGGCTGCTGATCCGGCACGGGCTGGCCGCTCTGGAGCGTGCGGAGGAGCTGGGCGGCGGGCCGTACACGATCCAGGCGGCCATCGCGGCCTGCCACGCCCGCGCGCACACCGCCGCGGAGACGGACTGGACCCGGATCGCGGCGCTCTACGAGGTCCTCGCCTACCTCCAGCCGTCGCCGGTGGTCCGGCTCAACCAGGCGGTCGCGGTCGGCAAGGCGGGTGACCCGGTCCGCGGGCTGGCCATCACCGACGCGCTCGGCGCGGAACGCTCGCTGCGCGACTATCCGCAGCTTCCGGCGGTACGCGGTGAGCTGCTGGCGCAACTGGGCCGGGTGGACGAGGCCCGGGCGGAGTTCGGGCGGGCCGCCGGGCTCACCCGCAACGACGCCGAGAGGCAGCTGTTCCAGGCTCGTGCGAGAGTGCTGGAATGATCCGACTCACCCAGTACGCGCACGGCGGCGGCTGCGCCTGCAAGATCCCGCCCGGCGAGCTCGAGCAGATGGTCGCCGGGCTGGTCGGTGAGTCGCTGCCGGCCGGGCCGGGCGAGTTGCTGGTCGGCCTGGACGACGGTGACGACGCCGCGGTCGTGCGGATCGCCGCCGGCACCGCGATCGTGGCCACCGCGGACTTCTTCACGCCGGTGGTCGACGACGCCTACGACTGGGGCCGGATCGCCGCGGCGAACGCGCTGTCCGACGTCTACGCGATGGGCGGCGCCCCCGTCGTCGCGGTCAACCTGCTCGGCTGGCCCCGCGACGTGCTCCCGATGGAGCTGGCCGCCGAGGTGCTGCGCGGCGGCCTCGACGTCGCCCGGGAGGCCGGCTGCCACGTCGCGGGCGGGCACAGCGTCGACGACCCGGAGCCCAAGTACGGCATGGCGGTCACCGGCGTCGCCGACCCGGCCCGCCTGATGCGCAACGACGCCGGCACCGCCGGTGTCCCGCTGACGCTGACCAAGCCGCTCGGCATCGGCGTGCTCAACAGCCGGCACAAGAACACCGCCGAGGTGTTCCCGCAGGCCGTCGAGGCGATGACCACGCTGAACCGGGCCGCCGCCGAGGCCGCGCTCGCCGCCGGCGCGGTCTGCGCCACCGACGTGACGGGCTTCGGGCTGCTCGGCCACCTGCACAAGCTGGCCCGGGCCAGCGGCGTGACGGCCAGGATCGAGGCCGCCGCGGTGCCCTATCTGGAGGGTGCCCGCAAGGCCCTCGCCGACGGGTACGTCAGTGGCGGCACCCGCCGCAACCTGGACTGGGTCCGCCCGCACGCCGACACCGGCAGCGTCGACGAGGACGAGTTGCTGCTGCTCGCGGACGCGCAGACCTCCGGCGGCCTGCTGGTGGCCGGTGAGGTCCCGGGCTATCCGGTGATCGGCGAGCTGTTGCCCGGCCGGGAGGGTGTCACCGTTCTCGTCCGATAACGAGCTCCTCGTACGGATTAGGCCGGTCCGCCGGTCTTATTACCCGATGACCCTTTCGGTCGGCCCATCCGCGTAATGGTCAGACGAAAGCCGCCTCCGTAACGTCATTTCCGGCGCGCCACCCCAGCACTTCCGGATCCCGTTCATCGGAGTCGTCTCATGCGCCGTACTGCGCTTCTCACCATGGCCTTCGCGGTCATCGTCGGTCCACCGATCTCACCAGCCGCCGCGGCAGCTCCCGCACCGCCCGCGTCGGCCCGGGCAGCAGCCCTGCCCAGCCTGCAGGTGGCGTCCGCCCTCGCCAGCACGCGCGTCGGGCAGCAGGGTGAGACCTTTCACCGGTCCCCCGAGTTCGCGGTGTGGCGCAGCGGCGTCACCAACTCGTTCCTGAGCGGGTTCCGTGACGCCAACGGCCCGTTCGTCGTCGACGACCTACTGATCATGACGATCACCGGCTCGAAGGGACAACGGAAGTCGGTCAAGATCGACTTCGGCAACAAATGTACGCTGCCGGCGCCGAGACCGCGGACGTTCCTCGACGTGAACAAGTGGCTCTATTCCGGGCTGAACACGGTGAGTTTCGCCCTGCGGGACCAGTGCGGCGACATCAAGGGGAACTCGAACATCTTCCTCAGCGGTGCGGGTGTCATCGACCCCGCGTCCGTCCGGTCCACCGGCTGTTCACCAGGGAAGTTCGCCGGCGGCATCATCGGCAGTCCCGCTTACGTGGCCTCCACGCACGAGCCGAAGGTCAACGGGCAGCGCCGGATCGAGGGGTCGGCTGCCGTCAGCGTCGTCTCCCGGATCAACTGCAGCGCGACCGTCCAGTTCGTCCTGGAGACGAAGGTCTGCAACCGCTTCGGTCACCTCTGCAAGGCGCGGACCATCGCCAGGACGGACAAGGAGCGGCTCCCGTCGAGCGGCGTCCGCAACCAGACCCTGACGGGCGCCTGCCGCAAGGGTGTCGACTCGTACCGCATGCGGGTCCGGGTCGACTGGGCGCAGGTGGTCGGCCTGAACGACAAGGCGGCCTTCCTGGAGCTCGACCACCACAGCGAGAACGAGCCCGACGGTGACCGGGGCTGGGTCAAGCTGAGCTGCTGAGCGGATCCTGCGACTGGCCCGGTTCACGCCGGGCCAGTCGCTCGCGCTGCGGCACGACCGTGTACTTCGGGTCCTTCGCCGAGGCGACGCCGCCTTCGAAGATGCCGAAGCGGGTGGCCAGCGACGCGGCCAGCAGCGATATCCCGGAGAGCCCGGAAACCACCCGGCTGCGGCGCCCGACCAGCGCACCCGCCACCCCGGCGACGGTCAGCGCCCGGCCGGCCCGCAGCAGCCTGCCGGGCCGCCCCTGGGTGTAAGGCTCGCTCAGGATGCCCTTGCTGGTCTCCACCCGGTGCGCGCCGTAGAGCTCCATGGCCGCACCGAGGACGGCCATCCGCCGCGCGGGCCCGGCCTGGGCGGTGGGCGCGGCCAGGAGGCCGACACCGGCGCCGCTGGCCAGGGCGCTTCCGGCGAAGACGAAGGGCAGTTCGGGGTACGCCGCGTGCCAGCTCGGTGTCGCCGTGTCAGCGAGGAGCACAGCGGTGTAGGTGGCGAGTGCCGGAGCGAGAGCGGCGGCGCCGTACTGGCCGGCGGTGCCGAGCGGCGTGACCAGCTTGCGGAGCGGTGACGGCAGCAGCGGGGCGGCCTCGGCCACCGCGGCGACGCCGGCGGCACCGCCGAAGGCGCTGAGGATCCAGGTGCCCATCGACATCGGCGAGGTCGGCTTGGCCACCCGGAGCATGTGGTGGAAGCGGTCCGGTCTGCCCAGATCGTTGACCAGGAAGTACGTGCTGGCGATCAGGGCGCCGAGGGCCGTGGTGCGCCCGGCCCGGCGCAGCGCGGGGCGGCCGGTGGCGTCACCGCCGGCGGCCAGCAGGGCGGAGCCGGCGGCGAGACCGCCGGTGAACAGGTAGGCGGCGATGTCGTGGTGCCAGACCGGCGGGCGGACGATCGGGCGGCCGTAGTACGACCGGAAGTCGGCGGGCGGCACCATCGAGCGGTCGCCGCCGCCCCTGCCCTTGCCTCCGCGGGCCATCAGCGTCCTCCGAGGAACGAGACGACGACCGCGGCGGCCATCGCGGCGCCGGCCAGCCCGGCACGCTTCCACATGTCCGTCAGGTGCCGGGTGGGCACCACCGGGTCGGGTGGCAGACCGTACACCTCGGGCTCGTCGAGCAGCAGGAAGAACGCGCCGTCACCGCCCACGCCGTCCTCGGGGTCGTTGCCGTAGAGGCGGGCCTCGGTGACACCCTGCTGCCGCAGGTTCTCCAGGCGGTGCTGGGCGCGGCCGCGCAGCTCGTCGAGTTCGCCGTACTGGATGGACTGGGTGGGGCAGGCCTGCGCGCAGGCGGGGGTCAGGCCGTCGCCGATGCGGTCGTAACACATCGTGCACTTCCAGGCCCGGCCGTCGTCCTGGCGCTGATCGATGACACCGTACGGGCAGGCCGGGATGCAGTAACCGCAGCCGTTGCAGATGTCCTCCTGCACGACGACGGTGCCGAACTCGGTGCGGAAGAGCGCGCCGGTCGGGCACACGTCCAGGCACCCGGCGTGCGTGCAGTGCTTGCACACGTTGGACATCATCAGCCAGCGGAAGTCGGTGCGGGGCGCGTCGATAGTACGGCCGGGCAGGTCATGCCCCGGCATACCGAGGAACTGCGTGCCGCCGGCCCCGATGGTCGCCGCGGCCGCCAGCGCGTCGACGGCCGGCTCGATGCCGGGCGAGGTGCCGGTGTCCGCACCGGTCCGTGCGGCCGTCACGGCGGTGTCCGCGCTCGCGGACGGGCCGGCGGGCACCCCCGCGAAGGCGCCCGGCGTGTCGGTGCCGCCGCCCCGGCCGGCCACCGGCTGCTCGATGAACGCCACGTGCCGCCACGAGTTCGCGGTCAGCCCGCCGGTGTTGTCGTACGACGTACCGAGCAGGTTGAACCCGTCGTCGGGAACCGCGTTCCACTCCTTGCACGCCACCTCGCACGCCTTGCAGCCGATGCAGACGCTGGTGTCGGTGAAGAAGCCCATCCGCGGCGGCGCGCCGGTGTATCCCGCGTCGGGCGCCGGGTCGAGCGGGCCGTAGAGGCTATTGGTGCCCATTTTCCTCCGCTCGCTTCCGGTACCCGGCAACGTACTCCAGCAGCGCCTGACCGGTCGGCCGGCGGCCGGGCCGGATGTCGCAGGTACCGACTTTGCTCTCCTGGATCAGCACGTTCGGGTCGAGGATGATGCCGATCAGGTCGTTCGCCGAGTCGCCGGTGACCAGCCCCGAGCTGCCCCAGTGATAGGGCATCCAGATCTGGTGCACCACCCGGCCGTCGATGCGCAGCGGGGTGAGCCGGTCGGTGACCATCACCCGTGCCTCGATGGCGGCCCGGCTGGTGATCACGTGCGCCCAGCCCATGTGCTCCAGGCCGCGTTCCGCCGCCACCTCCGGTGAGACCTCGACGAACATCTCGGGCTGCAACTCCGAGAGGTACGCGAGCTGCCGGCTCATGCCGCCGGCGGTGTGATGCTCGGTGAGCCGGCTGGTGCTGAACACGTACGGGTAGACCTCGCTCCCGGACGGATTGGTGGGGTTGTCCGGGCGGTCGTACGTCTTGCGGGTCGGGTTGGCCTGCTGCCCGTAGAGCGGGTTGCGGACCGGCGACTCGGCCGGCTCGTAGTGGGTCGGCATCGGCCCGTCGATCAGCCCGCTCGGCGCGTAGAGCCAGCCCTTCCCGTCGCCCTGCATGATGAACGGGTCGTCGCCGGAGATCGCGTCGACACCCGTCGCGCCGTCCGGCGGGCGGTAGGAGGGCGGCTTGGTCTTCTCGAAGTCGGGGACGTCGTACCCGGTCCACTCCCCCGCCTCGTCGTCCCACCACACGTACTTCTTCCGCTCCGACCACGGCCGGCCCTCGGGATCGGCGGAGGCGCGGTTGTAGAGGGTGCGGCGGTCCGACGGCCACGCCCAGCCCCACTCGCGGGCCACCCAGTCCTGCTCGGATCCGGGTTTGCGGCGGGCCGCCTGGTTCACGCCGTCCTTGAAGACGCCGGAGTAGATCCAGCAGCCGCAGGCGGTGCTGCCGTCGGCCTTGAGCGCGGTGAAGTTCGGCAGCGGCGCGCCGGTGGCCACGTCGTACCCGTTGATCTCCTTGAGCACGTCCTCGCCGCTCGGCTCGTCACCGTGCACCGGGTAGTCCCAGGCGAGCTTGAGCAGGCCCTGGTCGCGGGGCAGCGTCGAGCCGGCCAGCTTCTCCCGGATCCGCAGGCCGAGCTGGTTGAAGAACCACAGCTCGGAGCGGCAGTCGCCCGGCGGGTCGAGGGCCTTCTCGCGCCACTGGAGCATCCGCTGGGTCTGGGTGAACGTGCCCTCCTTCTCCGCGTGCGAGGCCGCGGGCATGAAGAAGACTTCGGTACGGCACTGGTCCGGCACGATCTCGCCGGTGGCTACCTCCGGCCCGTCCTTCCAGAACGTGGCGCTCTCGATCATGAACAGGTCGCGGACCACCAGCCAGTCCAGGTTGGCCATGCCGAGCCGCTGTGCCTTGCCGTGCGCCGAGCCGACCGCCGGGTTCTGGCCGAGGAGGAAGTAGCCCTTGACCTTGCCGTCGATCATGTTGAGGACCTGCTGGTAGGTGCCGTGGTCGCCGGTGAGGCGGGGCAGCCAGCCGTAACCCCAGTCGTTCTCGGCGGTCGCGGCGTCACCCCAGTACGCCTTGAGCAGGCTCACCGCGTACGCCTCGGCGTTGGCCCAGAATCCCGACTGCTCCGGGTGCCGGATCGCGTCGATCCACTGCCGGAACGTCTCGTGCTGCTGGTGGTGCGGCATCGGGAGGTAGCCGGGGAGCAGGTTGAACAGGGTCGGGATGTCGGTGGAGCCCTGGATGCTGGCGTGCCCGCGCAGCGCCATCACGCCGCCGCCGGGCCGGCCCATGTTGCCCAGCAGCAGCTGGATGATCGCGCCGGTCCGGATGTATTGCACGCCGACGCTGTGCTGGGTCCAGCCGACCGAGTAGACCAGCGCGGTGGTGCGCTCCCGGCCCGAGTTGGCGGTCCACGCCTCGCAGACTTCGAGGAACTTGTCCCGCGGCACGCCGCAGACGCGCTCGACGACCTCCGGGGTGTAGCGGGCGTAGTGCCGCTTGAGCACCTGGTAGACGCAGCGCGGGTCCTGCAGGGTCGGGTCACGGGGCACGTCGGCGGGGATCGGCGGACCGTGCGACTCCTGCTCCAGGCCGGACGCGGTCTCCCGGTCGACGTGCGCCTCGCCCTCCTCCTGGCCCTCGTCCTGCTGTCCCGCGTACTGCCAGCTGGACTGGTCGTACACGTTCAGCTCGGGGTCGAAGCCGGAGAACAGGCCGTCGAGGTCCTCGGTGTCCTGGAAGTCCTCGCTGACGATCATGGACGCGTTGGTGTACGCGACCACGTACTCCCGGAAGTCCTTCTCGTTGCTGAGGATGTAGTTGACCACGCCACCCAGGAACGCGATGTCGGCACCGGCCCGCACCGGCACGTAGGAGTGCGCGAGCGCGCTGGTCCGGGTGAAGCGCGGGTCGACGTGGATCACCTTCGCGCCGCGGTTCTTCGCCTCCACCACGTACTGGAAGCCCACCGGGTGCGCCTCGGCCATGTTGGAGCCCTGGATGATGATGCAGTCCGCGTTAGCCAGATCCTGGAGGAATCCGGTGGCCCCGCCACGGCCGAAGCTGGTTCCCAGACCGGGAACGGTGGCGGAGTGTCAAATACGCGCCTGGTTCTCGATCTGGATGGCGCCCATCGCGGTGAACAACTTCTTGATCAGGTAGTTCTCTTCGTTGTCCAGCGTCGCGCCGCCGAGGCTGGAGATGCCGAGCGTCCGGTTCAGCGGGCGGCCCTGCTCGTCGGCGTCCTCCCAGGTCTGCTCCCGGGCGGCGATCACCCGGTCGGCGATCATGTCCATCGCCGTCTCGAGGTCGAGCTCTTCCCAGTCGGCCGCGTAGGGCGGGCGGTAGAGGACCGTGCGCACCCGGCGCGGGCTGGTCACCAGGCTCTTGCTCGCCGAGCCCTTCGGGCACAGCCGGCCCTTGGAGATCGGGCTGTCCGGGTCACCCTCGATCTGGACGACCTCGCCGTCCTTGACGAAGATCCGCTGGCCGCAGCCGACGGCACAGTAGGGGCAGACCGAGCGGGCCATCGAGTCGGCGTGCTCGGTCCGGGCCTCCAGGCTGCGGGACCGCTCCGACTGCACGGCGGCGCCACGCCCGAGGGGATCGGTACCGGTGAGCTGCCGGTAGACCGGCCACCCCTCGATCCACGTCCGGACGCCCATGCCAACGACCCTAGACCCGATCGGCGGAAGTCGCAGGGCTGGGATCGGCCGTTTCGCCGGAGTGGCCCTTGCGGGACGCCAGGCGCGGTTCGAGCAGGGCCACCGCGAAGGCGATCAGGGACAGGCCGGCGGCGGCCAGAGCGGTACTGCGGACCCCGGTCGCCGGGAGCAGGACGCCGCCGAGCAGCGCGCCGACCGTGATGCCGACGTTGAAGGCGGTCGAGGCGCCGGCCAGGGCCATGTCCGAGCCGCGCGGCGCCACCTCCAGGATGCGGACGCCGAGACCGGAGGCGACACCGGAGAGCGCCAGGCCGGAGAGCGAGATCGCGATGATCGTGACGGCCTGCGACGGGCCGAACGCCCACTGAAGGGTGAGCGCCACCAGTTGCAGACCGACGAAACCGGTCATCGTGAGCCAGCCGTTGCGGCCGATCAGCGCACCGACCAGCACCACACCGGCCAGGCCGAAGACGCCGCGGACGGCGAGCAGCGGGCCGGTGGCGGCCTCCGAGAAGCCGCTGACGTCGGTGAGGAACGGGACGATGTAGGTGAAGGCGCAGAACGAGGCGGTGACCGTGAACGAGATGTAGACGAGCAGCGCCCAGAACCGGCCCGAGTCGGGCGCCCAGCCACGGTCGGCGTCGCTGCCGCCCGGCGGGGTGTTCGGCAGCAGCACGAGGATGGCGACGAGCACCACCAGGCCGAGCCCGGCGATCGCCAGGAAGGCCACCCGCCAGTCGGTCTGCTGACCGAGCCAGGTGCCGGCCGGCACTCCGACGACGGCGGAGAGCGAACTTCCCGCGTACAGGAAGGACAGTGCACGTGGCCGGACCTCCGGCGCGAAGAGTGCCGCCGTCGCGGGTGTGACGACGGACCAGAAGAGCGCCTGCGCGAGGGCGGTGACCACCCTGGCGCCCATCAGCACCCAGTAGTCGTCGGAGAGCGCGGACCCGGCGGTGGCCAGCACGAAGACGACCATCAGGACCGACAGCACGAGGCGGCGCGGTACCCGCTGGGTGAGCTTGGTGAGCGGCACCGAGGCGATCACGACGACCAGACCGTAAACGGTCACCAGCAGGCCGATCGCGGACGCGGAGCGGTCGAGGTCCTCGGCGATCAGCGGCAGCAGGCCGATCGGCAGGGTCTCGGTGGTGACGTAGAGGAAGGTGGAGAGCGACAGCGCCGCGAGCATCAGGATGGCCTTGGCACTACCGAATCGCGAGGGCACGGCGGTCAGCCTCTCACGGGTCGCGATCCGGTTCTAACGGGTTTGCACCGGCCACTCGAGGACGGCCAGTGGCAGATTCTCACAAGGGGTGAGGATCACGCCGCCGGTCAGCGTTTGCGCGACGGGCTGCCGCACGGCGGCTTCCTGAAGGGCGGTCCGGATGTGCGGCTCGCGGATCAGCGAGCCGGTGATGTGGTGGGCGGTGTTGCCGGCGACGATCCGGCCCTGGGTGTTGACCAGCGCGAGCGGAACGCCCGCTGAGCGGAGCATCGGCCTGATCGCCCGCTCGAAGTCACCGACGAAGACGTCGGCGCCGGCTATCCCGGCGAAAACGCCGTCGCGGATGAGCGGCACGCTGAAGGTCAGCGTGTACTGCTCGGCGCAGACGTAGTCGACGTAAGGGCCGGTGACGTGCCGCTTCCCGGTCTCCCGCGGCACGGCGAACCAGGTCTGGCGCCCGACGTCGACGAACGAGTCGCTGGCGGGGTCGAGATCCAGGTCGAGGCGGGTGCGCGCGCCGGGGCCGGTGACCATCCACCATTCCACGGCGGCGAGACCGTCAGCGAGCGGCGTGGTGATGACGCCGGCGCCGGTGATGAGGCCGCCCAAAGCGGCAGAAACCTGCGGGGCGAGGGCTGCGAGGGCCTGTTTCTCTTTGTCCTGTACGGTCCTCAGGCTCGTCTCAGCGGCATGGCGCAGCCGCTCCACGAGAGTGAAGGTCTGCTCGATGAGGCCGGTGACGTGGACGGCGACTGCCGTGCCCGGTGCTGTGCCGCTCGGTGCTGCGGTGCGGGTAGTCGTCTGTCCCACGGACCCACCTCGGCTCCTACGACGCGCGTGGTCACGGGTCGACCAGCGTCAGATGCAGGTTTACCAGCCGGTCCACGGCCTTCTCAATGTGTTCCTCGGTGAGCCTGCGGGCGGTGTCGCCGTCGCCCGCCGCGATGGCGGCCGTGATGGCCCGGTGCTCGGCGTGAGGATCGCAGGTCACGGCGGTGGCGGGCACCATCGGCGACCAGAGCAGGGTCCCCAGATCGATACCGAATCGTATTTCTTCGCGGGCCAGCCGGGCGGACTGCGCGACCGCCGCGACCTCCAGGTGGAAAGCGCGCTCGACCCGGTGCAGCGGCCGGCCCCGGTCGGCGGCCTCCTCGGCGATCCGCTCGGCGTCCTCGGCGGTGGCGCGCTGGGCGGCCAGCCGGGCGGCGGCGCCCGCGATGGCCGCATAGTGGTCGGCGCTGTCCCGCAGGTTGGGCAGGCTCAGCTCGGAGAGCCGGTCGCGCAGCGAGGAGTCGGCGTGACCGGCCGGTGCCCGGACGAAGCTGCCGCCGCCACGGCCGCGCCGGGTCTCCAGCAGGTTCTGCTGGCGCAGGGCGACGAGCGCCTCCCGCACGGTGACCCGGGAGACGCCGAACTGTGTCGCCAGGTCGGCCTCGCTCGGGAGCTGCTCGTCGTCGCTGAACAGCCCGAACATGATGGCGTCGGTGAGCCGCCGGACCACCGTCTCGGCACGGCTGTGCGGGTCGAGTGGTGCGAACACCACGGATCGCGCGCTGGCTCGCTCCGTCCCCATGACCGGGATTCTTCCTCACGACAGTTCGCCGAGCGGTCGCCGGGCGGCCTTGACCTTTAAAGTCTGACGCCATACGTTTTTTGCGTGGCTGACCACTCCGCTCCGGCGATCCGGCTCACCGGCCTGCGCAAGTCGTTCGGCGCCGTCGAGGCGGTCGCCGGGATCGGCCTGGAGATCGCCGACGGCGAGTTCTTCTCGATGCTCGGCCCGTCCGGCTCCGGCAAGACCACGGTGCTGCGGATGATCGCCGGCTTCGACCTGCCGAGCGCCGGCACCGTCGAGCTCGGCGACCGCGACGTGACCCGCCTCGCCCCGTTCGAGCGCGACGTCAACACCGTCTTCCAGGACTACGCGCTGTTCCCTCACCTGAGCGTCCAGCAGAACGTGGAATACGGGCTGAGGGTCCGCGGGGTCCCGCGCGGGGAGCGCCGCGAGCGTACCGAGCAGGCACTCGCCTCGGTCCGGCTGGAGGGCTTCGGCGACCGCCGGCCGGCGGCGATGTCCGGCGGTCAGCGGCAGCGCGTCGCCCTGGCCCGCGCCCTGGTCAACCGCCCCAAGGTGCTGCTGCTCGACGAGCCCCTCGGCGCGCTCGACCTCAAGCTGCGCGAGCAGATGCAGGTCGAGCTCAAGGCCATCCAGCGCGAGGTCGGGATCACCTTCGTCTTCGTCACCCACGATCAGGACGAGGCACTCACCATGAGTGATCGCGTCGCCGTCTTCGACGCCGGGCGCATCGCCCAGGTCGGCACCCCCGAGCAGGTGTACGAGAGACCGGCCAGCCCGTTCGTCGCCGGTTTCGTCGGCACGTCCAACCTGTTCACCGGTGACGCCGCCCGGACCGTGTTCGGTCGCGCCGGCACCTTCTCGGTGCGCCCCGAGAAGATCGAGATCGGTCCCGCCGGGGTGCCCGGCACCGTGGCCGAGGTGATCTACGCGGGCCCCGTCACCCGATACGTGGTCGACCTCGACGCGGGCAACCGCGTGGTCGTCGTCGCACCCAACCGCCACAGCGGCGCCGCCCTCGTCGAACGTGCCCACCGGGTCCACCTGAGCTGGCGCGACGAGCACGTCGTCGAGATTCCCACCTCGGCAAAGGAGACCGCGGATGCGTAACAGCGGCAAAATGGTGACGGCGGCGCTGGCGGCGGGTGTGCTCACGCTCGCCGGGTGCGGCGGCGGGGACAGCGGGGGCACCGGTTCCGGGCCGGGCGGGCTCACCGTTCCGAAAATCGACCAGCTGGCGTCGATCGGTGCCGGTGAGGGCGAGGTCAACGTCGTCTCGTGGGCGGGATATGTCGAGGACGGCTCCACCGACAAGACCGTCGACTGGGTGACCGGCTTCGAGAAGGAGACCGGCTGTCAGGTCAACAACAAGGTGGCCGGCACCTCCGACGAGATGGTCACCCTGATGAAGACCGGGGAGTATGACGTGGTGTCCGCCTCCGGGGACGCGTCGCTGCGGCTGATCTACGGCGGGGACGTGGCGCCGGTCAACACCTCGCTGATCGCCAACTACAAGGACGTCTTCGAGGGACTGAAGAACAAGACGTGGAACTCGGTCGGCGGTGCGGCGTACGGGGTGCCGCACGGGCGTGGTGCGAACCTGCTGATGTACCGGACCGACGTCGTGACCCCGGCACCCACGTCGTGGGCGGCGGTGTTCGACCCGGCTTCGCCGTACAAGGGCAAGATCACGGCGTACGACTCGCCGATCTACATCGCGGACGCGGCTCTCTACCTGATGAAGACCAAGCCGGACCTGGGCATCAAGAATCCGTACGCGCTTGACGACACCCAGTTCCAGGCGGCGGTCGGCCTGCTCAAGCAGCAGAACGAGCTGATCGGCGAGTACTGGTCCGACTACACCAAGGAGGTGCAGGCGTTCAAGGCCGGCAACTCGGTGCTCGGCACCACCTGGCAGGTCATCGCCAACCTCACCAAGGCCGACAAGGCACCGGTCGAGGTGGTCCTGCCGAGCGAGGGCGCAACCGGCTGGTCCGACACCTGGATGATCTCGGCCAAGTCCAAGCACCCGAACTGCGCGTACCTCTGGATGAACCACATCATCAGCCCGGCCGCCAACGCCGGAGTGGCCGAGTGGTTCGGTGAGGCACCGTCGAACAGGCTGTCCTGCGCCGAGACCAAGGACCCGCAGCACTGCACCACGTTCCACGCCGAGGACGAGTCCTACTTCGACCAGGTCTGGTACTGGACCACTCCCCTCGCCCAGTGCATCGACGGGCGTACCGACGTGACGTGCAAGGACTACGCGGCCTGGACCCAGGCCTGGACCAGCATCAAGGGATGAGCTCCTTCCTGTACCGGCACCCGCGCCTGCGCCTGGCCGGGCTGCTCTCCGCACCGCTGCTCTGGCTGGTCGTCGCCTACCTCGGTGCGCTCGCGGTGCTGCTGGTGTCAGCGTTCTGGACCGTCAACGGGTTCACCGGCGAGACGGTTCGGGAGTTCTCCCTGGCGAACTTCCGGACCATCCTCACCGAGGAGGTCTACCGTGCCGTCACCCTGCGCAGCCTCGGGGTGGCGGCGGCGGTCACCGTGATCTGCGTGGTGCTGGCGCTGCCGATGGCCTTCTTCATGGCCAAGGTGGCGTCGGCGGGCTCGCGGCATTGGCTGGTCATCGCGATCCTCACCCCGCTGTGGGCCAGCTACCTCGTCAAGGCCTACGCCTGGCGGATCCTGCTGGCCAACGGCGGGCCGGTCGACACGCTGCTCGGCGGCCCGGGAAACGGTCCGGGCTACGGGTTGTTCGCGACCGTCCTCGTCCTGTCCTACCTGTGGCTGCCGTACATGATCCTGCCGATCTACGCCGGGCTGGAACGCCTGCCGGACTCGTTCCTCGAAGCCTCCGCGGACCTCGGCGCGCGCGCCGGCCGTACGTTTCGATCGATTGTCCTCCCGATCCTGGTCCCGTCGATCTTCGCCGGCTCGATCTTCACGTTCTCGCTGTCGCTCGGCGACTACATCACCGTCCAGATCGTCGGCGGCAAGACCCAGCTCCTCGGCAACGTCGTCTACGCCAACATCGGCGCCGCGAACAACCTGCCGTTCGCCGCCGCGGTCGCCACCATCCCGGTCGTCGTCATGGTCATCTACCTGCTCGCGGTGCGGCGCTCCGGCGCTTTGGAGGAGTTGTGACCGCTGTTGGCTCCGTCTTGGAGGCGTTGTGACGCTGTCCGCACCGGCGCGGTGGGCGTTGCGTGCCGCCATGGGGCTCGGCCTGACCTTCATCTACGTGCCGCTGCTGCTCGTGCTGGTCAACTCCTTCAACGGCGACCGCACCTTCGCCTGGCCGCCGCGCGACCTCACCACCCGCTGGTGGGCGGCCGCCTGGGCCAACGACGGAGCCCGCCAAGCGCTGATCACCTCGGTACAGGCGGCCCTCGGCGCGACGGCGATCGCCCTGGTCCTGGGCACGATGGTGGCGTTCGCCGTGCAGCGGTTCGCCTTCTTCGGCCGCGACACCGTCTCGCTGCTGATCATCCTGCCGATCGCTCTGCCCGGCATCGTCACCGGCATCGCCCTGGACAGCGCCTGGCGCTCGGTGATGGGCGACCTCGGCATCAGCAAGGGCCTGTTCTCGGTGATCGTCGGGCACGCCACGTTCTGCGTGGTCACCGTCTACAACAACGTGCTCGCCCGGATCCGCCGCACCGGCACCAACCTCGAGGACGCCTCCTCCGACCTCGGCGCCTCACCCTGGCAGACCTTCCGCTTCATCACGTTCCCGATGATCCGCTCCGCCCTGCTCGCCGGCGGCCTGCTCGCCTTCGCCCTCTCCTTCGACGAGATCATCGTCACCACCTTCACGGCGGGCCCCGGCGTCACCACGCTCCCCATCTGGATCTTCAACAACCTCTTCCGCCCCAACCAGGCCCCCATCGTCAACGTCGTGGCCGCCGTCCTGATCGTCCTCTCCGTCCTCCCCGTCTGGCTCGCCCAGCGCCTCGCCGGCCCCGAAGCCGCCACCCGCACCTGATCGGCCGCGATCCGCCCCGGCCCGCTGCCCGGCACCTCACTGCCCGCACGCCGCCGCCCCGCGCCCCGCCGCCTCGCGCCCCGCGGCCTGCGCCCCGCCGCCCGCGCCCGCCGCCCCGCGCCCCGCCGCCTCGCGCCCCGCGGCCTGCGGCCCGCCGCCGCGCGCCCCGCGGCCCGCCGCCGCGCGCCCCGCGGCCCGCCGCCGCGCGCCCCGCTGCCCGCGCGCCCCGCTGCGTCCGCGATCTTGTGAAGTTGCCCCGGAACGGTGAGCGCGAAGTCCACAAGATCGCGGACTCTCGCCGACAGACGCCCCGAGCGGCCTCGCTCCGACGGCCCTACCCGCGATCTTGTGAAGTTGCCCAAGAACGGTAGGCCCGAAGTCCACAAGATCGCGGGACCCCGGCCAGCAGTCGACCCGACGCCCTCGCGCGGGGCGGCCCTCGCCCGGGGCGGCCCTCGCCCGAGGCGGCCCTCGCCCGAGGCGGCCCTCGCCCGAGGCGGCCCTCGCGCGGGGCGGCCCTCGCCCGCCGGGCACCCTCCGCGATCTTGGGGACTCAGCTCGGGGTGGGGGGCCGGAACTTCACGGGATCGCTGCGGGGGTTAAGGGGGTGGGGTGGGGAGGGTGTCGAGCAGGAGGAGGGTGGCGTCGTCTTCGCGGGCGGCAGCGGGGGTGATCTCCATCAGAAGGTCCGCGAGGGCGTCCAGGGGCGCGCCGGGGTTGTCGACGAGGACACTGTGGAGGCGGTCGATCCCGTCGTCGATCGGGCAGGTGCGGGTCTCGATGAGGCCGTCGGTGTAGAGGGCCAGGCGGCTGCCGACCGGGATCTTGCGGACGTGGGTGCGCCGAGTGACGCCACGCAGGGCGCCGAGCAGCGGGCCGCCGCCGGGCAACTGCTGGATCGTGCCGTCCGGAAGGAGCAGGGCGGGTGGCATGTGGCCGGCGTTCGCCCAGGTCAGGGTGTGGCCGCCGGTGGGGTCGGCGGTGAGGTAGGCGACCAGGACGGTGGCCACGTCGGAGATGCCGAGGACCCGGGCGGCCCGCTCGAAGCGGGCCAGCAGCGCCGAAGGGTAGTCGTAGCGGTCGACGAGCAGGGCCCGGAGCATGCTGCGGTAGTGGCCCATCGTCGCGGCGGAGGTGACGCCGTGGCCGGCCACGTCGCCGATCACCACGGCCAGCCGGGTGTCGTCGAGGCGAACGGCGTCGTACCAGTCACCGCCGACCAGGTCGGCGCGGACCGCCGGGGCGTAACGGGCGGTCATGCGCACGTGGCCGGTCTCGGGGAGCGGGCTGAGCAGGGCTTTCTGCATGGTCTCGGCGGCGGTACGCCGATCGTCGTACGCACCGGCCCGCAGCAGTGCCTGCGCGACATATCCGGAGAGCGCGGTCAGCACCGCCTGCTCCGCCTCGCCCGGCGAGTACCGCTGCTTCCAGCAGAACGTCAGCGCCCCGATCGGCCCGTGCGGCCCGGGCAGCGGCACGCTCACCGCCGCCTGCCAGTTCATCTCGTGGAAGGTGGCCAGCGCGTCGGGTGTCTCCTCGGTCACCGCGGCCAGGTCGGGCAGGATCACCGTACGGCCGGTGCGCGCCGCCAGCCCCGACGGCGTACGGACGTCCCCGCCGTAGGTGGCCCAGTGCTCGGCGAGATGCGGCGGCAGCAACCGCCCCGAGGCCAGCTGGATCATGCCCTCCGCCCCCACCCGGGACACACCCACGTACGCCGGGTCGAGGTTGCCGATGACCAGGTCCCGAACCGTGTCGATGACGTCGTCGGAGGTGGACGCCCCACCCAGCGCGGCACTGGCGCGCAGCAGCAGCAGGTTGCGCTCGGCCGCCAGCTGGGCCCGGTCGGACTCCGCCTGCCGCCTCTGCTCGGCGTGATGCGTGGCGATCCGCAGCTGAAGGCTGTCCGAGCAGGCGGCCGCCAGGTCGGTCAGCAGCGAGATCTCCTGCTCGCTCCAGTGGCGCGGCTCGTTGTCGATCGCGCAGAGCGAGCCGAGGACCCGGCCGTCGGCGTCGTGGACCGGCATGCCCGCGTAGCCGATCACGCCGAGCTCCTCGATGGCGAGGTTGCCGCGGACCCGGAGGTCCTCGCGGGCGTCGGTGACGATCAGCGGCTGGGCGGTGTCGACGACGTGCTTGCAGAACGAGTGACTCAGTGGGGTCTGCCGCTGCTGCTGCCACGGGTCGCCGAGCCCGCAGGCGCCGGGGAAGAACTGCCGGTCGGCGTCGACCAGCGAGACCAGCGCCACCGGCACGCCGAGGACGGTGCGGACCATGGCGGCGAACCTGTCGAACATCGGATCGGCGACCGCGTCCAGACCGGTGCGCAGCAGGGCAGCCAGGCGCTGTCCCTCGCCGCCGATTCCGGTACCGCCCTGCGTCATCCGCGCCTCTCGATGTGTTCTGCTCGTGTGCCGGGGCCACCCTAAGCGAACAGGCGACGATGTCATACCCAGGAAACCTCACGATGTGCAAAGACTCATCTGCTGGGTATCGGCACGGTGTTTCCGACATCGTCTCGGGCGGGAGATGAGTGGCACACCCAGATGACCTTTTTGCGGCCGGCGGCGGGAAGGCCGCGGGCGGCGAGACAGCGGCAGGCAGCGGGACAGCGGCAGGCAGCGGGACAGCGGCGGGCAGCGGGACAGCGGCGGGCAGCGGCGGGCCGGCGGCGGGCAGCGGGACCGGGCGCCTGATGGCCGACCTGGACTGGGCTGCCACCGGTCTCGGCCCGGTGCGTGACTGGCCTCAGAGCCTCAAGGCAGCGGTACGAATCGTGCTGTCCTCCCGCTACCCGATGCTGCTCCTGTGGGGCCCGGACCTGATCCAGCTCTACAACGACGCGTACTCGGCCCTGATCGGCGACAAGCATCCCGCGGCGCTCGGCCTGGACGTGCGGATCACGCTCGCCGAGGGCTGGGACGTGCTGCGCCCGCTGATCGAGGACGCGATGGCGACCGGCGTAGCCAGCTGGGTGCCCGCCCTCCAGCTGCTCCTGGACCGCTCCGGCTACCGCGAGGAGGCCTACTTCAGCGTCTCGCACGCGCCCGCCCGCGACGACGACGGCGTCACGGTGGGAGTGCTCACCGTGTGCAGTGAGGTGACGGACCAGATCGTCGGCGAGCGGCGGCTACGGTTGTTGCGGGACCTGGGTATGCCCGGCGGAAGCCGTCCGGCCGGTGTGGAGCAGACGTGCACCCGGCTGGCCGAGGTCATCGGCGAGCACCCCCTGGACGTGCCGTTCGCCGCCGTCTACCTGCGCGACGGCGGCCTTCTCCGGCGGTGCGCCACAGTGGGCGCCGACGCGACCGCCCTGCCGGCGGAGGTCACCCTCGACACGACCGGTGAGGACCCGTGGCGGCTGCGGGTGGCGGCCGGCGGCGACACCGCCGAGATCGGCGATGTCGGCGCGCGGCTGAAGCTGACCGGCGGCCCGTGGGGCGATCCGGTGCACACCGCGATGGTCCAGCCGCTGCCGGGCGGAGTCCTGCTCACCGGGGTCAGCCCGAGCCGGGCGCTCGACGAGACCTACCGATCGTTCCTGCAACTGCTGGCGCAGCAGGCCGGGGTGGCGGTGCGGAACGCGCAGGCGTACCAGGAGGAACGTGACCGTGCGGCGGCGCTGGCCGAACTCGACCGGGTGAAGACGGACTTCTTCACGAACGTCAGCCACGAGTTCCGTACCCCATTGACCTTGATGTTGGGCCCGTTGTCGGACGCCCTGGCCGACCGCGCGCAGCCTCTGGGCGAGGCGCAGCGAGCCCGGGTCGACACCGCCTGGCGCAACGCCACCCGCCTGCTGACCCTGGTCAACGAGCTGCTGACGTTCTCCAGCCTGGGCGCGGGCACGGCCGCGACGGCACCTCGATCGCTGGACCTCGCCCAGTTCACCACGGAACTCGCCGGGGTGTTCCGCGCGGCGATCGAGCGCACCGGCCTGCGCCTGGTGGTGGACTGCCCGCCGCTGCCCGGCCCGGCGGCGGTGGACCCGCGCAACTGGGAGAAGATCGTCACCAACCTGATCTCCAACGCGCTGAAGTTCACCTTCGTCGGTGAGATCCGGGTGCGGCTGGAGTCCGACAGCACGGCGATCCGGCTGACCGTTTCCGACGACGGCATCGGCATCGACGAGGCGGAGTTGCCGCGGCTCTTCGACCGGTTCCACCGGGTGCGCGGTGTGCGATCGCGGACACACGAGGGCACCGGCATCGGCCTCGCGCTGGTCCGTGAACTGGCCCGGCTGGAGGGTGGCGACGTCGAGGTGAGCAGCGTTCCCGGGCGGGGGACGACGTTCACCGTCGTGCTGCCGTGGGCCGTGGTGCGGCCATCCGGGGAGGTCGTGCGGGATTCCGTACCCGATGATCTGTCCGCGGCCCAGGGTGCCGCGGCCGTGACCGCCGGCTGGAACGACGCGTCCGTCCCGCCGCGGGCTGCCCTTTCCGGTGCCCGCATCCTGGTCGCGGACGACAACGGTGACATGCGCGCCTACCTGGCCCGGCTGCTGACCGATGAGGGCTGGCGGGTGGAGACCGTGGCCGACGGCGAGGCCGCGCTGCAGTCGGTTCGCCGCAGCCTGCCGGACCTGCTGGTCACCGACGTGATGATGCCGCGCCTTGACGGTTTTGCCCTGGTTCGCACGCTGCGCGGTGACGAGGAGACGCGTGGCCTGCCGATCGTGATGCTCTCCGCCCGCGCCGGTCAGGAGTCGGGCGTCGAGGGTCTGGCGGCGGGCGCCGACGACTATGTCGTCAAGCCCTTCAGCGCCGGCGAGCTGATTGCCAGGGTGCGCAACACCTTGGAGCTTTCTCGGGTACGGGCTACGCACACCCGCCAGCTGACAGTGCTCGCGGACACGGCTGCGGTGATCGCTTCCGGTCGTGCGCTGGAGGAGGCGTTTCAGGTTGCCACCGATCAGGCGAGGGCGCTGCTGGGTGGCATCTCGGCGATGACCGTTTTGGATGGGGGTGGTCAGCGGGCGGCGCTGCGGTTCAGCACGTCGCCTACCGCTGGCTCTGCCGCTGGCCCTTCCGCTGGCCCTTCCGCTGGCCCTTCCGCTGGCCCTTCCGGCGGCGGCTTTGAGGGCGGTGCTGTCGAGGCGGAGATTCTCGGCCGGCATGGCAGGCGGCTCGGGAGCATCACGGTGTTCACCGATCCCGAACGCCCGCCGACCGACCAGGCCCGCGCCATCCTGATCCCGATGACCGACATGCTCGCGTCGCTGGCGGAGAGCAACTGGCAGCTGGAGCACGAGAAGCAGATGACGCTCACCCTCCAGCAGGGTGTGCTGCCGGAGAGCCTGCCGGTGATCGACGGGTGGAACCTGCACGCGGCGTACCGGCCGGCGTCGGGGCGGGTCGGCGGTGACTGGTACGACGTCGAGGAGGGGCCCGGCGGCACCCTGGTGATCAGTATCGGTGACGTGGCCGGGCACGGCCTGGGCGCGGCGGTCACGGCGGGGCAGGTGCGCAACGCGGTCCGGGCGTACGCCGTCGAGGACGCGGTGCCCGCACACATCGTGAGCCGGGTCGCCACGCTCGTCGGCCGGCTGCACACCCCGTTCGTGGCCACCCTGCTGGTGATCGGCCTCGACCCGCGCACCGGCCGGTACGAGTGGTGCAGCGCCGGCCATCCCACCCCGGTGCACTCCGCCCCCGGCCTGCCCTCCCGGCTGCTCACCGGCGCGGTGAGCCCGCCACTCGGCCTGACCAGCGCGCGGTACCGGCAGAACGAGGGCGTCCTCGGGCACGGCGACCAGCTCCTGCTCTACACCGACGGGCTCGTGGAGGACTTCCCCGAGTCGATCGACGTCGGCCTCGACCGGGTCCAGCAGCGCTGCGACGACGAGTTCTCCGCCGGGGCACCGGCCGGGGCGATCGTCGACGCCGTGCTGGCCGACGTGCCCCAGCCGCAGCGCGACGACATCGCGGTGGTCGCGGTCCGCCGCCTGCCGCTGCCCGAGGCCCCGGCCGCCATCGACCCGGTCGACGTGTCCGCCACCTGGGCCTATCCCCTCGAACCCGGCGCGGCGGCGTCGGCCCGGCGCGACCTGAAAGCCGTACTCCAGCAGGGTGAGCCCGTCGACCCGGACCTGCTCTACGACCTCCAGGTCGCCGCCACCGAGGCGATCAACAACGCGGTCGAGCACGCGCAGCGGCCCAGTCGTCCCGAGGTCCGGGTACATCTGCGGGTGACCGGCGGGCTGGTTCGTGTAGAGGTGCAGGATTTCGGGGGCTGGCGTGCCCGGCCGCCGGCCCGGGACCGGGGGCGCGGCGCGATTCTGATGAACGCGTACGGCGATGTGCGTGTCACCGCGACCTCTACCGGGACGTTGGTCACGATCGAGCGGCGCTGGTCCTGATCGCTCGTTCTTTCACTCTTGCTTTCTTTGCTGTTGGGCGATCACTTCGTAGAGGGCGGTGGCCATTGCCTGGCCCATCGGCTCGATTCCGATGACGGTGGCGGGGGTGGCTGTCAGCGGGTGCTCCTCAGGTCTGCGGCGTTTTTCAGCTCTTCGGCGTTCTTCAGCTCTTCGGCGTTCTTCAGCTCTTCGGCGTTCTTCAGCTCCTCGGCGTTCTTCAGCTCTTCGGCGTTCTTCAGCTCTTCGGCGTTCTTCAGCTCTTCGGCTCCTCTGAGTTCTTTGTAGATTCGGGCCGTGCCCTGGTCGCCGTGGCCGGTGGCGATCTGGCGGCGCACGAGGTTGTGGATCGGCCGCAGAGTTTCGGCGGTGACACCCTGATCCGTGGTGGCCGTGATCAGCGCGGCCAGCGCGGTCTCGGTGAAGCGCAGGCTCTGCCCCTCCCCCTCGTACGAACCGGCGTCCACCGTCGCGGCGAAACCCGCGAGCTGACCGGTCATGGCCGCGAGGAACGGCACCTGCCGCTCGGCGCCTCGCGCCTGGCCCAGCCGGAGAAGGCCGAGCCCAACGCAGTCCGATAGGTGTCGTCGACACCAATGCCACACGGAAATGCCGCGTCTCAGGAAATTCTCAGCCCTTCGCCCGTGTATTCTCAGGATAGAATCTTGCTCGATTCTGGCATGATCGACCATTAGCGGGCGGGTTCGGCCGGTGGGACAATTTCTGTATGCGACAGCTACAGATGTTCACCTCGGCAAAATTGGCGGAAATGCGTGACCGCACCGCTCGCCGCGATTATTCTCCCGAGCGCGAGGAGTTTCGCCGGGATCACGAGCGCCGCCGCGCGTGGGGATTGAAGCGCCGCCACGCCGAGCGCTTGCGTCACATCCGCGGTGCCTCGTGCGCCTCGCGCGGCGTAGAGGCGGCCTCAGAACAGCGTGCGATCGGATCCCAGTTTATTGCCAGCTCAGGACCGCCAAGCGATGTTGTTTCGAAGCCTGTGGACTCAGCCCGGCCGACGATCGTGGAGGCAACCGAGCCGATGGTCACGGAGACAACCGAGCCGGTCGCCGCCAAGGCTGCCGCGGGCTCAGTCGAGGCTGCCGTGAACGTAGTCGAGAAGGCGGCCAGGCTCCCAACTGCGGAACGCCCCTTAACCTTGCACACCAATGCTGATCGGTTTTCCGGAATTCGGCGAGGAAGTCCTGAATCGCTTCCTTCATCAACTGAGCAACGGATTTCTCGAAGACCAATTCTTAACACGCGGATAAGAGGTCCTGGGCTGGTTGTCACCCGTGGCATGCCATCGTCCGAGCCTGGCCGACCACAATGGGCGCATGACCCAGGTTCATGTCGTCTACGCCCATCCGAGTCCGAACAGCTTCACGCACGAGGTCCTTGATGCGTTTCTGAGCGGGCTCGCCGATGCCGGGCACACGGCGACAGTCTCCGACCTCTATGCCATGAAGTTTCCGGCCGGAGCTCACCGCTGAGGAGTACGACCGCGAGTCCGGACGCGCCCCGGACACTCCGGTTCCCGGCGACGTGGCGGATGAGCATGCGCGGCTCGCCGCCGCCCAGGCGTGGGCGTTCGTCTATCCGGTGTGGTGGAACGACTGCCCGGCCGTACTCAAGGGCTGGTTCGACCGGGTGTGGACGGCCGGTTTCGCCTACAAGCCGATGACTGTGCGCCCGGCGCGGAAGGTTCTGGTGCTGTGCACGGCGGGGTACGGCGTCGAGCAGATGGAGGAGCGTTACGCGGCCATGCGGACGACGATGCTGGTTGACCGGATCGGATCACGTGCGGAGGAGGCGGAGTTCCACGTCCTCGGAGGCCAGGTCGATGAGGCGGGCACACGGCACCTCACCCTTGTCACCGGTCTGGCCCGGGCGCTGTGAGGCCGGGCGTAGTGAGGCCGGGCGTAGTGAGGCCGGGCGTAGTGAGGCCGGGCGTTGTGAGGCCGGGCGTAGTGAGGGCCCGGCGTGACGAGGGCCGGCCGCGACGGGGATCCGGCGAGGGGCGCGGTTACCCGTACGGAAGAGGAGGCCGGCGGCGGACCAGTGGGGTGACCAGGACGGTTGCGGCGCCTGCCGCGGCGATGGCCGCCAAGGGTGAGGTGATCTCCGCGAAGGCGCCGAGTAGCAGTGGGCCGAGGCCCTGGAGAGCCATCAGGCCGGTGGAGAGAAGAGCGAAGAGCTGGCCGGTGCGGCCGTCGGGGGCGGCCTCGAGGAATTCGCGTTGCAGGCCGAGGTTGTAGGCGAAGCCGATGCCGGTGAGGACGAGGAGGGCGGTGACTACGGGGAGTGGTGGTGCGGTCAGGAGGAGCAGGAGCGGGATACCCATGAGGAGGACGAACGCGGCGGTGGAGCGCTCGCGCAGAGAGGGACGCAGGAAGCGGCCTGCGACGAAGTTGCCGAGGAACATGCCTGCGGCGGGGGCGCCCATGAGGAGGGCTCCGGCTCCGGTGGGGAAGTTTCGGACAGCGGAGTAGGCGACGAGGAGGGCTTCGGCGCCCGCGACGAAGGCGGAGGGCAGCCATTGGGCGAGGAGCAGGCGTCGGATGGTGCGGTCGCGGAGCAGGAAGGTGGCACCGGCCCAGCTGTCGCGGACGGTTCCTCCTTTCCTGGAGAGCTTTGACGCGGCGGGCGGCGGGGAGACGGGCTGCGGGGAGACGGGCTGCGGGGAGACGGGCTGCGGGGAGACGGGCTGCGGGGAGACGGGCTGCGGGGAGGATTGTTCGGCGGGGAGGCCGAAGCGGACGGCCAGGGCAGCCACGATGTGGCAGGCGGCGGCGAAGAGGAGGGCGTGGCGGGGGCCGAGGGCTGCGACAGCGACGCCGCCGCCGGCGAGGCCGAGTAGTTGGGCGGCGGAGGAGGACATGCTGGAGACGGAGCGGCCGAGGACGTACGCGTCGCCGCTGAGCCGTTCGGCGATGACGCGGGCGGCGGAGCCGGCGAAGACCGGGGTGAAGCAGGCGACCACCGCGACCAGGGCGAGGCTGACCCACACCGGGAGGACGAGCAGGCCGAGTGCGGCGGCGAGGATCGCCTCGATGCCGTAGCCGATCGAGATCAGCGGGCGGGCCCGGAGCCGGTCGGTGAGCGAGCCGAGCAGCAGCCCGCCGACGAACTGCGGCAGGAACCCGGCGCCGAACGCGAGCGCGCTCAGCAGCGGCGACCCTGTTCCGGCGTAGACCAGCACGGACAGCGCGAAGATCTGCAGCGCGTTGGCACCGATCGCGAGGGTCCGCGCGACGAACAGCGTGCGGAAGGTCGGTTCCGCGAACACCTCACGGTACGAGGCCGGACGATCGGTGACGGTCATGCCAGCAGCGTGCCCGGGTTCGCCGCGGCACTCGAATGTTACGCCCTCAAACGTAAGGCCAGGGTAGGGTCGGGGGGTGTTGCGGTTCGAGGTAGGCGCCGAAGACCTGCTGCGCACCCGCTTCGCGCTCTCGCCGCTGTTCGAACTGCAGCACCTGATCCGCGCCCTCACCGGCCCCGACCGCCAGGGTGTTCCCGAGCCCTGGCTGGCCAGGCTCCGTCCGCGGTTCGAGCCGCTGCTCACCGAGCCCGCACTCGACGCCGTCCTCGCGCTGACCCTGCCTCGATCAGGCGCCACCTTCCTGTGCCCGCCACCCCACGGGCTCGGCCAGACCATCGAGGACGACCTCGCCGCCCTGCGCGCGACACCGTTGAGCGTCGCTCGCGAAGAAATCGACTTCTACCTGCGGCGGCGCCCGGACGCCACCGCCGCCGCCCGCGCCGTGCTGACCTCGCCGGACGTCCTCGACCGGCTCGCCGTCTTCCTCGCCGCCGCGTGGACGGCACTGCTCGCCGGCGACTGGCCCCGGCTGCGGCTGCTGTGCGAGCGCGACGTGGTCCACCGGTCCGGTGAGCTGGGCCGGTCGGGCTGGTCCGCCGCGCTCGCCGGGCTGCATCGCAAGGTCCGGTGGCGCGCCGGCGGCATCGACCTGGCCGGGCGTACGGGCGAGACGATCCCCCTGGGCGGCACCGGGCTCCTGCTCGTGCCGTCGGTGTTCGTCTGGCCGGAGTTCGCCGTCTACGCCGACAACCCGTGGCCGAAAGCGATCGTCTACCCGGCGCGCGGCGTCGCCACCCTGCTCGAACACGGCCCGCCCGGCGCCCCGGAACACCTGGCGGCGCTTGTCGGACGGTCCCGGGCACAGCTGCTCGTCACCCTCGCCGATCCGGCCAGCACCAGCCAGCTGGCCCGCGCGTTCGGCATGGCGACCGGGGCCGTCGGCGACCATCTCGCCGTGCTGCACGCGTCCGGGCTGGTGAGCCGGGCGCGGTCCGGGCGGTCGGTGCTCTACCGGCGTACGGCACTCGGTGACGCCCTCGTCAAAGGCTAACGTCCCCCCACCCGGATCTCGGCGATGCTCGTCCACGGCTGGCCGGCCACCTCGGACAGCGCCCTGACCCGCACGTACCGGGCGGTCCGCGCGCTGAAGCAGGCGTTCTGCTCGGCCGCGGTGTTGGGCCAGGTCCCGCTCGCCGCCGCCGATCCCCAGTTCGACCCGTCAGTGGACGTGTAGACCTCGTACCGGGCGATCCGCCCGTTCACGTACGAGTCCGTCCGCGGCTGCTGGTAGACGCAGCTCACGCTCAGGTTCCGGCCCAGGTCGAGCTGGATCTCATGCGGGTGCGGCGGGTCGGTCGCCGGTGTCCACGGGGTGTGCCAGATGGTGGCGTTGTTGCCGTCGATGGCGTTCTTGCCGGGCGCCGGCTGGCTCACCGTCTCCGCCGAGTCGACCGAGCGCAGGGTCAGGGCGGTCCGTGGCAGCTTGGGCGCGACCGACACGTTCAGCTCCGCGATGGACGTGTACGCCTGGCCCTTCACCTCGGACAGGGCACGCAACCTCACGTACCGGCCGGCCTTCGCGCCGAACGTCGCGGACTGCTCCGCCGTGCTGTCGATCCACGCGCCGGTCGCGACCGCACTCCCCCAGTTCGTGCCGTCGGCGGAGACGTAGACCTCGTACCGGGCGATCCGGCCGTTCACGTAGGAGTCCAGGCGCGGCCGATAGTGCACACCGGTCACGTCGTACTGGCCGCGCAGGTCGAGCTGGATCTCGTGCGGGTGCTTCGGGTCGGCGCTGCCGGTCCACACGGTGTGCCACATGGTCGCCGTGTTGCCGTCGAGCACGTTGGTGCCCCGGCCGTTCTGGCTGACGGTCTCCTGCGAGTCGACCGAGCGGACCGTCATCTGGCTCTGCACCAGCCGCTGCCGGACGAACGTCGCGGTATAGCTGCGGTTGTCGGTGGGCGCGGTCACCGTGTGCGTCTGCGCACCGGCGTCGGACCAGGCGGCGAAGACGTACGGAACCCCACCGGCGGTCTGCGGCGTGACCCCGCTGACCGAATTCGACGAGCCTTGGATGACCGTACGCGTGAATGGTGTTGTCTGCATGGTCCCGCCCACCGTCACCTGGGTGCCGGCCGGGTTGCCCTCGAAGGTGAGCTGGACCGTCCGCGGATCGATCCGGCGCGTCGTGGTCGTCGACAGGCCGCCCGCGTCGGTGGCCGTCAGCACCAGTTCCAGATGGGACGGGTACTCGTGGTCGGGCGCCGGGAACGTCGCACCGGCCACCCCGTTCCACTCCTGCGCGGTGTGGGTGTGGCAGTTGTCGGGCGTGTAGCAGTGGTACTGCAGCAGCCGCCACCGCAGCGCCGACGCCGGAAGGTTGCCCTGCTCAGGGTCGGTCGCCCCGCCGCCGAACGTGATGTTCTCACCGACGGTGAACGTCGTCGAGGCCCCCGGGCTGTCGATCGTCGCCACCGGCGGGCTGTTCCCCGACTGGATCTCCACGGTCTGCGTGTCGGCCGCGTCGAGGCTGTCCAGCACTCGCAGCCGCGCCGTGTAGGGCCCGCCGGGCGGATAGGTGAAACTCGCCGTGGCGGTGCGCGCGTCAACGCTGCCGTCGTTGGTGAAGTCCCACTCGTACTTCAGCAGCCCCGCGTCGGCCGGATCCGGGTCGCTCGACTGGGTCGCGTCGAAATTCACCGTCAGCGGCGACGGCCCGGTGGTCGGTGACGCGGTCAGGGCGGCGGTCGGCGGCTGGTTACCGGCGAAGTACCGAATCCGCTTGACGGTGCCGCCCGCGTCCGCGTAATAGAGGTCGCCACCAGGGCCGATGGCAAGATCAACCGGATTGGACGCGCCGGCGACGAAGGTGATCCGGTCGGAGGCCACCGGGACACCGCCGGGCGAGGCGGGCATCATCGCCCAGATGCAGTCCCGGGTGTAGTCGGCGAAGAACAGCGCACCACGGTATGCCGCCGGGTAGTCCCCACCGGCCGACGGCGCGAACGCCATGCCGGAAATGCTCGACCCACCGGTCGGGCAGCTCTCTCCTGACACCACCGGATCCGAGTGCTTGTAGGCATAGTGCGGCCCGGTCTGCCCACCCGCGGTGTAGAGACTTTCGCAAAGGTCCAGGTTTGCCCCGTCATAACCGCTCTGCCGATCAGCCCCTTCAAAACAAGGCCACCCCAGATTGCGTACGGTCGAAGCGCTGTCGGTCAGCCGATTGACCTCCTCCCACGTGTTCCACCCGACGTCGGCCACCCAGATGTCCGCGCTGTTCGGCCGCAGCGCGAACCGGTAGGGGTTCCGCATCCCGTACGCGATGATCCGCCTGGTGTTCGCGTCGGTCGAGCCGATCGCCGGGTTGCCCGGCGCGGCCGCACCGGTGACCGGGTCGAGCCGCAGGATCGCGCCGCTCAGGCCGGTCGGGTCGGCGGCGCTGCGCACATCCTGCGACCGCAGCGCGCCACCCTGCGCCCCCGGCGGCGCCATCGACCCACCGGGCGGGTCGGCGCACGGGTTGACCGGATTGCCGAGCTGCCCGTAGTCGACGGTGTTGTAGCTGGCACCGTCACCCGCACTCAGATACAGCATGCCGTCGGTGCCGAACCGCAGGTCACCGATCGAGTGGGACGGATACTGCTGGCACCAGTCGTGCAGCAGGACCGTCTCGTTCCCGGCGGCGTCGAGCCGGGACAGCCTCGCCGTCACGACGCACCGGCCGGCGTTGGCGCCACCGACGGAGGAGCAGTCGTCGTTCCACACCGGCGCGGTCTGCCCCGGCGGAGCGTCGTAGGTGTAGAGCACGTAGACGTACGGCTGGGCGGGGAAGTCGGGGTGCAGCGCGAGGCCGAGCAGCCCCCGGTCGTTCTGGTTGTGCACATTCGTACGCAGATCGGCGAAGATCGTCGGCGTGGTGTCCGCAATCGAGTCGAACACCTTGATCCGCCCGGCCTTCTCCGCCACGAAGATCCGCCCGTCGGAGGCAAACTCCAGGTTCATCGGCAGGTCCAGCCCGGTGAGCACGGTCTGCTCCCGAAACCCGGCGGGCAGAACCGCCGCCTGCGCCGCCTGCGGCCCGACGACGGCAAGCATGACTCCCACGAGCAGCCCCACCGCGACGCCGGCCGTGCCCGCTCTGGCCGTGCTGACTGCCCTTGCCCTGGCCGCCCTCGCCGCGGCCGCGCTGACCGCCCTCGCTGCCCTGGCTGCCCTGGCTGCCCTGGCTGCCCTGGCTGCCCCGGCTGCCCTGGCTGCCCTGCACACGAACCGCCGACCCGCCATCGGCGTCCCCTTCCCCCTAGGGCTCTCGAAGGGGGATGACAACACGCCATAGAGGACGGTGGTTTACCTGGAATTAACTTCTGCTGATGCCGTCCAATCCGACTTATTCGAAGTGACTCGCATAAGCCTCACCAGGCCCAACGCAAATTCTGACGCCGATCGATGCCTGTCTCGGCGACTCGATCTCCACGGCCCGCGCCGGGTACAGAATTGTTTTCCCGGTGCCCGCTTTCGGCCATGCTTTTATCGACGGTTCTTCTCGTGGCTCCCACCCCGAGGCGGCTCCGTCCGCTCCCACCGGAGGCGGCGCTGTGCGCTCCCGCCCCGAGGCGGCTTCGTGCGCTCCCACCCCGAGGCGGCGCTGTGCGCTCCCACCCCGAGGCGGCTTCGTGCGTTCCCACCCCGAGGCGGCTTCGTGCGCTCCCACCCCGAAGCGGCTTCGTGCGCTCCCACCCCGAAGCGGCTCCGTCAGGTCCGCACGAAGAGGCAGAACGGGTGGCCATCAGGATCGAGGCACACCCGTACATCGTCCTGGGGTTGAAACTCAGCCACCGTCGCACCGAGCTCGACCACCAGAGCGGCCCCGTGCTCCAGATCGCTGACCTCGATGTCCAGATGCGACTGCATCTGTGGCTGCCCCGCACGCCCCGGCCAGACCGGCGCCTCGTAGTCGTCCTCCATGTGAAAGGAAAGACCAGCACCCGCCGGCGCCTTGAGCGTGACCCACCCGTCCGCGTCCTCGTCGACCGGCCAGCCCAGCAACCTCCCGTAGAAGCCGGCCAGCCGCCGGGGATCAGGCGAACTGATCGTCGTCGCCGCCAAAGTCATCCGCACGTCCTCGGGCATCGGACTACCCTACTGCCGTGATCGATGGACCTGCCCGCTTCGGCGGCCGAGACAACGTAGTCCTCGCGGTAGTGCTCGACTGCGCCGACCTCGACCGCTCCGCAGCCTTCTGGTGCGAAGTGCTCGGCTACCACCCACCCGCGACCGGCCCAGGCCCCTACCGCCGCCTCCTCCCACCCGGCGGCAACGGCGTCGAACTGCTCCTCCAGCAAGTCCCCGAACCCAAGGACACCTCGAAGAACCGCCTGCACCTGGACCTACGCGTGCCAGACCTGGAAGCCGAAGTCTCCCGCGTCGTCGCCGCAGGTGCCCGCCTCCTGACGGACACTCCCGTCAAAGAGGAGGGCTGGGTCTGGCACGTACTCACCGACCCCGACAACAACGAGTTCTGCATCCTCCAACCCCCCGCCGAACGCCTCCAGTAATCCAGTCGCCCTCCCTCCCCGAGCACCCCTCGGGACCAACCGCCAGATCACGCCACCCGCCGGCGCACGCCACCCCGCTGGCGCACGCCGCCCGCCAGATCACGCCACCCGCCGGCGCACGCCACCCCGCTGGCGCACGCCGCCCGCCAGATCACGCCACCCGCCGGCGCACGCCACCCGCCACAATGAGTTTCCCCGCCGGCGGCAGGCACTGCCGATGTCACCGGCAGGCGGATTCGGCGGTGGACGTGCGCCCGAATCTTGAACGTCCAACGTTCAGCATTTGTCTCCGAAGCATCAGCATTTGTCTCCGAAGCAGAGGTTGAGGAGGTCCAGGCGGAAGGCGGCGTCGCGGGCCAGGAGGAAGCCGACGATGCCGACGATCCAGGAGAGGGCGTTGCTGTTTGCCATCCACGTGCTGACGCGGGTGAGCAGGGGTTCGATGCTGGTCCCGGCGACCAGGCGTAACGCCAGCAGGAGCAGCGCCGGGACGATCATCAGTAGGCAGTAGCCCACCATTACCAGCGCGACCTGGGCGACTGGCAGCTCGGCTGTGGTGAGCAGGCCGATCGCGGCGAGATAGGGCAGCATCGTGGTCACCTCGGCGGCTGCCGCGGCGAGGGCGAGACCGGCGAGGCCCACAGCGCCGCCGTCGTCGGAGAGAGCGCGTTCGCGCCAGCGGAGCAATCGGCCGCCTCCGGACGCCGACTTGTTCTTGCGGTCGAGGCGAAAGCTCCAGAAGAAGAGTGCGACGCCGATGATCAGCTGGGTCCACATCGCGGCGCGGGTGTCGAGGATCTTGGTGATCTGCGGCATGAAGGCATCGGCGCCCAGCGCCACGGTCATGCCGACGGCGAAGTAGAAGGTGGCGACAGTCCCCAGGAAGACCAGGATGCGTCCGGGTCGCAGCCGGCCGGGGTGCAGCAGCAGCCAGATCGGGATCAGCAGGGTCCCGAAGCTGGTGGAGTCGATCAACGCCAGAACGGCGAGCGATCCCAGGAGGGCGATGTCCATGCCGACGACTGTGCGGGACGAGGTGCCCGGAGCGCGTCGGCCAAAGGATGTCAGGGATTGTGCGGCGCATACATCTTTCGACTGACGCCGCCCCCGCCCGTCCGTGATGGGATGTGAGGCATGGAGGTGAGAGCACGCTGGCGGGCCAGCACACGTTTCCAGGACGTCGCCACCGCGGCGGGGACCTTCGCGGCCGGCCTGGCGTTCAACCTCATCGGCCTGACCGACGTCTGGACGACCCCGGAGATCGACAGCCTCGCCGGGGCGCCACCGTGGTGGCACTCGATCCTGCTGACGTTCGGCTGCCTGGCCATGCTCTTCAAGCGCCGTCGCCCGATGTCAGCGCTCGGCGTCGGTGTGATCGTGGGCGCTGCCGATCTGGCACTCGGCGGCAGCGTCGCCGTGGTGCTGGTTCTGTTCGATCTGCTCTTCTCGGCCGGGCTGTTCGCCTCCGCCCGGGCCCGGGCCGCGGTGACGACACTGGTGTTCGTGATCGTCTGCACGGCGAGCGTCGTCGGTGGCCTCGCACTCGGCGAGCTGCGGCTCGGCGTCTTCATCGGCCTACAGCTGACAACCCTGCTGTTCGTGCCGTTGTGGTGGGCGGCAAACATACGCCAGCAGCGTCAGCTGGGCATTCTCGACGCCGAGCGGACCGCCCGGGAGGCCGTCCTGGCCGAGCGTGCGGCAATGGCCGGCGACCTGCACGACGTGATCGCCGCCCACCTGTCCACCACCGCGATTCACTCGGGTGCGGCGCTGTCCATGCCACCCGACGCCGACCGTGACCGGGCCACCCTCCGGGCCGTCCGCACGAGCAGCCTGGCCGCCCTCGAGGAGATGCGCGCCATGATCATGCTGCTGCGGGCCGACGACCCGGGCGCGGCTGACCCCACGCTCCCCGGCGGCCTCGACCGGCTGTCCGACCTGGTCGCCGAGGCTTCGGCCGGCGGCCTGCGGATCGAGACGAACACCGCCGAGGTCCCGGGGGTGCCGGCAGTCGTGTCCCACACGGTCTACCGGATAGTCCGGGAAGCCCTGACCAACGCCGGTAAACATGCGCCCGGCTCGAAGGTCAACCTCGACCTCGTACATCTCGGCGACAGGCTGACGGTGACGGTCGCCAACACCCTGACCCACCGCCATGGCCTCGACCATCACGCGCTCAGCTCCGGCACCGGCCTGGTTTCGCTGCGTGAGCGAGCCACCCTCTTGGGCGGCGACCTCACCGCCGACACCGACAACGATCACTTCCGAGTCCGCGCGACACTGCCCCTGCACCCAGCCGCCCCCACCTCTACGTCCACCTCCACCTCTACGTCCACCTCCACCTCCACCTCCACCCGGAGCCAACCGTGACTGACCAACGAGCCCACGCCTCACCCATGCCGAGCGTCCGAGGCCGATCGTGACCGTCCAACGCACCCACCGCCCGATCACATCAAGCGTCCGAGGCCGAGCGTCACCGTCCCACGCACCAGCGACTCGGCCACGCCAAGCGCCTGGAGCCGGCCGTGACTGATCAACAGATCCGCGTCCTGGTTGCGGATGATCACGCTGCGATCCGGGCCGGGATGCGGCTGATGTTGGAACAGGCACCTGACATCGCTGTGGTGGGTGAGGCCTCCGACGGGGCGGTGGCGGTTCAGCAGGCAACGGCTCTGCGGCCCGACGTGGTTCTCATGGACATCCGGATGCCCGGGACCGACGGGATCAGCGCGACCAGGGAGATCACTTCGGCGGGCCTGGCCGACGTTCTGATCCTCACGACGTTCGACTTCGACGACTACCTGTTCGGTGCCCTGCGCGCCGGTGCGGCGGGTTTCCTGCTCAAGTCGGTCGAGCCTTCCGCGCTTGTCGACGCGGTGCGCCGGGTTGCCGCCGGCGACGGTTTCCTGGCGCCCGAGGTTACCCGGCGGTTGCTCACAGCCTTCGTCGCCGCTGATGCCGCATCCGCAGCGCCGCCGGCTTCCACGGTGCTCGACAACCTCACCGACCGGGAACGCGACGTGCTCGCCGCACTGGGTCGCGGCCTCTCCAACGCGGAGCTGGCGTCGACGCTGAGCATCACCGAGGCGACCGCGAAGACGCACGTCAGCAGGGTCCTCGCCAAGCTCCGCTGCACGTCACGCGTCCAGGCGGCAATCCTGGCCAAGGAGGCGGGTATGGCTTGAGACTAGACGTCCGCCGCCGAACCCCACTCGAGCAGGCGGATCAGGTGGGGGTCGTCCGCGCCGGGGATGGTGCCGGGAGCGCCGAGTACCACGTCTCCCCCGGTGCCGTCGATGGTGAGGAACGTGCCTTCGGGGATCAGCCGATCGCCGACCCGGACGCAGGCTGCGGCCTCGTCGACCAGAAGGGTGGTCGCTGACACGACGGCGGGTTTGCCCATGGAGCGGGCGACCACGGCGGCGTGGCTGGTGGGTCCGCCTCGGGTGGCGACCACGCCGGCCGCGGCGGCGAGGCCGTGCATGTCGAGCGGGGAGGTGTGAGGGCGGACCAGCACGACCGGACCTGCGGCGGCCATGCGCGCGGCACGGTCGGCAGTGACAGCGAGGCGGCCGGCGGCCACGCCGGGGCTGGCACCCTGACCCCGGGCGAGCACTTGGGAGCCGCTGGCGATCACGTCCGACCCGCCGTCGGGCGGGCCCAAGCCGTCACCGAGCGTGTCTGGGGCGGTTGTCAGGGAGATTCTTGGCGTACGGGCCAGGTGCACATCGCGCGCCGAGACCCGGGAGACGGCGGTGCGGCGATCGATGAGGCCTTCGTCTGCCAGGTCGACGGCGGCTCGGACGGCGGCTCGTCCGGTCAGGCCGCCCGGGCGTACCTGGAGGAACCACAGCCGGCCGGATTCGACAGTGAATTCGACGTGGCAGACGTCGTGGTAGTGCTGTTCGAGGATGTTCAGGGCGTCCGTCAGGTCAGCCCATACCGTGGGTTCACGGTCGGCGAGGGCCGCGAGCGGCTGAGTTACCGACGAACCGGAGACGACGGCATCGCCCTGCTGACCGAACAGCACCTCGCCGAAGAGGACCTTCTCCCCGGTGCCGGGGTCACGGCTGAAGGCGACGCCGGACGCGCTTCGCTGGTCGTCGCGGTTGCCGAAGACCATGGTTTGGACGATCACGGCGGTTCCGAGGTCGTGCGGGATGTCGTGCAGTTCGCGGTAGGTGACGGCTCGCGGTGTGTTCCACGAGACGAAAACCCTCTCGACGGCCGCGCGCACATCGGCTGCGTCAGGCACATGAGCTGCGTCACCGACATCAGCTGCGTCACCGACATCAGCTGCGTCACGGGCATCAGCTGCGTCACGGGCATCAGCGGGCGGCCCGACATTCAGGACGGTGTCCATCATGCCCGGCATCGACACGGCCGCGCCCGAGCGCACCGATACGGCCACCACACCCAGTTCGCGCAGAGCCTGGTCCACGCTGGACGGAAACCGGCCGGTGTGCAGAAAGGTGCGGCACGCCGCGGTGTCGATCACGAAGCCTGGCGGTACCGGCAGGCCGAGGCGCATCAGCGTGACCAGGCCATGTGCCTTGCCGCCGATCACAGAGGCGGGTTCGTCGAGAGTCGCGGACAACCGGTGGACGTGGGTCATCGCGGTATGCCGAGGGTTGCCAGCAGGTCTTCGTGGAGTTGGAACCAGACCCCGTGGTACGAGTCGGTGGTCGTGGCCAGGTGGTCCCGGGAACCCGACTTTGCTTGATCCAAAGCGCTCGTCAGGCGTACCCGATAGCGGTTGAAACGCGGAAGCGCCGCTCCTAGATCTGCACAGACGGGGCCGGCGCGCTCGTCGAGGTTGACGAATCGGGCCAGGACGCGGGCGTCGCGCGCGGCATCGGCGTGGTCGTCGAGCGCGGCCGAGCAGAGGTCGAGCAGCTCCGGGTTCAGCACCATGAAGCGGTCATAGGCGCTGGTCACGGCCGTGCGGGCGCCGGCGTCCTCGAGTTCGGCGGTGATCCGGCGAGCGTCCTCGGCCTTCCCCGCCTCGGTCAGGCCCCAGGTGGGAAACGGCGGCGGCGTCCGGTGGACGAAGCCGTCGACGGCAAGATCGATCAGGTGCGACTCCGTCTCGTCCTCGGGAAGTTCGCTGATGCCGGCGAGGCGGGCGAGTTCGGCATACCCGATGCAGCGCAAAGTGTGCAGGACCGTGGTGTCACTCATTGACGTCTTCCTCCGTGGGAGCGAGACCGGGCCGGGATGCGACAGCGGCCGCATGGCCGGCGCCCCGCCCGATCGCCCTCGCGATGATCTTCCCGGCGCGGATGCGGACCGCGGCCTCGGTGTCCTCCGCGGCGTTCACCCCGGCCGAGGCGGCGAGCAGCCCGTTCTCATCGAGGATGACCCGCACCGGCATCCCGGCGGGGCCGAACACCCGCTGCAGGCAGCCGGCAAGATCGGTCACTCGCAGCCGGACCAGCGCACCGGTCTCGGCGGGGTCGGCGGTCACGGCCGCCACGGTGATCAGGTCGCCGGGCCGGGCGGCGCGGACGGCTTCCTCTGCCGCGCCCAACCGGCGCGAGCCGAGGATCACCACGATGCCGTCGCCGTGCATACTGACCGGTCCGTCGATGATCGCGTCGGTCATCTCGGCGGGCGGCGACCACTCCTCCTGGCACGGTTGCGCCGGCGGAATGTACGGCAGGTGCGGCGGATCCCACTCGTCGGCGCCCTCCATCGCCGCCAGGTAGCGGCAGGCGCGGGCGACCTCGAACGGGTCACCGAAACCGGCTGCCGTCTGCGCCAGGTGGTCGGCTCCGTTGAGTAACGTCAGGATGAGCTCGGCGAGGCGTACCCGACGATCTGCTCGAGGTCGTGAACCCTCCAACCGCAACGCCAGCAGCAAGGTCTCCAGCCGCAGAAGCTCGGATTGGACGGCACGTCCAGCTTGATCGTCGAATACGCCAGTCACGGAGAGTGATCGGAATCGGGCCGCAGCGGCCGAGTCGCCGGTCAGCGGAAGGCGCTCGAGCCAGATGCGGGCGAAGGCCTCGGCCGCCTCGGCGACGTCGGCCGGCGGCGCGGAGGCCTGACCCGGTAGGGCGGCACGGTTCGGAAAGGGGGCATGACTCGGAAAGGCGGCGCGGCTCGGGAAGGCGGCTCGGCTTGGTAACGCGTCGAGGAGGACGGCCAGGTAGAGCGAGCGTTTGCCAGGAAAGTTCGAGTACACCGCACCGCGGGTCAGCTCGGCCCGCTCGGCGATGCGGTCAATCTTCGCTTCCGCATAACCATGCTCGGCGAACTCCGCGGCGGCGGCGACAAGCACCGACGCGCGGGTTCGCTCCTGCTGTTGCGCACGGGTCAACCTCACCGCATCAGGATACTCGCACCATCCGAATGTTCAGAACATCTGAATGGCTACATCCGGCGCAGCACTGAGACGACCTTGCCGAGTACGACGGCGCGGTCCCCGTCGATCGGTTCGTAGGCCGGGTTCCGCGGTTCGAGCAGCAAATGCCCGCCGCGCCGGCGGAACACCTTGACCGTCGCCTCCTCGTCGATCATCGCCGCGACGATGTCGCCGTTGTAGGCATCCGGCTGCTGACGGACCACCACGATGTCGCCGTCGCAGATCGCCGCGTCGATCATCGAATCGCCCTGAACCCGCAGGCAGAACAGCGTGCCGCGCCCGACGAGATCGCGCGGCAGGGTCAGCATCTCGTCGGTGACCTCGTCGGCGAGGATCGGGGCGCCGGCGGCGATCGTCCCGACCAGCGGCACACCGACGGACGAACCGTTGCCGGTGTCGCGCGTGGCCGGCTCCAGATACATCCGCACGTCGATCGGGCGCGTCACCGTGCGGCCCCGGCGCACAAACCCGAGATCCTCAAGAATGCGCAGGTGACGGCTGACCGACGAGGACGACGCCAGCCCGACCGCGTCGCCGATCTCGCGGGCCGAAGGGGCGTGACCGTGTTTCACCGCCCAGTCGCGGATCACGGTGAGAATGCCCCGCTGTCGCGGAGTCAGGACGGACGTATCGAGTTCCTCAGGCCATGGCACTTGAGGATCTTGCCAGACCGATTCGCCACGGGGCTGATCCGGCGCGCCCCTCTGCGGCAGTATCACCCGGGTGAGCACAACCGTGCGAGTGGCGATGTGGTCGGGGCCGCGCAACATCTCGACCGCAATGATGCGCAGCTTCGGCTCCCGGCCGGACACCGTGGTGGTCGACGAGCCGCTCTACGCCCACTACCTCGCGGTGACCGGTCTTGACCATCCAGGACGGGCCGAGATCCTCGCCTCCCAATCGACTCGCTGGCAAGATGTGGCCGCTGCGCTGACCGCTCCGGCGACGGGCGTGCACTATCAGAAGCACATGGCGCACCACCTGCTTCCGGAGATCGGCCGGGACTGGCTCGGCGCGCTCACCCACGCCTTCCTGATCCGCGACCCGGCACACGTGGTCGCCTCCTACGCCCGAGTCCGCGGCGAACCGACGCTGGAGGATCTCGGCTACCCCCAGCAGTTGGAGATCTTCCGAACCTTCGGCGGGCCGGTGGTGGACTCGGCGGACGTACTGCAGGACCCCGAGGACACGCTGCGCCGCCTCTGCACCGCTCTCGGCTTAGCCTTCGAGCCGGCAATGCTTTCCTGGGCGCCGGGCCCGAGAAGGACCGACGGCGTGTGGGCACCTTTCTGGTACGCCGAAGTGCACTCATCTGTTGGATTCGCCCCCTACGACCCGTCGCCTGCCGAGGTGCCGGACCATCTGCAATCGCTGGTCGATGCTGCTCAGCCGTATTACGAGGAGCTGGCCGCCCATCGCCTTTGAACAAGCCGGGCCGTGTACCACCCACCAATCCGCCGATTCCGGTTCGCGCGGTTTTCGCGCTTGGCTCGAATCGCGCCCGGCCGGGAACCACTGCCTTCGAAAGGGCTGGCCGAGCACCCCCATCCTCAAATGCACCGGGCCCTGCGACAGCTACAGAACGGGCACCCCCTTGTCTGCGGCGTGTTCCTGATAGATCTTGGCGAGCCGGGATGTCAACGGCCCGACCTGACCGGTTCCGATCGTCCGGCCATCGATCTCCGTAACGCCGGCGATCTCGCCCATCGTGCCGGTGCAGAAGACCTCGTCCGCCGCGTACATCTCGGTGAGCGACACGTCCCGCACCACTGCCGGAATCTGATGGAAAGCGGCCAGGTCCAGGACTGTCTGCCGGGTGATGCCCTCTGGACAGGCGGCGGTGGTCGGCGTGACCAGCGCGCCGCCGATCACCGCGAACAGATGGGTGGCATTGGTCTCCGCCACGAATCCGCGCTGGTCCAGCATCAGCGCATCGTCGGCACCGGCCATGTTCGCCTCGATCTTGGCGAGGATCGAGTTCAGCAGGTTGTTGTGGTGGATCTTCGGATCGAGCACGTCGGGCGCCGGCCGCCGCACGCTCGCCGTGGCCAGCCGCAGCCCGCCGGTGTCGTAGACCGGAGCCTTGTACTCGGCCAGCACGATCAAAGTCGGACCGGCCTGGTTGAGGCGCGGATCCATGCCGCTCGTCACCTTGACGCCGCGGGTCAGCGTCAGCCGGATGTGCACCCCGTCGTGCATGTCGTTCGCCAGCAGCGTGGCCCTTATCGCCTCGACGATCATGCCGTCGCCCGGGATCTCGGCGAAGTTCAGCGCCAGCGCCGAGCGGCGCAGCCGGGCAAGGTGCGCAGTGAGCCCGAAGATGGCTCCGCGGTAGACGCGCAGGCCCTCCCACACCCCGTCACCGCCCTGCACCACCGAGTCGAAAGGCGAGAGCCCGGGCTGGTCGCGATCGAGCAACCGGCCGTTCACCCAGTACTTGATGGCGGCGTTGCGCTCGTCGTACGTCTGGAGCATGCCGTCGATCATAAGGGCGTCACCAGCCCGGCCCGGTACGCGACGATAACCAGCTGCACCCGGTCACGAGCCCCGAGTTTGGTCATCAGCCGGTTCACGTAGCTCTTCACGGTGCCGGACGTGATCCGCAGCCGCTCCGCGATCTCGGCGTTGGTGGCACCTTGACCGATCAGGATCAGCACTTCCCGCTCCCGGCCGGTCACCCCGTTCAGCGCCGGGCAATCGGAGGACGGCGCGGGCTGCTTGATGACCATGGAGATGAGGCGCCGGGTTACGCTCGGGGCGATCAGGGCGTTCCCGGCCGCGACGACCCGGATCGCGGAGACGATGTCCTCCAGGGCCATGTCCTTGACCAGGAAACCCGAGGCGCCGGCACTCAGGGCTCCGTAGACATAGTCGTCGTCGGGGAATGTGGTCAGGACGAGAACGCGAGGTGGCTCGGGTTCGGCGAGGATCTGGCGGGTGGCCTCGATGCCGTCCAGCCCGGGCATCCGGATATCCATCAGGACCACGTCGGGATGCAGTTCGCGAGTCAGCCGTACGGCGTCGATCCCGGTCTCCGCCTCCCCCGCCACCTCGATGCCGGCCGCGTCGGTGAGGACCATGTGCAGGGCGCTGCGGATCAGGGCATGATCGTCGACAAGGAGCACACGGACGGTCATTCGCCGGCTCCGGGCTCAACCGGCAGCCGCGCCGCCACCTGGAAGCCGCCGTCGTCACGCGGCCCGGCAGTCATCGTCCCGTTCAGCAGAGCGACCCGCTCCTGCAGGCCGATCAGGCCGAACCCGCTCCCGGTCGCTGTGGTCCCGTGGCCGTAGTCGACCACCTCGATCGCCAGCTCACCCGGGCCGTAGCCGACCGACACCTGGCAGGCCCCGGCACCGGCGTGCCGCAACACGTTGGTGAGCGATTCCTGGACGATCCGATATGCGGAGAGTTCCACGTCAGCGGGCAGCGATCGGCGGTGACCGAGCCACCGCATATCGACGGCAACGCCGGCTGCCGTGGTGGTCTGGATCAGGTCGTCCAGGTCGGCGAGGCTGGGTGTGGGGCGCAGCCGCTCGTCAGCCGGCTGGCGCAGCGGCGCGTCGTCGGATCGGTTCGGTGGTGCGCCTTCGGGCCGATCCAGCGACGCGCTCTCGGAGTCGCGTGGTGGCGCGCTCTCGGAGTCGCGTGGTGGCGCGCTCTCGGAGTCGCGTGGTGGCGCGCTCTCGGAGTCGCGTGGTGGCGCGCT